>NZ_JBVIJC010000012.1:0-159276 GCF_055581605.1 Streptomyces sp. NPDC031418
CCGGCTGCCGCCGCCTGCACCGCCGCTACGAGCGCAAGCCGGAACACTTCCTCGCCTTCACAGCCATCGCCGCGACCCTCATATGCCACCGCCGACTAGCCAAGTGAAATGACGTCTAAGTAACATCGGGAGATACAGTGAGGCATTCCCTTACGGCATAAGGTGAAGCCACCCGGAAGATCTGGCATAACGAGCAGCGATAGCCGTGGGCATGAAGGCGCGGTCATTGATGTAGCAGCAGGTGGCGAGCAGCCCTAGGGTCCGTCTTCAAAGATCCTCAGATGGTGGATCATGGTTGAGTGGTACGCCGTCACGAACTCACCGATCAAGAGTGGGAGTTACTCGCTCCGCTGATACCGCGGGCTGCCACAGGGCGGCCGCGGGTGGAAGACCGGCAGGTCATCAACGGGATGGTCTACAAGATCCGGACCGGTATCTCCTGGCGTGACCTGCCGGAACGCTACGGGCCGTGGAAGACGGTGTACACCCGCTTCCGCCGCTACGCCCTGGACGGCGTGTTCACCCGTGCCCTGCAGCAGATCCAGGCTCGGGCCGACGCGGCCGGTGACATCGACTGGCTGGTGCAGATCGACTCCACCATCGTGCGCGCCCACCAGCACGCCGCCGCCACCGGCCGAAAAGGGGGCTTCACCGGCCGGACGAACCGGATGATCACGCCCTCGGCCGATCCCGCGGAGGACTGACCACCAAAATCCACCTTGCCTGCGACGGCAAAGGCCGCCCTCTCGCCGTGCTGGTCACCCCGGGCCAGCGGCACGACAGCGTCTGCGCGCGCCCTCTTTTGGAACGGATCCGGGTCCCACGCACCGGCCTGGGCCGACCGCGCTGCCGGCCCGACCATGTCATCGCGGACAAGGCCTACAGCTCCCGCGGCTTCCGCGCCTACCTGCGAAAACGCGGCATCGCGCACACCATCCCGGAGCAGACCGACCAACGGCGGCACCGGCACAATCGCGGTCACCGCGGTGGGCGGCCGCCCGGCTTCGACCGGAAGATCTACCGTCGACGCAACGTCATTGAACGCTGCTTCAACCGGCTCAAAGGCTTCCGTGGCATCGCGACCAGATACGAGAAGACCGCCGCTTCCTACGAAGCGGCGGTCACCCTCGCGTCGTTCCTGCTGTGGGCAAGATCCGTTTGAAGACGGACCTAGAACTGTTCTGAGCGAGCACCGGGAGACCTGACACCCCAACGTCACCTCGCAGCTGCAGACCTCCGACACGGTCACCCCGCACGCCCCAGCGAAATGCGATGTCCCCAACGATCAGAAAGGCCCTGCACGTGCGTAACGCTGAGCGATGATGTTCACAGAGCGACCGAGCTGATCGGGGGATCTGCCATGCATCTGAGCCGAGTTGCGGTGAGCGGCCTGCGCGCGAGCGCAGAAACTCCATTGAGCTGCACCTTTCCCGGCAGATTCAGTGTGCTGATCGGTGCGAACGGCGCCGGCAAGACCACCCTCACAGACGCGCTCTACCTCGCGCACCCCGGAAGCCGGTTCCCCGTTCTGCCGCGGCCGACTTCAGCTGTACTGGCACCACCTGACGCAGGCGTGGAGCGCAGCATCGACATCACCTATGCGCTGGGAGAGACCCTCGAAGCGGAAGGGCGGCTTGGGCGCGAGCTTCACACCACGGGCCACCGACGCCTCGGTGGAGACGCTGAATCCTGGAGTGTCTCCCTGCACCGACAGCTGGGAACGGTCACCTCCCGGCTGGCCAACAAGCACGGAATTGCCCCAAAGCTGGATAAGTTCAAACTCATATACCTGCCCGCCTGGCGCCATCCGCTGGACGAACTGGCCCGACGCGAGGCACGCATCCTGGTCGAGCTGCTGCGAGCCCGACAGCAGGAACTCCACGGCAGTCGCAACCTGGTGGCTCTACGGGCCCGTGCCTCCCGGCTGCTGGAGGACCTTGCCAAAGACAGCCTGATCGACGCCGTAGAAGCACGAATCGGCGAACACTTGGGCAAGCTGTCCGCCGGAGTGAGTCCGCAGTGGCCCTACATCCGTGGCCAAGTCATCGACGACACCTACCTTGCGCGCGTGCTGGAAGTCATGCTCGCCGTCGTCGAAGGCCGCTCCGAGGCCCGTCCCCTGGAGGTCTCCGGACTGGGGTATGTGAACCTGCTGCACATCGCGGTGACATTAGCGGCGATACCCGATTCCACCGAAACGCCCATCGAAACGAAGGACCCACTGGAAAGGCTCGGAGACGGGGAGCCCCTCTCCGAGGAGGAGCAGGCTCGGCAAGCCTTCGAGAACCTGGTCCAAGCCCAAGCCGAGGCAGCATCGGAGGAAGACTCCTTCTTCTCCACGGCCCCCTTCCACGCAACGGTCGTCATCGAGGAGCCCGAAGCGCACCTCCACCCCCAGCTGCAGCACTCGCTGGTCCGCTACCTGCGCAGGACCGTCAAGGCGCGACCTGAGCTGCAGGTGATCCTCTCCAGTCATGCGACCGACATCATCACCGCCTGCGACCCGGAAGAACTCGTCGTCGTACGCCGCACGGAGCAGGGAAGCATCAGTCGCTGCGTGAGAGACGTCGTCCCGCACCAGCATCGCGAGGCCACGCTGCGAATGACCCGACTGCACCTCGACACGAGCCGTTCATCAGCACTCTTCGCTGAACGCCTGCTTCTGGTCGAAGGGGTGACAGAAGGTGCCGTGGTACGAGAGTTCGGCCGGGCCTGGGCCGCAGACGATGATGCGAAGCAAGCCTTCATTGATGCCCTAAGCATCGTCCCCATGGGCACCAAGGTCGGTCAATGGGCTGTCCGCCTCCTGGCGACACACGGCGCAGAGCTGTGCACGAAGCTGGCCATCCTCCGCGACAGCGACAGCGACCTGCCCTTCGACATCGCACGAGACTCGCCCAAGTGGCTCGCCGAGCACGATCCCTCTATCGTCCAAGCCTTTATCAGCCACCCCACACTTGAACCGGCGATCACTCCGGGCAACGAGCATCTCATCGCAGCAGCCCAGCAATCCGTCGACCCGGAGCACCCGCTAGCCGAAGTCACCGTCGAGAGTGTCCGCGCCTACTTCGGGAGCCGACGAACGGGCAAGGACGGAGATGAAGGAGCCAAGGAAGGGCGAGGCGCACGGAGAAAGGCTGAGTTCGCCCTGACGCTCGCCGCCCTGCTGCGTGACGCCACCGACACCGACCGTGCGCAGGCTGACGACCTCGCGCCCGTCCGCGTACCCGACCACCTCAGGAATCTCTTCGACTTCCTCTATCCCGCTGCCCCGGAATCCGTCGCCACCGATCCCGCGGCCGACGAAGATGTCACGGAACCGCCCGCCTGGCTTGCGCCGGACATCATCTGGGATGAGATTCCGGACCCTATCGACTGGGACGACCTCGACGAGCCGGCGTTCTGGCAGGAGCACGAACCCGACCCGGAGGAGGCAGAGTCCGAGCCGGCAATCGTCGTTGGGGAGGAGGCAACGCGCTGGGACGATCTACTCCTCGCACGTCCGGCGCGGCAGGACCACGCGGTGGACCGTGGTCCTGGAGGCTGGCCCACCGCACGAGTAGCGAAACCCGGGCAATGGCCGGGAGCACAGAGCAATGCCTAGGCCCAACGCGGGGATCAACAGCCTCACGCAGCGACAGCTCATGGCTAGCGGCAGTCCACACGCCCGTGTGTACGTGGAAGCAGCGCCTGGTTCGGGAAAGACCACAGTGTCAGCATTGCGGTTCGGACTGCACCGCTATGCCGCCACCACCGACCGGCGGGCAGTCGTAGCCGTCAGCTTCACACGGTCAGCCACCGAGGAACTGCGAAACCGCGTCATCCGGTACTGGGGCCCGTCATCAGTGACCTGGCCGCACCGCATCGTGACCCTGGACACCCTGCTGTGCGACCTTCTCTTCCACCTCCTCCAAGAGGGCGTCCTCCAGTGGCCAGGCGGTCACACCGACCTCGAGGTCCTGGACACATGGCGAACGGCCCTCCCCGCGAAACCCGGGCGCATAAGGCCCGTTCTGAGCGTCGACAGCGGACAGGTCGTCATCAGGACCGTTGACGAATCTCAGTCCGCAAGCCACCCCTCCCTCACGGACTTCAGGCAAGCGATCTCTGAGGGCAGATGCACGCACGACAACGTACGGGAGGCCCTGCAAGGAGCCCTCTCAACCGGCGAGGCAAGGAAAGCACTGACCTCCTACTTCGAGACCACCATACGATCATTGATAGTGGACGAGGTATTCGACGCTAATGACCTGGACAGAAACATCTTCTCGCTGGCCGCGTCAGGGTGCAGGTCACTCACTCTGGTCGGGGACCCGTGGCAAGCCCTCTACCAGTTCAGAGGCGCACGTCCCGCGGCGATGACGACATACATCAGCGAGAACGGCTTCACCACACACCGCCTGGACGAATCATTCCGGTGGGGAAGCGACAGGCAGGCATCACTCGCGAGGCAGCTGCGCCGGCAAATGCCCGTGCAACTGGCCCCGGGCCTCGCTCAGGACGCTGATGTGGTCATTGCACATAGATGGCAGGCGCTTTGGGGCGCCGATCCGCACGTACTCCCCCTTGCCATCAAGCCTGGCGTCGGCCAAGTCCAGGAAGCGATATGCACACTGCTTCTTAACGAGATCACCCAGCATGTGCTCGGCTTGCAGGCAGTATTTCTGCACGACGCTTTGGCCACGCTGGGTCTGGAGAAGGAGGATCTAGCAACAACTCTGCACCCCTGCCTGCAAGATGCCGTCTCTCACCTGAAAGACGGCGCCCCGTCTCGGCAGGTATGGCAGAGTCTCTCGGATGGGTTGACCGATCTCATTCCCGCGCTAGCTCCACAGCGCTACGCACGAAACCCCCTCCTGGCACTGACCCGTCTACAGCTTCGGCTCGGAGATGACCAGCTGGTCCCTGGCCTTACATGCCACCAGTCCAAGGGTCGAGAGTGGAACACGGTGGCCATAAAACTGAGCACCGCAGACATCTCGGCTCTTGCGCTCGGCCTCGACCCTACGGAGGCAGACCATCGCGCCCTCTACGTGGCACTCACGCGAGCGCGCCTCAACACGCTGGCCCTCACATGAAGCGCTCTCGGACAGCGCCGGAGCCCCGTGCTGGCTTGCTCTTGAAGACGTGGCCCTCTGCCCGAATCTCCAGGGAGACGCGACCATGGCGCCCATGAGACTTCATGAATTCCGTCGCGGACAGGTACTTGCAACCCGCGGGTTTCTGCGGGTGGGGCGGCTGTGAGCTGGGTGCGTTGGTGTGTGGAGGCGTAGAGGGCGTCGATGTTCTCGTCGGCGAGGGCGACGGGAAGGGCCACGGACGGCGGGCCGAGCGGTCGGGCCGGTTCACCTCGAACACCACGACATGCTGCGCCAGCAGGTAGCGCGACAGACCCGCTCCGAAGGTACCGGTGCCCTCCACCTCGGCCCGCCGCGCCGTGCCTGACTTGCGGGCCCAGGCGAGCAGCCGGCGATAGCCGACCGCCGTGGCCGGAAAGGACTTGGCGCCCAGGATCTGGCCGAGTGGGCAGACCACAGTGGCGACATGAACCTCGCCGTGCGTGTCCACGCCCAAGACGCCCTCGCCCGGAGCAGGCGGGCCTGTGCTAGCCAGAAGAGGTGCTGCGCTGTCTGGTCGTCATGATGGTGTGCCACCGGCGTGGTGATGTGCTGAGGGGCCGGCACCACCTGCCTGTCGGGCGGTCTGAACCGTGATGGCGCCTGAAAGACGGCAAGGCCCCTATTGGGACACGCCCTGTGGCTCGGTGACAGCAGGCACCACCCGCAACGGCAGTCGGCATGTCCGTGACAAGACACTTCGGTTAAAGGCGTCATGAGTCAGACCCCCGCCCCGAACGGTGCTACGCAACCGTCCCACTGCCCCCAGTGCGACCGCATGACCCGACCGCTCCCTGGAGACTTCGTCCGAACCGGCAGTGAACCTGCTCTGGACGGGACCACGATGAGTTGGCTCCTCGCCCACCCGTGACCGGCATGGACGGACAGCCCAGTGGCCCGCCCTACCAGCGGCCCCTCACCGGCCATCGCACGGGCGGCCTCAAACCCTCATCCTGGGTAACCTGCCAGCCGCAAGTCCCAGAACTACTACGCGGGTTCCCTCGTCGGCTTCCTCCAGCTCCTCCACGAGGTTGGGTGCTCGATACGGAATCGAAGCCGGTAGGCCGACGCGCCGCGCAAGACAACTCACCGGAGCCCGCCAAGGAATTTCCGGGAGGCAATGCACACCACACCTGACGCATCGTCCGACGCGGCAGATAATCTCATCGGGTGGCCCAAGACGTCGCTGCACCGTCGGGACGTGTGTGACTGCGCAGGCGCCAGGGGTGCTCCGGGGCGCGGTGTTCGCGCCGGGTGTGTGCCTCCTTGGGTGGATGGGTGCTGACTGCTTTCGGAGGAACTGCTGGTGGCGCAGATCGACTTCCGTCTCGTCCAGACGGCGGTCATGGGAGGCCGGGATTCGGACCAGCCGGTCATCCTGCCCGAGGAGCCGCACAATCTGGATGAGTTCCGCCGCCAGTTCGGCAAGGACGACTTCTGGTGCGGGACGCTGCTCGGTGGCTGCGGCGAGCGGCTGATGACCAAGCGTTACGAAACGAAGGTCTGTCACTTCTCCCATTTCCCGGACCGCGACGGAAGCCGGGCGGCTTGTCATCGCAAGGCCAACGGCGTCGACAGCGCCGATCACCTGTTCGTCAAGGTGCACGTGACGCAGTGGCTGGCGGGCCAGGGGCACGCGGCGCAGGCCGAGTTGTGCAGCCTCGGGCACGGCCCCGGGGATGCCGTGGACTTCGTGCTGCGTGCCACGAATCAACGCCTGCGCTTCGAGCTGCGGCCCAACGACTACCGCAGCTGGCGTGGAACGGCGGACAGCCTGGCCGCCAAGGAAGGGCACGTCGAGTGGGTCTTCGGGCTGGAGAGCGCCATCACCCGGGATATGACGGCCCGCTACGGCTATGCCCTGCGGGTGCGGTGCGAAACCGACGGCAACAGCCGCCGGGTTCTGATCGGCACCGTCACCGAGAACCGCCCCGTCGCCTGGTCCCCGCTCGAGCGGTGCCGGATGACCGGCGACGGCCTGATCACCCCCGACCTCGACAAACTGCGTAACCGCGGGCTGATCCGCGAGGGCGCCGCGCGCTACGACGCTGTGGCCGGCAGCCTGCCGCTGCGCGGCGCCGAGATCGTCTTCGCGATCGACGGCGAGGCCCGGCCGGACACCGACTCGCCCCTCGTGGAGGGCGGCCGGTACCTGATATCCGGCTTCATCAAACCGACCGGACACCGGATCCTCAGGGCCCAGCTGTCCTTGCCCCACGACACACCCCGCCCCACCGAGCAGTACGTGTACCGGCTGGCGGGCGCGGTGCGCCTGCTGGTCACCGAAGCCGACCGGCCGGGTGAGAACACCCGCTGGGCGGTGCGCGCGGACAGCCTCATCCAGCTCAAGGGCCTGGACGCGGAACGTACCGGCCTGTGGCGTCCCCCCGTCGCCCTGGACGAGCCCCTGCCCGCGCCGAAGCCCGCCACGCGGCCCGCTCCGACCCCCACCGTTCCGGTGCAGTCCCAGGGCAGCCGCACCGCCACACTGTTGCGGCGGGCTCTCGAAGACGTGGCGCGGGAGGGGGCCACCACCACGTGGAATCAGCTGGCCGAGCGGGTCGGCCTGGATCTCGCGCACCTGCCCGATCCCAAGCGCCGGGACCTCCTCGTGGAGGTCGACAAGCCGCGAGATCAGAACCGGTCGCTGTTGTGCGTCCTGGTCCGCGCGCCCTCCGGTCGTCCCCTGTCCTATCTCGCCACCGTGCTGCGCCTGCTCCAAGTCACCGCCCCGGCCTCGGAGTCCGCGCTGTACCGGTGGAGCGACGAGCAGATCCGCGCTGCGCATACGGCGTACGGCCACCGCACTCCTCCCCCACCGGCATCGGCTGCCATTGCGGAGGCGCCCCGCCCCGCGGAAGCGCGGGCTGCCCAGGAACAACTGACCCTCCTCAAGGCCCAGTTGGCCGTGGGCCGTGCCACGTTGCCCCGCGCCACCGGCCGCCGCGCCGCCCGCCTGGCCACCACGGTCAAGGACGGCGAACAGCACCAACGGCTCTATGAGACTGTCCGGCAACGCAGGCAGGAGCTGCGCGCGTGGCAACGCGAGAGCGAGCGGCTCCTGAGCGACCTCGACCGCCTCATTGGCCACCCTCTGCCGACGTCTGCTCCCCCGAAGAAAAGCACGCCCGCCGTCCCGCCCGCCGCCGCGAAGAGCCCCGTCTCGCCGGGGAAGGACCAGCGCACGTTCCAGGCACAGGCGACAGCAGACATCGCCCGTCTGACGCAGCTGTTCAAGCAGGCCCATGATGCCGACGACCTGAACGAGGCCAGACGGATCCGCAAGGAGGTCTCACGGATCGCCACGGATCGCCTGTCCGGTGAGCCACGGCAGAACCTCCTACTACTCCGCACCGACCTGCAGACCTGGATCAACACCCGTGAAGCAGCAGCCGCCCACGCGGCGCTGCGCACCTTGTTCGCCGATCTCGCGACGGCCGGCCCCGCCCCCACGCCTCTCGCCCTGCGCAGTGCCCTGGCCCACTCGAAGATTCTCAAGCGACGCTGCCCCGGACCCCTGCCGCAGGACCTCCACACGGCGCTCACCCGCCTGGAAGCCCAGGTCAACGGCGAATCGGTGACTCCAGACGAGGGAGCCCCCCTGTCGGCGACCCACCCGTCACCCAGCGGCGCGCCGCCTTCCGAGTCTGCCGCTTTCGCAGAAGCCCGAGCGGAGTTCGCGTGGCTCGTGACGGAGATCCGTGCCGCGCAGGAGACCGGCGACCTAGCTGCGGTCCAGGCCGCGCGCCACTTGGCCGGACCCATCTACGGCCGGCGTCTGTCGCCCGAAGACCGTGCCACCTACACGCCGTTGATGCGCGAGGTGAAGGCGTGGTGCCAGAAACAGGATCCGAACTCGGACCCGATCCTGCACCGTATCCGTCAAGTCCTCGCCGAACTCGGCCGTGCCGACAACGGCCTGGCCACCGAGCAACTCGCCGCATTCCTTGACGAGATCAGCTCGCTGCGTTGTCAGTTGGACCGGCGCCTACCGGTGCTCGAAGAGGTTCAGGTCAAGCGGTGGAAGCGCCAGCTCAAGGCCCGCGCCTCGAGCGCGCCGCGTCGTGCCGCACCGCGCGCGGCGGACCCGGCAAGGGCCGTCCCCGGTCCCAAGGCCACGGCACCGTCTCCCCCGGACCGTCTGCCGATCGAGACCATCGACAAGCTGGCCACCATCGCCCGGGACGTCCTCAAGGACGCGGCGCGCAGCGGCGGGTCACTTCTGACGTGGGGTGACCTGCGGCTGCGGATGGCGGGCGGGCTGCCGCACCTGCACCCGGACGACCAAGGTGAACTCCTGGTCGCTGTCGACCGGGATACACCGGTCGGTGAACCGCTGCTGTCCACACTCGTCGCGAGCTCGGACGCCTCGCTGCACTGGCTCTACCGCCACGTCCGCTTCAGCCTCGGCCGCGAACGCATACCCGAACCAGACCTTCCCGCCCACTGGGCCGCCGAAGTCCTGCGCCTGCGCCAAACCTGGCGCCACCGCTGACCTGCGGCACTCAGCGAACGGCGTCCGGGCCAAGCCGGCCCGCCGTTCAGCTCGGTCGCGGACATCCGCCGGCCCCGGGTCGCTGCACTGGTCCGCCACGACTGCACGCGGTTACAGGTAGACACCGAGCTCGTAGTGGGACACCCCGGCGTACACGGTCACGGTGCCGTCGTCGTGCGTCTCGCCCCAGGGGCGCTCCGGGAGTGAGATGTCCAGGAAGCTGCCGGAGCAGCCCTCGCAGCAGTCGAAATGGTCCTGCCACGCTGTCACGTCCGTTTCGGTGCGAGGGTTGCGCATCGTATGGACGTCGTGACCGCTGCACTCGTCGTTCGGGCACGGTGCGCCGTGGCCACAGTCCGCGGTGCCGCACGGGCAGGGACGGTTGCACCCGACCGGTTCCCAGTCCTGTGTGATCACGGCGCGTTCTCGGGGTGACGTCCGATCCGCTGTCAGGGCTGCCACGACGTCCTGCCGGGACGCCCCGGTCGCTTTCTGCACGGCGTCCGTGAGCGCGACCACGTTGCCGAGGTCGGGATCAGTGCCCGAAAGCCATACGGTCGGTGAGCCGGACGAGTCGGCCTCGTTGCGGTACAGCCTCGCGAAGAACGAACGCGTCCCCGTGTCGTATCCCCAGTCGCTGCCCCGCTCCCAGCCGCGAAGCGGCAGAGCGAGGGTGAAGTCCTCGACGATTCGCTGCCCTTGTGGCACGTAGAGCGCGGTCATACGGTGCCAGAGGCAATGCGCCAGATCGCCGTGGGCGATGGCGGTGCAGGCGTCGTTGAGGGCCGGATTCCCTCGGCAGCGCCGCTTGGTGCGATGGGTACGGCAATACGTCTGCGTCGCCTCGATGAGCTGGTCGCACTGCCGTCCCCCCGTGTCGCTGGGTGCCATACAGCGCTGGCGGTGCGCGGCGGCAGGGTGGCGATTGGCCAGCGTGCCGTCGGCCCGCTGCTGTTCGATCTCGCGGTGGATCCGGGCCACGCTCTCATTGCGCGCCGCGCCCTGCAGGGGGTAGACGGTGCCTTTCGTCGTCAGCAGGTTCGTGAACGTGTCCGGGGCGAGTTGCGGCTCCAGCAGCAGCCGCAGATCGTCCTCGCGGACCGGGTACTCCACCGCTTCACCCGACGGGAGGACGCTGCGCAGGCGTCGGCTGGTGACCAGTTCGAGCCACAGCTCCAGCATCAGTTCGCAGTCATCAGAAATGGGCTGGAAGAACCAGCGCTCCTCCGCGTCAGAGATGGTGCGGATGCCGCGGTGGGCCTCGGTCCGGGACGCTGTCTTCGCCCGTTCCCGCAGTCCCTGGGCGCCCGCCAAGGTGGTGAGGTCCAGACGCGCCGCACGAGATGCACCGCCGCCGACCACATGACGGGCGGCATACAGCGTGTCCACCGTCTTCGCGGCCAGCACGCCGACGTCCACCACGTCGCCGTAGGTCCGCAGGCATCGGTAGTCGCCGTCGAAGAGATTGTGGCCGATGATCAGGTCGACGTCTCCGGCTGCGGCACGGAGGTCCGACAGATTCTGATCTCGGAACGTGTGAAAGGCTGCTTGCCGCCAGAATTCCTGTCCCGGCATGTCGGCGGCGTCCTGTCGTTCCATCACCAAGAAGCCGACGACGTCGATATCCCAGCGCTCGGGCAGGCTCCGGCCCGCTACCCGTGCATAGTCCACATCCAGCACTCCCACCGTGCGGGGAGAACCCGGGGGCAGCCGCCGTACCGCAGGCGTGCGATAGACGGGCGCGTGGCCATACCTGTCGGCGTCCACGATGCTCGGGTCCGGCGCCACAATCGGAGTCCACGCCTCCAAGTCCTCCGCGCTGGCATAGGCGCCGTCACTTCCTCCGTGCGTACACACCGAGTGCGCCACGTAGAAGGTGAACCCCCGTCGCCGCAGATCCAACGCACCTGGATCGCCAGCGAGTTGACCCTCGGAAAACACCCACAGGTAGACCGGAACGGCCAGGTCGGACCGCAGGTACCACCCCGCTTGGAGCGGCGCCCGAGGGGAATCGACCTGCGGGACGAAATCGGATGAGTATCCGGCGGGAGGCTGCGCCGTGAACTCCAAGAGTGGCTGGCCGGACTCCCGACCCGCGTCGACCAACGCCTGAAAGGTCCACCCTCGCGACGGCACCCGCGGGCCACCGAGTTCGATCACGGAGGGCAGTTGCTCGTGCGGGGCAACCCCACCGGTGCGCCGGGCCCGCGACGGCGGCTTCTTCTTCCTCTTCTTCGGCATGCGCCGGACAGTAGCGACCCCCTCTGACAACGGCCCGCGCCTCGAGCAGCGGCCAGGTGAAGCACACCGCCACTCGTGCGAACTGGTTCCTCACATCAGCGCGTTGCCGTGCGCCCGCACAGCCCAAGGTCCGCCCCGATGCTGAGGCCGCCTCCGTGTTCGCTGATGCGCCAGTGTTGACATGTGGTCGGCAATGCTCCCCTTCGGCAGCGCCCCGGCTGAAGCCTGGCGCCTAGCGAAGACCATCCAGGACGTCCTCGAGCAGGTGGAACCGGACGCGTTCCTGTTCAAGTCGCACGTGGTGGCCGAACTCCCCGTCCACAAGGCTGTCGTAGACGTCGGCTTCGTCCGGTGTGAGCGTCCCGAGGTGCTCGTGGGCGGGGACATCTTCCTTCACCCACTGCCCTCGGTGCTCCAGGAGAATGCGCCTGTTCATCAGGATGGACTGGGTGTGCGGGAAGGCCCGGCGGAGCCGGTCGAGGATGGTGAAGCCGTGGGTGTCCAGGTCGCCCCAGTAGACCAGGCGTACGTCGTGCAGCCAGGCCAGGGCAGACAGTTGAGTGACGGCATAGCCGCCGCCGTGGATGACGATGCTGTGCGGCTGGTCGGGGAAGGCGAGGTAGGTGGTTTCGTTTTCGACGACGTACACGGTCGTGATGCCGTGGGGCGGCACGGTGAACTCGTCTGCGCGCACGGTGAGTTCGCTGAAGCCACTCGGCGAGGCGCCACCCAGTATCCGGAACCGTAGGTAGGCGGGCTTGCGCAGGAAGCGGAAGCGGGCGGCGAAGTCGGTGCGCGCGACCTCGGTGTTGATGCAGTCCTCAGGCAGGCAGTGCTCCAGCAGGGTGGTCAGGATGGCACGGTGGTGTTCGATGAACTTGGTGTCCACGCCGGGCACATCCAGCTGGCGCAGGTAGACGGCCGGGCCGCGGTAGTCGGTGATCCACCGGACCGTGGCCTGGAGGCGGGGCCAGTCGACTTCCCGCTGGACGACCTTCATCGGGTGCTCGGCCATCCACGCGGCCAGCAGGGGCAGGTTCTCGCGGGCGGCGGCCAGGAGGGACGTGTAGCGGGTGACCGTGTTGGTGACGCCGAGGAGTTGGAACAGGTCGTCGCGGTGGTCGATCCAGGCCCGGGCGGGGGCGTTGTTCACGCCGGCGAGGCGTCCGCCGAGCTTCCGGTACTCGATGCGCAGGTGCCGGTGTTTGTCAGGGGCCCATGAGGTGGCCCAGGCGAGGACGTCGTCGTAGTGCTGGGTGATGTCGCCGGCCTTCGGGCCGCGCAGGGGAATGGCGAGTGGGTCGAAGTCCGTACCGGCGGCGACCCGACTGAGGAACTCGCCGCGCTCCCAGCGTTTGCGCAGGCGGGCGATGACGTCGCGGGGTGTGGTCCAGGTGGAGGTGGAGGTGGCCGCCATGTCAGTGGTCCTGTCCGGTGGCGGGCTGTCCGGCGGTCAGGGCGTGGGCGAGGCGTTCTCGGCGGTACTGGGCGATAGTCAGGGTGCGCAGGCGGGAGTGGTGTCCAGTGGGGTTGTCGACGAAGCCGACGGCGGACACATACGGCTCGATGACGTGGATCTTCTGCAGTGGGGTGACGATGAGGAGTTGCAGGCCCAGGCGCTTGAAGAGGTCCAGGGCGAAGCGGGCGGATTCCTCGGAGCCGCGGCCGAAGGCTTCGTCGATGACCACGAAACGGAAGGTGCGGCTCCTGCTGGCGGTGGTGTCGAGCTTGAACTGGTAGGCGAGGGAGGCTGCCAGGATGGTGTAGGCGAGTTTCTCCTTCTGCCCGCCGGACTTGCCGCCGGAGTCGGAGTACACCTCGTACTCACTGTCGTCCTCGCGGCGGCGTTCGCTGGCGCTGAAGACGAACCAGTAGCGCACGTCGGTGACGCGCCTGGTCCAGGCTCGGTCGGCATCCGTGTGGCCTTCGCGGCCCTTGAAGCGTTCGATCAGGCGCTGGACCTGGTGGAACTTCTCTTCCGAGTACAGGTCGGAGTCGTCGCCCGAGAGGACGTCGTCGGTGCAGGCGCGCAGTTCGGCGGTAAAGTCGCGGATCTCGGTGTTGGGGGTCTTCTCGGGCTGGAGCATGATGTAGCGGCCCGGGTTGTAGTCGATGTCGGCCAGCGACTCGTTGATGGTGGTGATCCGTTCGCCGATCTCATCGGCCCAGTTGTTCAACTGCGCGTGGAATCCTGCGATTTCGCGGATCACGTTGGTCTTCAGGTAGGTGCGGAACTGCTCTTCGAAGCGCGGCAGGTCGTCGGCGACGAGCTGGCGGTGCAGGGCGCGGTAGCCGGCGGCGGAGGCGACGGAGTCGTCGAGCTCGTTGGTCTCGGCCGGGTAGTCGGTGCGGAAGGTGCGCATCTGGGAGGCGATCGCCTGGGCGAGGCGGGTCTGCTCCTTGCTCCACCGGTTCTTTCGCGCCGTCCCCTCCTCGCGCAGCCGGGTCTCGGCGCGGATGCACTCCTGGGCGGTGGCGCAGGTGAGTCGGGCTTCGGTCAGGCGGTGTTCGAGGGCGGGGAAGTGGGCTTGGGCGTCGGTGGCGGCCGGCTCGGCGAGGATGGCGCGTGCTTCGTCGCGGGCGCATTCGGCGGCGTCGCGTTCGCCGTCGATGCGGCCCCAGCTCTGTGTCGCGCTCGCGTAGGCCGCTTCCTGCTGCTTGATTTTACCGGCGATCTTGTCCAGTTGGCGGGTGAGTTCGTTCAGGTCCTTGGAGTCGGCCTGCAGGCGCTGCTTCTCCTCGGTCAGCTCGGCAATGTGCCGCACGACGGAAGGCCAGTCGATCTCGCTGAACTCCCCCATGGCCGCCAGCCGATCGAGGACCTTGTCGCGGGTGATGGCACCCTCGTGAGCACCTTCCAGGCCGCGTTTCATGTCGGCCGTCTCGCGCTGGGCTGCATGGACTTTGCCTGCCTGGTCCAGGAGGGCATCGATCTTTGCCTGGTTCGTCCAGCCGAGCGCGTAGGTGCTGCGGTCGTCGATGCGGGTGGTGTCGTTCTTCTCGTGGCGGCCCCGCGCCCCCTTGATCAAACCCTGTGCGGTCAGGGCGAGTTCGGCGTTCCGGAAGTCGTCCATGGTGGCCACGCAGGTGTGCGAGGCACGTCGTTCGAGTTCGCCGGCCAGCCACTCGGCGAAGGGCGAGTCGCCGCGGATTTCAAGCTTGGTGAACAGCGCGGTCGAAGGGGCCGGCGGCGTGCGCCGGGCCGGGGTGTGGTCGGGGACGCGGAAGTAGACCAGCTTCGTGCCCAGGTGGTGGTCGTTGATCCACTCGGAGACGCGGGCGTACTGGCCTTGGGGGACGACGAGGGACAGTGCGAAGCTGCGCAGTAGCCGCTCGGCGGCGCCGGCCCAGGTCTGTTCTTCGTCGCGGACCTGGATGAGTTCGCCGACGAAGGGCAGCGTGCTTTCTTCGATACCGAGTTCCTGGCACAGGAGGGTGCGAACCTGAAGCTGTTTGCGGGGGATGTTGCTGCGGCGGGAACGCAGGCTGACCAGGTCCTCGTTGATGTCCTGGGCCTGCTGGTGAAGGCGATCGGCCTGAACGGCGAGCTTCTCCAGGGCCGCTCGCGTCTCCTTCTTGTCCGCGGCGACGTCGTGTTGGGCCCGGGAGATCTCCTCAAGGCGGTCGGTGAACTGGGCCTGATCACTGACCGGGGCCAGTCCGGCCTGTTTCAGCAGGTGGGCGTGGTCGCGGGCGAGCCTTTCGCGCGCGATGCGCAGCCGCTCCGCCTCCTCGATCTGGCGTTTCAGTTCGCCAAGGCGCCCGCCACCCAGGCCCTCACGCTCAAGTTCCCACCGGCGTTCCTGGCCGCGCAGGCGCTCCAGCTCCTCCTGGGCAGCCTTCTTCTCACCCTCCAGACGCATCAGCGACCGTTCCATCTCGGCGCGTTCGGCCTCGTGGAGAACCGCCGTACGCGCGGCCATGAAGTACCGTAGCGCAGCCTGCTCGGCCTCGGCTTCCTCGATCCGGGCGGCCAGGTCCTCGTAGGTGTCACAGTCCGCGAGCAGCGGGGTGAGGGCTTCGATCTGGGCTCGGGCGCGCTGCACGGAGTTGTAGGTGGTGGTCAGGGCGTCGAAGTGGCTGACGATGTTGTCGGTCATCGCGGCCGCGTCGAACGGCTCGAGCATGTGGCTGCGCACGAAGTCGTCCAGGCTGCCCACCGACTTCATCGACACCGTCTGGTGGAAGAGCTCCAGGGCTTGCTCGGACTCGATGCCCATCCGGCGCCGTAGGTCCTTGCTGTAGGGCGGGAACGACTTGTGGACACGGACATCGCTGGCTTCGAGGCGCTTCTTCAGGGCCCGCACTTCGGTGCCGAAGTCCGCGAAGTCACCGGCCACGGACAGGGCCCGATCCGCGACCAGGAACAGCCGTTCGGGGCTGGTGGCGTTGGCGTCAGGCAGCCAGAACACCTGGCCCACCGTGACGGTCAATTCCAGCGCGGCGTTGTGGAACACGCCCAGGATGACCGAGTAGCTGCCGGGCTTGCGCAGCGCCACCGGCTTGGTGGCACCGGTCTCTTCGTTGCGTTCGGACTTGTAGTGGCCCAGCACATAGGAGCGCAGGCTGCGCTCGCCGCTCTCCGCTCCGGCAGCCCGGTTGTAGGCGATCCTGCGGGCGGGCATGAACAAGGTGGTGATCGCGTCCACCAAGGTGGACTTGCCGGAACCGATGTCCCCGGTCAGCAGCGCGTTGGCGCCGGCGAGGCCGAACGACCACACGTGCTTGTCGAACGTGCCCCAGTTGTAGACCTCCAGGCGCTCCAGCCGAAACCCGGCCGCGGCGAAGGTGGCGGGGATGGGCGGGTCGGCAGGGCCAGACTGAACGGGGATCACTGCGTATTCTCCTGAACGATGTGGGAGGCCGCGTACTGGGCCAGGTTGGTCTCGAAGTCGGCGAGCCACTGCCCGTCGACGAAAGCTTTGATGATCCGCTGCACCTCGAACAGCTGCTCCTGTCCGCGGGCGCGGCGCAGGAACTGCAGATCCACCACCTTGTTGATGTGGCCATCGATCTGGTCGACCAGGCGCGCCTCGTTACTGCTGGCCGGGAGGAACGTACGGATCATCTCGACGATCTCGTCCCGGGTGATCATGAGGCGGGTGCCGTCGGCGCTGGCGTCGAACTCCGCGAGCCGCTTGCGCAGCAGCACGATCAGCAGACTGACGGGGTAGGACAGTGAACGGCGCGGAATCAACCGCGGCGGCGCCATGCGAGGGTCCCGGACAGCGTCCTCGTCGTCGGGCATCGACTGCAGGAAGGCGTAGCCCTCCATCTCGTCGATCACCACGCGCAGCCCCATGACCTCGACGTAGTCCTTCACCCGAGCACTCAGGTGCACCAGCGCGTCCCAGGCCCGCTCGTGCTGGTCCCGGAAGAGCGGACCCTTCAGCAACTGGTTGACCGGCAAGGAGAGGGTGTACGGCTGTGGGGCGGGAGTGGAAGGCGTCGTCATCGCCCCTCCTTCTTCTGGTCGGTGGCCCAGGCGATGCCGGGGTTGATGCGGGCGAAGGTAACGACGGGCACGGTGGCGACCTGCTGGACGTCGTCCTCGCCGATCCACGTGATCTCTTCTTGGCGGTGGTCGTCGAAGACCGTGGCGAACCCGTCGTCGGGCAGCGCGAAGTAGGCGACCAACTCGGCAAGCCCCTGCTCCAGGGGGTGCTCACGCAGCGTCTCGGCCAAGGACACCTGCGTGCGCGCGCCGAGGGCGTCGTGGACGGCTGCCGTGAGCCGAGCGGGATCGACGTAGACCGCCTCGAACAGCGCGTCGGCGGCGAACTCCTCGTCCCCCGCTTCGATGCCAGTGCTGTCGATCGGTGTCTTGACCAGCGGCGTATACAACGGCCGTTCCATCGGAAGCGCGATGGCCGGGGCCGCTGTGTCGATCTCGGCGACCAGATCCACACCCGGCACGTCTCGCAGCGCCAGTGCGTGGGTCTCGATCGCGCGTACCAGCTCCAGGACACGGCGGTCTTCCGAGCGCACCTGGTCATCGAGGAATCGGCGTAGCTGATCCGACAGCTGCCGCACGGTGGCCTGGGTACGCTCGGCGGCCTCCAGCCAGTCCCGGGGCATACGTCGCATGCGCGGATCGGGTTCGTCGATGGCCTCCATCGCCTCGACCTCGGCCAGCAGCGCCTTGAGCTCGTCCTGACGGCTCGGCGCGAGCAGGAAGTCGTAGAACGCCTGGAAAGTCCGGCCCTGGTCCGACTCCGCGATGCTCTCGCGGCTGCCCAGCACCTCATCCAGCAGTTCACCCTTGGCCCCGTCCCAAGCCGCGATCTTGCTCCGCAGATCGCGGTCCAGATCCCGGAAATTCGCCTCGACCTCACGGAAGTCAGCCAGAAGCCCATGCGCCGTATCGGTCACCTGCTGATAACGGTCCCGCAGCGCCGCGCTGTCCAGAACATCCACCTCGCCGGCCTCAACCCGCTCGATCTCCAGGTCGATTTCGTGACGGCGCCGCCTGAGTTCAGCCAGCCGCGCCTCCGGATCGGTTTCCGTCCCGAACGTCATCTGCCGCAAGAGATCGAAGATCGTATTCAGGCGCGACTCCGTACCGACGAACGAACGCTCCTCAAGTGACCTGATCCACGAGATGGCCTTCTCGACCGCGGCCGTGGCGTCATAGTGTGGCTCGTCCGAATCCGGCGGGTAATACTTGCGCAGCCAGCCGTTCCCTGGCGCCGACCAGTCGTCCAGATACGCCTTGGCGGACTGGGGAAACGTCCGGTGCCCCAGCCGCTCATTGAGCGCGAACAACTCGTCATCCAGCCGCTCGACAAGTTCCGCACCAGCAACCGAGCGCGCCCCCTGCTCGACGAACACCCTGTTGAGGAAGCTCAGCATCAACGCCGCATTGTTGGCCGTCAGCAGCCGCCACGCTGCGCTCTGCTTCCGCAAGACGACCAGGCGGTCGTAGTCCAACTCCATACATCCTCACCTCTCACTACCCCAGGAGGTACGACCGCATTTCCCCACCAACAGCGAGAACGCAAGCCCCACCCGGCACGCACTCATGCCCGCGCGGCCGCGCACAGGCATTCCGTGCCGGCCACAAAGAACCGTAGAGCCCACCACTGACAACGGGGATTCGCAGGAGAGGCGACCGGATGGTTCACAGGCAGTCTCGAGGAAGGAAGGCAGCAGGCCAGAGAGCGTACAGATCTGGATTCCGGATCGTTCCCGATGCTCATCCCCACAGCATCATGCGAACGAAATTTCGAATCCCTTCCTGAAGACTTCTTGCCCGCCCGCCGATTCTGCAAGCATCCTGCGTCATCAAGTCTTGGGCCATGCCGCCTGCCGGACGCAGGGCCGCGCTACCGAATCTTGATCGTGCCCGGTCAGGACTGGACAGAGAGTGCCGTCTAGAGATCGGGCCACCGGAAAGCGCGGGAGACGACCTCGCCCCGAGCGGGCGGGGCCTGTGCTAGGGTCCGTCTTCAAAGATCCTCAGATGGTGGATCATGGTTGAGTGGTACGCCGTCACGAACTCACCGATCAAGAGTGGGAGTTACTCGCTCCGCTGATACCGCGGGCTGCCACAGGGCGGCCGCGGGTGGAAGACCGGCAGGTCATCAACGGGATGGTCTACAAGATCCAGACCGGTATCTCCTGGCGTGACCTGCCGGAACGCTACGGGCCGTGGAAGACGGTGTACACCCGCTTCCGCCGCTACGCCCTGGACGGCGTGTTCACCCGTGCCCTGCAGCAGATCCAGGCCCACGCCGACGCGGCCGGTGACATCGACTGGCTGGTGCAGATCGACTCCACCATCGTGCGCGCCCACCAGCACGCCGCCGCCACCGGCCGAAAAGGGGGCTTCACCGGCCGGACGAACCGGACGATCACGCCCTCGGCCGATCCCGCGGAGGACTGACCACCAAAATCCACCTTGCCTGCGACGGCAAAGGCCGCCCTCTCGCCGTGCTGGTCACCCCGGGCCAGCGGCACGACAGCGTCTGCGCGCGCCCTCTTTTGGAACGGATCCGGGTCCCACGCACCGGCCTGGGCCGACCGCGCTGCCTGCCCGACCACGTCATCGCGGACAAGGCCTACAGCTCCCGCGGCTTCCGCGCCTACCTGCGAAAACGCGGCATCGCGCACACCATCCCGGAGAAGACCGACCAACAGCGGCACCGGCACAATCGCGGTCACCGCAGTGGGCGGCCGCCCGGCTTCGACCGGAAGATCTACCGTCGACGCAACGTCATTGAACGCTGCTTCAACCGGCTCAAAGGCTTCCGTGGCATCGCGACCAGATACGAGAAGACCGCCGCTTCCTACGAAGCGGCGGTCACCCTCGCGTCGTTCCTGCTGTGGGCAAGATCCGTTTGAAGACGGACCCTAGAGCCCGGAGTCACTCCGCACTGAGCGTGCTCACCGAACTCGGGACAGCTCACGCTCCCCCGCGTTCACTTCCCTGAACAGCCGCACATAGCGGGCCGTAAGCGCCGGCCACGCGTACCGTTGGACGGCGGTCTGACGGCCCGTCGCACCGAGGCGGTCTGCCAGGCGGCCGTCGCCCAAGAGGGACACCAGGGCGTCGGCGAGGGCGGCTGGGTCGCCCGGCGGGACCAGGAGACCGTTGGTGCCGGGGTCGATCACATGGGGGATGCCACCGACATCCGAGCCGACCACCGGAGTGCCGCAGGCCATGGCCTCGATCAGGACCATGCCGAAGGACTCGGCCTCGCTCCTGGACGGAAGGACGACGACGGCGGCCTGTTGCAGGGCCCCCACCAGGTCGTCCCCTGTGAACTGGCCGGGGGTGTGCACGCGGTCGGCGATACCGAGCCGTTCAGCGTGAGCGCGGTGGTCGGGGACGGCGTCGCCGCTGCCCACCAGGGTGAGGGTGACGTCGTCGGGGAGTTGTGCGGCGGCGTCGAGGAGGACGTCGACGCCCTTCCAGGACGAGGTGCGGTCCATGCGGCCCAGGTACACCACTGTGCGGGGGCGCCGGGACGGCGGCAGGGGGCCGGGGGTGAAACGGTCGGTGTCCACACCGGGGGTGATCTGCAAGGCGCCGGGGCGGCGGGCGGCCAAGGAGACCGGGGAGACGGCGACCAGCGCCCGAGCCCGGGCGAACACCCGCGGCAGCACATGACGTTCGTAGCAGCGGATGACCCGATCGGCTGCGGCCTCGCCCTTCAGCATCGAGCCGGCGTGATAGGTGACCACGGCGGGCCTTCGACCGCGCAGAGCGACCGCGAGGTCGGGCAGGCCGGGAACCGGCGCATGGGTGTTGATCACGTCGACCTGCATCCGCCGCAGCCAGCCACGCAGTTGGAACGGCCACAGGGGGTTGAGCGGGGTGTTGGACAGGCGAGCCCAGGTGCCGAGCCGGACGACAGGCACGCCGTCCTCCACGGTGACGCCGGTGCGCCGGTCCGCCGGGTTGGTGGTGATCACCACGGACCGCAGCGCAGGGTCCCCGGCGATCGCGGTGGCGACCCGCTCGGCGTAGTTCTGCACACCGCCGATCTCGGGCGGGTAGTAGGGGGCGACGACCGCGACCGTGCGGGGCCTGCGGCCCTCGAGCACTCGGGCGAAAACCTCGGCGGTGCGGGTCGCCTGCCTCCCCCAGCCCAGCGTGTTGCGGACGTGGGCCAGCCCCGCCGCGGCGAGCCGGTCGGCGAGGGCGTCATCGGCGAGCACCCGAGTCAGTGCGGAGCGCAGTCCGGTGCGGTCCCCCGGCGCGACGAGCAGACCGTTGTCCTCATGCCGGACGAGGCTCGGGATGCCGCCGACGCGGGTGGTGACGACGGGGCGCCGGGCGGCCATCGCTTCCACCAGGACGCTGGGGAAGCTGTCGTAGGACGTGGGCAGGGCCAGGACCCGGGCGCGCCGATAGGCCGCGGCCAGGTCCGCCCCGTGCAACCGCCCGCTGAAGGTGACCGTGCCGCCGAGTCCGAGCCGGTCGACGGTGCTCCGGTAGCTGCCCGCCGCCGTGCCATCGCCGACGACCTCCAGCCGTACGGGACTCCCCTGCTTCCTCAACTCCGCGACGACGGCGAGAAGTTCGGAGAGGCCCTTGTAGGCGGTGTGCTGCTCCAGTGAGCCGACGAAAAGCACCCCGGGCTCGGCCGGCACTGGACCTGGTGTGAACAGGTCCAGATCCGCGCCGGGCTGGATCGTTGTCGCGCGGCCCGCGAAGAGGCGGGCGAGGTCGGCCACCACGTAATCGGACGAGCAGATGACCTCGCGGGCCCGTCGCGCGGTCCCGGCCAGCACGGTCCGTTCGTACGCGACCAGCACGGCGTCGGTCGTGGGCCTGCCCTTGCGCATGCGCCCGGTGTGGTAGGTCAGGACGAACGGCCGGCCGGTGTCCCCGGCGGCCCGGGCCGCGGCGTCCGCGAACAGCGGCACCGGTGCGTGCCCGTTGACCAGGTCCACGCCCTCCCGTTCGATGATCCGCCGCAGCTGCCGCCGCCAGCCCGCGCCGACGGGCGTGCGCGACAGAATCACAGGGGCCTCCAGTCGGTACACGACGCAACCGCCGGGCCCGTCCTCGGAGCGGCCCGGCCGACCGCCCATCGGCCCGCCCGTCGTCGTCGCGATGACGACCCGGTACCCGTGATGGGCGCCCAGTTCGCGGGCGAGGTGCCAGACGTACTGCTCCACCCCGCCGAGGGACGGCGGCAGGTACGGCGTCGCCAGCAGCACCGTCGGTGTGGTGGGCGCGTGCGCGGTCACCGGGCCACCGCCGTGCGCAGTACGCCGACGAAGTCCCCGGCCTGCGCGGTGTAGGCGGGCAGAACCGCCCGCAGTCGCTTGCTGTAGTCGTCGCCGGACAGCAGGAGCCGGTCGAGCAGGTCGGCGACGACCGCGCCCTGTGCGTCGGACATGCGCACCACCCACTCCTCCAGTCCGAGGTCCGCCATGATGCCGCGCGTCTTGTGGTCGTACTCGACAGCGGCGCACGGCACGCCCGACGTCAATCCGAAGATGACGGAGTGGAAGCGGGTGCCCAGGATGAAGTCGGCGGTGCCGTACAGGGCGTGCACGTCGTGGTGGTCGATTCCGGCGTCGTCCAGGACGTGCAGGGCCGGGTGCGGGCCCACGTGCGCGGCGATACGAGCGTTGACCGGCCTGTCGTCGTCGCCCTGGAAGGCGCAGGTGACCTGCGGGACGAGTACGACGTGACCGCCGTCGTCGAGAACCCGCCGCACGGCGCCCGCCATGGCCGCCTCGTAACGCTCCTGCTGACGGCCCGGCAGGTGCCGGCGCGCCGTGACCAGGACGAGCCGCGCATCCCCGGGCACGCCCAGCTCGGCCCGCCAAGGCCGCCGGGACCGGCTGTGGAAGGCGAAGGCGCTGTCCACGCCGCGTCGGACGGTCGGCTCGGTGACCCCGGCCTCGGCCAGCCGGGCCACGCTGATGTCCTCTCGGGCCACGGCCGCCACGGCCCGGCCCACCACCCGCCGGACCATCCACCGCTGCCGTCGGCGCGGGAACGGCCCGAACGACTGCGGCCCGAGCACCGTGGGGACCCCCGCTCGCTGGGCGAGCCACAGCGGCAGCAGGAGGAAGGCGATGTTGAGGTCGGAGGGGAGGTCGGGGCGGGCGTTGAGGTGACCTCCGCCCACGGACAGCACGAGATCGGCGCTCATGACCGCCCGGATCTCGGTTCGCATCTCCTGTGGCAGCAGCACGGCAAGACCGGAGGCCAGCCGCCCGCCACCCGGTAGCGCGGCGACCGCACCCAGGCCCAGGACCGCTACCTTGCGTGCGACCCTCGCCGCACGTCCCGCGGTCTCCTCACCGACGTAGCGGCGCACCGAGCCGATGTTGCGCACGCCCTCGAACTCCGGCCATGTGGCGGGGTCCTCGAACGCCGCCACGAGCACATGGGCACCGGGAAAAGCCTCCTGCACCTGCTGGACGGCCACGCTCAGCAGAGCCGCGTCGCCACGATTCCCCCGGTCGAAAGCGTCCACTATGACGACCTTCATTCCCCGACCACCTCTTCGTAATGCCGTTCCAGCCCGTCGAGGAACACCTCGACGGTATAGCGATGCGCCCGTGCCGCCGACGCCGCGCCCATGCGGGCGAGCGTCTCGCCGTCGCCGAGCAGGCGGTCCAGTACGGCGGCGAGCGCGGCCGCGTCCCCGGCGGGGAACAGTGCCCCGTTGTCGTCCCCGACCAGTTCGGGAAGGCCGCCGACTCGAGAGGCGACCAGGGGGCGTCCGGTGCGCAGGGCCTCCAGGGCGACGGTGGGGAAGTTCTCCGGCCACACCGACGGCACCGCCACAACGGACGCCCCCACCAGATGCCGGGCCACGGCGTCGGCCGCCTGCCAGCCCGTGAAGGTGACGCGGGGACCGGCGAGTGCCTCCAGTCGGGCTCGGTCGGGGCCGTCGCCGACGACGGTCAGCCGACCGCGGCCGAGCCGCGCGAACGCCTCCAGCAGCACGTCGACGCCCTTGACGCGGTCCAGCCGCCCGACATACAGCACATGGTCACGCTCGCGCAGCGGCTGTGCGACGACCGTGCCGGGGACCCCGTTGGGCAGCACGTGCACAGGGACGCGGGGGCCGACGTCGGGGCGAACGGCTGCGGCGAAGTACGCGCTGGGGGCCAGGACCCGGTCCAGGCGGCGCAGTCGTGGCAGGTACGCCGGACGCTGCACGTACCGCAGGTAGGCGTAGCGGGCGGTGTCGGCGGGCGAGAGCCGGCCGTCGGGGGCGCTGGGCAGGTTCCACCGCAGCAGGTCGCGGGTCCAGTCCTCCGGGCCGTGGACGGTGAGCACGCGCCGGGTGCGGGCGGTGGCGTCCAGGACGGCGGGGCTGAACTCGCCGATGGTGTGCAGATGGACACAGTCGGGCGCGAAGTCGCGTACGACGGCGCTCACCTGGCGGTGGGCGCGCTGGTAGAACAGCTTGCGGGCGAAACGGCGTGGCGCGGTGCCGGTAATGGCCGGCACGAGGTGGTCCGCGAACACCTCACGGTCCTCGGCGAGCAGGTCGGTGGCGACGACGTGGACGCGGTGGCCGCGCGCGCCGAGGCCGTCGGCGATGAGGCGGACGCTCTTCTCGGCGCCCCCCGCCTCGTGGCCGATGTTGACGATCTGAAGGATCTTCATGCGGTGCTCTGTTCCTTCCCGGTGCGCCGGTGCCGTCCGGTGTGCAGTGCGCGCCTGCGGGTCAGCAGAGCGACACCCGCCGCGGCTCCGGAGGCGAGGTTGCCGACGCCCCAGGCGACTCCGGCCCACGGCAGGCCCTCGTGCAGCCGGGTCAGGGCGACCGCGAGGACGACGGCGACGAGGACCACGTTGGACACGACCATGGCGACGAGTTGCCGGGTCAGTTTCAGCAGGAAGCTGACCCAGGTGTTGAAGGCGACGGCGAGGGAGCCGAGCGTGAAGACCGTCAGCGCGGTGGTGCCGTGGGCCTCGTACGCGGATCCGAAGACGTGCAGGACGGGCCGGGCCAGGACGGTCACCAGTGCCACGGCGGGGACGGTGACCAGGGCGATGGCCTTGCCCGAGCGGACGGCGACCGGGCCCAGGGCGACGCCGTGCTGGGAGCCCTCGGCGAACAGAGCCTCGCCGATGGCGTAGGAGGCCGAGTTGACCAGGTTGGCGATCTGGAAGGCGACGAAGTAGGTGGCGGCGGGGACCGGCCCGAGGGTCTGGAGGACGACGATCGGCAGCACGATCTGCGGGATCAGGTTGAGGCTGCCGGACAGGTAGTTGCCGAGCGAGTAGCCGAGGGTGGCGCGGAAGGTGCGCCAGGAGAACCTCGGCCGGACCTTCAGGCGCAGGCTGCGGCGGATGGCGAGCACACTGGCCGCGGCGGCGACCGTGGAGGCAACGGAGCTGGCGGCGAAGATCCCGAAGGGGCCCGCGGAGACGAACAGCACCGGCAGGGCGAGCTTGACCAGACTCATCAGCACGCCGTTGACGGCCAGGTTGACGCGGGACGCGCGAAAGGCGACGAAGACGGAGTCGGTGAGCAGGTTGACGGCCGCGCCGGCGGCGAGCACGACGAAGCCTGCCGCGTACCAGAACGAGGCGTGCAGGAAGCCGAGTTCGGGCGCCACCCACGGCACCAGCAGCACGAAACCGCCGGAGATGGCGCAGGAGCATACGACGACGGTGCTGAGCGCGGTGCTGACCTCTTCCACCCGCCGGTCGCTGGTCGGCAGGTGCCGGACCAGGGTCGAGCTGAGCCCGAACAGGCTGAAGTACGACAACAGGGACAGGCTCGACAGCAGCGACGAGGCGCGGCCCACGTCGGCGGCCGGGTAGAGACGGGCGACCAGGATCCAGAAGACGAATCCGGCACCCGCGCCCAGCGCGGTCGTGGCCATGAGGAAGAGGGAGTTGGCGATCAGTGGGTCGCGCACCATGGCCCGGGCGCGGGCGAGGCGGGCCACGACCTGCTGGGGCGGGGCAGGGCGGGCGGTCAGACTCATACGGGCTCTCCTGCCGGGCGGTCGAGCCGGGCCTGCGCCCGGGCGAGCAGCAGGGTCACCGCCGTCACGGCGAACGTCCACGACGCAGTCTGCCCCTCCCGGGGCACGTCGGCGAAGTGGGTGAGCGGGCGGGCGAGAGTCTCGGGGTGGGTGAGGGAGTTGACGCACAGGTACGCCCACATGAGCAGGCCGTAGACCGTGCCGGTGCGCAGCAGTGCCGCCCGAAGGCCACGCCGGGGGCCGGTCCGCAGCCACCAGCGTCCGGTGGTCGTGTGCAGCAGCGTCGCCGACAGCGCGGACAGCGCGAAGCAGGCGGCGCCGAACGTGTCGCGCCGCACCGGCACCAGCGAGCTGATCGGCACGGTCAGATCGGACGGCCGTACGGCGGCGACGGCGGCGACGTACAGCCAGCCCAGCAGCCCGTGGACGAGCGCGGTCTCCAGCGCCGCCCGGCTCACCCGCCGCACGCCGCCGCCTCCCGGGTCGGCGATCCGTCGGCGCCCATGTAGTGGGCGCGGAGCCGGACGGTGTGCTCCGGCCAGGCGAAGCCCTCCGTGGCACAGGTACGGGAGTAGCGGCCCATGGCAGCGCGCAGCTCCTCGTCCCCGGTCAGCTCCGACAGGGCGGAACGCAGCGCGGGCACCTCCCGGGGCAGCAGCCGGACCCGGGTGCGGTCCAGGCCGTAAGGAGCGTATCCGGGGTCGTCGGTGGTGACGACGGGCAGGCCGGAGGCCATCGCCTCCTGGACGGTGAGCGGGAATCCCTCGGCGGCGGACGGCAGCGCGAAGACATCCGCCGCGCGATACAGCTCGGCCAGCTGTTCCGGCGGCAGGGCGCCGAGGTGGTGTACGCCGGGCCGGTCGCTGGTGGAGACGCTGCCGTCGCCGGCGAAGACCAGGTCGTAGGCGGGGTCGGCGGCGGCCAACAGCAGGTCGTAGCCCTTCTTGGGCACCAGCCGGCCGACGAACAGCACCAGGACACGGTCCTGGGGCAGGCCGAAGCGCAAGCGGGCGGCCCGGCGTTCCTGGTCCGAGGCGGGCGGCCGGAACGTGTCGGTGTCGACTCCGTTGGCGAGGAGACGAACGGTCGAGGGGCGTGCGCCGTGGTCGGTGACGAATTCGGCGACTCGGTCGTTGACGACCAGCACCCGCCGCGCCCGCCGCAGCAGGCCCCGTCCGGCCAGCCGGTACACGCCGCGCTGCACGGCGCGCACGACGCGGGAAGGGTGTTCGACCACCGCGACATGCTGGGTGAGCACATGAGGAGTGCGGGTCAGCCCCGCCGCCAGGCCCGCCGCCCACGAGGTCACGTACAGGCAGTCGTGCACGTGGACGACGTCGGCCCAGCCGGCCCAGCGCACGGCGGTCGGCCACACCCGCGGCGACAGCAGAGGGAACGGCACGCCGGCCCGCGTCTCCAGGAGGTTCCAGGCGGCGATGCGCACCACCCGCACCCCGTCGTCGTCCTCGGTGACGGTCCTGGCACCGCTGGTCAGCACCGTCACCTCGACGCCGGCCCGGCGCAGGTGACCGGCCTCGTTGCGGACGACGTTCTCGATGCCGCCGATGTGCGGCGGATAGTAGTGGCTGACGAGCAGCACGCGCTTCATCGGTAGATCTCCGCTCCCCCGTTGCTGTACAGCTTGTTCTTGGTGACGTCCAGCAGCCCGATCGGGTAGCGGTACGTCACCAGGTCCCCGCGGTAGAACGTGGTGGCCTGGTCCTTGGTCACCGTGGTCGTGCCGAGGAAGACATAGGTGCGCGAGCCCACCAGCACCGGGAAGATGTCGTTCTGCGCGCGGCCCCGGATCAGCGACTGGAGACGGCTGAAGGTGTAGCGGTCGGTCTGCACCTCGGACTGGACGTCGGCCCGCTGTGCCTCGGTGGCGCGGGACTGCACCCAGCGGATGGCGGTGCGCTCCTCGGGGTGGACGTAGTAGATGTCGTAGTACTGCCCGGAGTCGGCCAGGTGCAGTTGCGCCGGGTAGCCGCCCAGCACCTCGGGTACGACCCCGGTCAGGTCCAGCAGCAGGCCGAGAGCCAGTACGCAGGCAGCCGGAACCGCCCATCGACGCGCCCAGCGGAACAGCCACAGCGAGGCGCCGGCGACGAACGGCGCGAAGAAGAACAGACCCTGCTGGAAGGCGCGCAGCACCCCGTAGTCGACGGAGAGCTGGGGCAGCGCCGTCAGCAGGGCGATGACGCCGAGCATGCCCAGGGACAGCGTGATCTGGTCGCGGCTCGGCCGGAAGCCGGGCCGGGCACGCAGGCGTCCGGTGCGCCGGGGCCACAGGACCAGGGCGAGACCGACCAGCAGCAGTACCTGGAGCAGGGCGGCGGCGCAGGCGCGCAGCAGACCGTTGGCCGCCGCCACGTCGACGCCGGCGGCCCGCAGGGCACGTCCGACAGCGGTCAGGGGAAGCCTCGCCTGCTCGGAGACGACGGGGACGGCATACCGGTCGATGGTCTTCAGAGGCAGGTAGACGCCCTGCTCCCGACCGCTCTCGGTCTGCCGCACGACGTCGGCCCGGTAGTCGACGAGCCGCTGCTCGGCACTGACCGACGCGCCGCTGAACAGGCTGTAGGACACGTCCGAGGACGCGGTGTCGGTACGCTGTCCGGTCAGCTCCCGCGCGGTCAGCGACAGGGTGCTGTGCAGCTGCCCGGTCGTATGCGTGACGGGTCCTGACCACACCAACGCCGCCGCGGCGGTGGCGGCCACCATCCACCACGTCAGGAATCCGCGCCCGGCCGGCCGCCGACGGCGCAGTCGGGCGAGGAGCCGCCAGGCCAGATCGGCGGCGAGCGCCAGGGCCAGGACGGCGACCAGGACGTAGGTGGTGGAGTAGTGCGACAGCACGATGCCGACCACCAGCACCGTGAAGAGGGCACGACGTCGCGCGAACGGCCGGGCGGTGTCGGTGACCACGACCGTCGCGCAGCCCATGAGGAAGAACGCGACCTCCTGCCGGCCCAGGAAGGTCATGTCCGTGAAGAAGGTCGGGAACATCATCAGGTACACCGCGGACAGCAGCGCGACGATCTGCGGCGCCGTGTTCCGCACGGACCGGTACACCAGTACGGGTGTCAGCGCGAACAGCAGCGGCAGCAGCACCTTGAAGACGTAGGTGCCCTCTACGCCGGTCAGCCTGGTGAGCGCGGCCGGCAGCAGGGTGATGCTCAGGCAGGCGTTGTACGGGTCGCGGAAGGTGCCGATGTTCCAGCGCCCGGCGTCGGCGGCCAGCCGGAAGACCTCGTACTCGCGCTGGATGTCGTGCCCGGTGATGTACCAGCCGCGCAGACTGGTCAGCAGCAGGATTCCGGCGGCCGCGCACCACAGGCCCAGCTCCAGAACGCCGACCGTGTACCGGCCTCGCCGCGCGATGAGCAGCGCCAGCAGCGCGGTGACCACGACCAGCGCGGTGACGGCGACGCCGCCACCCAGGCCGTTGTTGAGGCGGACGGGGCCGGCGACGCACAGCGCCAGGACGAGCGCGCCCAGGCCGCCGACAGGGGCCAGCCCCACCGGTCGGGAGACCGGCGGGCGGGCGCCGCGCAGGGGTGCCCCGGGCAGCAGTGAGCGCCATCCGACGGAGGCGCGCCACGCCGACACCCCTGCGAGCGTCACCACGTACAGCGCCGCCGCCAGGGCCAGCGGCACCCGTTCCAAGGGCCGGTCCTCGCCGAGAACGGGCAGCAGCGTGTTGAGCGCCAGCAGGAGCGCAAGGGCTCCGACGACGCTCAGACCCAGTCCGACGAGCACGCGTCCGTCCCGGGTCGACAGCGCCCGCTCGGTGAGCGCGGTGAACAGCAGGGTGGGTGCTCCCAGCAGCAGCCACAGCCCCGCAGGGACCAGCAACACGACCGGGGTGCCCGGCACGCATTCCAGCAGGGCCGCCACCAAGGCCGTGGTGACGGACCAGGAGCGTATGTTCACGACAGCACCTCGGTGTAGATGTCCTCGACCTGGCGGACGACCGCGTCCCACCGGTGGCGCCGGGCGGCCTCTGCGCTGCGCCGCCCGAGGTCCGCCCGGAGCCCGAGGTCGGCGGCGATCGCGTCGATGGCCTCGGCGAGCCGGGCCGGGTCGGGCTCTGCCAACAGGCCGACGCCGTCGAGGAGTTCGATGGTGCCGGGAACGCGCGTGGCGATCACCGGCAGGGCGGCGGCCATGGCCTCCAGGGCGACGAGCGGCATCCCCTCCTTGTCGGACGGCAGCACGAACGCCTCGGCATCGGCATAGGCACGCACCAGGTCCGCGCCCAGGGCCGGCCCGTCGAAGCGGACGTTCTTCAGACCCAACCGGTCGGCTTGGGCCGTGAGTTCGGCACGGTCCTCACCGTCGCCCACGATGCGCAGCCGCACCGGCCGCGTCACCAGGGCCATGGACTCCAGCAGCCGGTCGACGCGCTTCTGGGAGCTGAGCCGGCCGACGTAGAGCAATTCGAGGGTGCCTTCGGCGGGCTCGCGTACGGGCATGAAGTACTGGGCGCCGACCCCGTTGGGAACGACGAATATGCGCTCGGCGGGCACCCGGTAGGTGGCAGTGACGAAGTCGGCCTGGGCCGGGGTGAGCACCAGCACGGCGGCGGCGGCGCGCAGCACCCGCCCGAAGACGTGCCGCTTGTAGGCGGGCAGCAACCAGCCCAGCCGACCGGAGGCGTCGACGTCCAGGTGGAAGTGGAGCACGAACCGCTGTCCGCGCAGCCGGGCCAGCAGGGCGACCATCTCCGGCAGCAGTGCGTGCGCGGAGTGCAGGTGCAGCACCGAACGGCGCGGGCTGCGCAGCAGAGTCCGGGCCATGCCGGGAGCGATCGGCGTGTGGGCGACCTCGAGCGACCGATGGCGTACGACGCCGACCCCACCCTCCCGGCTCAGGCGCGGGGCGCCCTCGGAGCCGATGGTGGTCGTGATCACGCGCACGTCGTGCCGCTCGGCGAGGCCCGCGGCGAGGCTCTCCACGACCCGTTCGAGTCCACCCAGGTGAGGCGGGTAGTAGGGGGTGATCTGTAGCACCGTGCTCATGCGACACCTGCCCCGGTCAGCGCTCCGTTGGTGACATAGCGAACGTCCGACCGGCCGCCGATGTGGTCCAGCACCCGCTCGAGCCGGGCCCAGTCGCCTCGCGCCTCGACCTCCCAGCTGTGCCCCCACAGATGGTAGACACCGCCTCGCTCCAGGCACAGGTCGAACCAGTGGATCGCCAACTCGTCCCAGTGCAGGTACAACTGGGCCGCGCGGCCGGGTCTGCCGCCGGCGAGACGCAGGGCGAGCGGGACGTCGACCCGGTGGGCGTAGGCATTGACCGTCGTGGTCATCTCCAGCAGCGGACCCGTGGCCAGGGAACTGCGCCGCACGGTGCGGGCGAGGTGGAAGCCGGCATCGGCGACGTGCCGTATGTGCACCGGACGGTACTCGCCGCGCGGGTAGCAGAAGCTGACGACGGGGCTCCCGAGTATGCCCTCCAACTCGGCCTTCCCTGCGCTGATCTCCTCGCGAGCCGCTGCCTCTTCGATCAGCGGCAGCCTCAGGTGGCTGAGGGTGTGCCCGCCGATCTCGACGCCGTTGCGCGCGGCCAACTCCCGTATGCCTTCGGCGGGGAGCCGGTCGGCGGGAGCGAATTCGATATTGCGGGGCGCGATGTAGAACGTTCCCGGTATTCCGTACCGGGCCAGCAGATCCGCCAGGCGCGGGTCGAGCCGGTGTCCGTCGTCCCAGCTCGTGGTGACCACCATCTGGCGCTGCGTCACGAGGTGCCCTCCGGTGTGTCGTCCAGGGTGTAGTGAAGCGTCTGAGGCTGCCCCAGGAGGGCGACGTGCACCACGGTGCGCGCCGCCGCGCCGTGCCCCGCGCGGGGGTACGGCAGCCGGACTGTCGTCCGCAGCGGCACCTCGGGGCGCGAGGTGAGGCCGACTGTGCGGGAGGTCTCGGTACGGCCGGACGCCGTGGCCAGCCAGACGCGCAGCCGGTACGTCCGCGGGGCGGCTCCGTGCGCGACCACGGTGACCGGCACCACGGCCGTGCCGTGCACGACGTCCGGGGTGCCGTCGAAGTACAACTCCGTGTAGGTGCTGGGCAGGCGGGTGAACGAGGCGCGCAGCTCATGTCGCACCCACGGCACGGTGCACGCGACCGTCACCAGCACGAGCAGGGCAGCTATGGCAGCGACGGCGCGGTTCCGGCGCCCTCGCGCGGCACGCGTCCGCCGACGGCGGCGGTGCCCCGCGGGGGGCACCGCCGACCGCCGGACGGGCGCGTCGACCAGTCGGCTCATGCGATGGTCCCGAGTCCCTCCACGCCGGATGGCTGCGGGGGCAGGGAGACGGTCGGCACGACAAGGGATCTGCGGAAGCGGTGGTGGAACAACTGGCGCAGGTTGGCCATGCCGTCCGGCAGTGCGTTGAGCTTCACCTCGCCGCCCCGCTTCCGGTATTCGATCGGCACCTCCAGGGTGCGGTAACCGGCCAGCGTGGCGGCGTTCTTTATCTCCTGCGAGAAGGCCATACCGGTGGACCGCACGTCGATGCCCTGCCACACGTGACGCCGGAAGACCCACATGCCCGACTGCGAATCGCGCAGCCCGTTGCGGAACAGCATGCGGCTCACCCCGCTGAGGGCGCGGTTGGCGATGGTGTGCGAGCGCTTCATCGCCGCGGCGTTCTCCCGGCCCAGCCGGTTGGTGGTCATGAACTCGATGTCGTGCTCCTCCAGCGTCGCCAGCAGCTCCGGCAGTGCGTCGAACGGGTACGTGCGGTCCGCGTCTCCGGTGGCGATGACGTCGCCGGCCGCCGCGTGGAACCCCGCGTGGTACGCGTTCCCATAGCCCCGGGCCGGCTGATGCACCACTCGGGCGCCCAGCTCGCGTGCCACGTCGCCGGTGCCGTCGGTCGACGCGTTGTCGACCACGACGACCTCTGTGCTCCAGCCGGCTGCGGCGAGTTCGGCGACCGGGACGGTCTCCATCACCGCAGGCAGATTGGCCGCCTCGTTGAGTGCGGGTATGACAATGGACAACGCCTTCATGAAAGCCCCCCTAGGCATAGAAGAACGGAGTCTGCGGGCAGCCTGAATAAGCCCGTCGCCGCAGGACGGAATGCCGTTTCCGGGCAACCCGAAAATGGCGTCGTCGAGCGTGCGGACTCTGCCGCGCGGATATGGGTGCTCCCCAGCACCCGGAATGTCAGAAAGAATTCAGTGAAGCCGACCACATCGCCTGAATCGATGCGGACGCCGTCTCAGCCGAGCCGCGCTGAACGCGGGCCGGATGCCAGCGACTTGATGCCCCCCTCTCGGCGCTCCGGCATCCCCTCATCGCCGAAACGGAAGGTGACCATATCAATGTGCAGAGGGAAGGGAAGATGTGTGACCAAGATGTGAATACGGTGCCCGGTGGCCGGTTACGTCGTGCCGCAGGCACCCGCCCCCGTCGAACGCCCCACGGGCGCAACCGGAACGAACACACCCCGCCTGTCGGCACGCGTCACGTTGTCGCAGGTCGGGTTCCAATTCCCAAGGTGACATCAGAACCCGCCACCACTCGTGGTCCATACCAGTTCAGGGTGAGGTAGGCCATGGCAACCCCGACGACGGACGCGTCGGATCGGCTCCGCCGATTACTTGAATTTTACATAGCTCTGGCCAGGGATTACGCCCAGCGCAACCGGTGATGTCACGTCAGCTTGATGGGAACGTCACCTTCCAACCGCCGCGCGAGCCACGCTTCTTACGGTTGCGGTAGCGCAGGCCTTCTCCGGCCGGGTGCGCGGCCGGCCCAGGCCGAGGCGGGGCGCCCGGATGGCTTCCAGGACTGCGGGTAGTCGTGCCGCTGAATCTCAGGCGCCGCGACGCACCCGGGCCGACTTGCGGGCCTCCGCGAGCTTGCGGGCCTCGGCGCTCTTCCGGGACGACCTGCTGCCGGAGCCGCCCTTCGTGTCCTTGGTGCTGCCCAGTCCGCGGAAGGGGGCGTTGTGGTTCTTGGGGCGCGGTGCGGCCGGGCCGCCGTCGAGAGGAATTCCGGAGGGGGCCCTGGCGCCGGTGATCCGGCTCAGTTCCGCCTCGCCGGACCGCACTTTCGTGACCTTGGGATCGACGGCGGCGTCCGCCATGACCTGGCTCGTCTCTCGGCGCTGTCCCGACAGGACGAGTGTCACGACGGTGCCGGAGCGGCCTGCACGGGCCGTGCGGCCGGCGCGGTGCAGATATTCCTTCGGGTCGGTGGCCGGGTCGACGTTGACCACGAGGTCGAGGTCGTCGACGTGCAGGCCGCGTGCGGCGACGTTCGTCGCCACCAGCGCGGTGACCTGCCCGTCCTTGAACTGCGCCAGGGTCCGGGTGCGCTGCGGCTGGGCCTTCCCGCTGTGCAGGGCTGCGGCGGCCACGCCGCTGGCCCGCAGGTGCCGCGTGAGCTGGTCGACGCCGTGCTTGGTGTCCAGGAACAGCAGGACGCGGCCGTCCCGAGCGGCGATCTCCGTGGCCACGGCGTACCGGTCCGGGCCGTGCACGACGAAGACGTGGTGCTCGATCGCGGCGACCGCGCTGGACGAAGGGTCCACGGAGTGGACGGCGGGGTCGTGCAGGTAGCGCTGCACCAGCTGGTCGACGTCGCGGTCGAGGGTGGCGGAGAACAGCATCCGCTGCCCGTCGGGACGCACCTGGTCCAGGATCTCGGTGACCTGCGGCAGGAACCCCATGTCACACATCTGGTCGGCCTCGTCCAGGACCGTGATGCGCACCCGTCCCAGCCGGCAGCCCTTGCTCCCGACGAGGTCGTGCAGCCGACCGGGCGTGGCGACGACGATCTCGGCGCCGTCCCGCAGCGCGGCGGCCTGCCGTCCGATGGACACACCGCCCACCACGGTCGCAAGCCGCAGCCGCAGCGCCTCGGCGTACGGGGTGAGCGCCGCACCGACCTGCTGCGCCAGTTCCCTGGTGGGCACCAGAACGAGCGCCAGCGGCTCTTTCGGCTGCGCCCGCCGCCCGGCCGTCCGGGCGAGCATCCCCAGGCCGAAGGCGAGCGTCTTGCCGGATCCTGTGCGGCCCCGGCCCAGGACGTCGCGTCCCGCGAGCGCGTTCGGCAGCGCCGCCGCCTGGATGGGGAAGGGCACGGTCACACCGTGTTCGTCGAGCGCCCGCAGAATCTCGGCCGGCAATCCCAGCTCCGCGAAGGACACCGCCGTACGCGCTGCCGGAGTGGCGCTCGTCACCTCGGACACATCGTTCTGGTGCCGGGCATCGGCGCGTGCTGATTCGCTCACAGAGAGCCTTCCTCCGAAGGGACCGTACCGGGGAAGGCGCGGCAGGGACGCGGCCACCAGCCAGAGTGACTCCGAACGGAGCACCGGCACAGCGACGCCGCAAACGGGCAACGCTAGCACAGGGCACGCCGCTCGGGCCTCCCGCGATCACACCGCAGGCCAATACACGCAGACCACGGCCTTACGTCGAGGATGCGCCGCTGCATCCGGCGGCTTCCCATGCGCGCACTGAAGGCCCGGTTCGCCATCGCGTCGATGGGCCAGAACACGGTGTTGCCCAGGACGCGCCCTCTCACTCGGTCCGCGCGGGCGGTGGCCGCGCCCAGACCGACGGGACCGCCCCAGTCGTGTCCCATCAGGACGAAGCCGTCGAGTCGCAGGTGGTCGATCAGCTCGCCGAGGACCGGGGTGTACTCGGCGACGGTGTAGCCGAAGCCGGCGGGGCGTTCGGACAGTCCGAAACCCAGGTGGTCGACGGCGACACACCGGTACCGGTCGCGCAGCTTCTGCACGATGTGGCGGTGGACGAAGCTCCACGCCGGAGCACCGTGGCAGAACAGGATCGTTGGCCCGGTCCCCTCGTCGACGTAGTGCACCCGGCCGGCGGACGAGTCGAACCAACGCGACTCGAAAGGGTACAGACTGCGGTCCGGAACGAAGTCGATCAGCATAGGACCCCCTCCGCCGCCAGGTTGCCGGTGGTGCCCCGCTCCCCCCTCGCGGTCTCGGGACCCAAGGGCTCCCAACTCGCCTGCACAGCAAGGGCATTGCCGCCGGACGCCAAGGACATCCTGCCCATGTGGATCGCCCGTGGACGCCATGCCGCGCCTTGCTCCTCGCCGCAGTCACCTGTCAAAATGGTGATGTGAATCTTGACCATGTCTTCGTGTGCGGGCACCCGGCGCTCGACTTCGCGGCGACGCTGCGCGCCCGGCGGTCGGCCCGGTTCGAGATGTTCGCGACGCCGGACCGGCTCGCCGCCTGGTACCTGGAGTCCGGGCTCGTGGACGCGATCACGCCCGCCGGGGAGGACGACGTCCGGGAGGCGGTCGCGGTGCGCGAGGCGGTCTACCGGCTCGTCACCGACCGCCGCCTCGGCGAGGACTTCGACCGGCAGGCGCTCGCGGTGCTCAACGCCGCCGCGCGCCAGGCCCCGGCGACGCCGCAGCTCACCATGGCGGGCCGGCACACCGACGCGACCCCCGGGCAGGCACTGGCCACCGTGGCCCGGCAGGCCGTCGAACTGCTCAGCGGGCCGGACGTCCCGCTGCTCAAGGAGTGCGGCAACCCCGAGTGCACGCGGGTCTACATCGATCGCTCCCGGGGCATGCGCCGGCAGTGGTGCGGCATGGAGTCCTGCGGCAACAAGATCAAGGCGGCGGCCTACCGGGCGCGGAAGCGGACGACGTCCGTCGCCGCCGGAAGCTGATCCGGCGGCGTGGGGCGCGCCCGTCCGACGGGCGTGGTGTCCGGACACCTCGGGGAGCGTCTACAGCCCCAGGTCGAGGGCGAGGCAGGAGTAGTACGTCCATGAGCCCTCGGGGGCGTACGAGGCGTCGGCGCCGGTCTGAGCGGTCTTCACCTCTTCGACCATGTCCTCGAAGCGGACGCGGTCGGGGAGCGCGCCGTACCGTGCGCGCCGGGTTGCCGCCGCGGCGGCGTCCGTCGCGAGTTCCTTGTTCATGTCCCGTACTCCGTTCCTCGTTCGACGGTCGTCAGACGGTGACGGTCTTGTACTCGGTGTAGGTGCCGAGGCCCACCGCGCCGTACTCACGGCCGATCCCACTGGCCTTGAAGCCGCCGAACGGGCCGTCGAAGGCGACGGTAGCGCCGTTGACCGTGACGGTGCCGGTGCGGATGCGCCGGGCGACCTCCAGGGCGTGCTGTTCGTCGGAGGACCAGACCCCGCCGGACAGGCCGTACGGGGAGTCGTTGGCGATGCGTACGGCCTCGTCCTCGTCGTCGTAGGCGATGACGACCAGGACCGGGCCGAAGATCTCCTCCTGTGCGATACGCATCGAGTTGTCGACGTCGGCGAAGACGGTGGGGGTGACGTAGTTGCCCCTTTCCAGGCCCTCGGGGATCCGGGGGCCGCCCGTGACCAGTCGGGCGCCCTCCTCGATGCCGAGCTGGATGTAGGCGAGCACCCGCTGCTGCTGGTCGGGGCGGACCATCGGGCCGATGAAGGTGCCGGGGTCGCTCGGATCACCCACCTTCAAGGACTCGACCAGCTCCTTCAGGGCCGTGACGACCTCCTGGTACCGGCCGCGTGGCGCGAGGATCCTGGTCTGCGCGATGCACGACTCGCCGTTGTTGAGCAGGGAGCCGTACTTCAGGCCCGCGACGGCCTCGCCGATGTCGGCGTCCGGCAGGATGACGGCGGCGGACTTGCCGCCCAGCTCCAGGCTGACCCGCTTGAGCTGCTCGCCCGCGATGGAGGCGATACGGCGGCCGGCCCGCGTCGAGCCGGTGAAGGCGATCTTGTCGACATCCGGGTGCGACACCAGGTACTCGCTGGTCGACCGGTCCGCGGGCAGGACGCTGACGACCCCCTCCGGCAGGCCCGTGCGCTCCAGCAGCTCGGCCAGGAAGCCCATGCTCAGCGAGTTCTCCGGGGACACCTTCAGCACCACCGAGTTGCCGGCGGCCAGAGCCGGGATGATCTTCGAAGTGGCGGAGGAGAACGGCGAGTTCCACGGGATCACGGCCGCCACGACGCCGATCGCCTCCCGGCGCACCACACTGCGAACCGGTGACGCCGGATCCGAGGGCTCCAGGGTCTCCTCCCAGGCGAAGTCCTCCGCCGCCTTGAGGTAGGCGTTCGCCTGCCGGGTCAGGCCGGGCTGCCCGGCACGGGTGAACCAGAGCGCCGAGCCGTTCTCCCGCGAGACCAGACGCGCGGCCTTCTCCGCGTTCTCCTCGCGCAGCGCGTTGAACCGGCGCAGGATGCCGATCCGCTGTGCCGGCGGGGTGGTGCGCCACAGGCCCGTGTCGAACGAGGCCCGTGCCGCCGCCACCGCCAGGTCCACGTCGGCCGGCTGCGCCTGGGCGGCCCGGCCGATCAGCGACTGGTCGTGGGGTGAGGTGAGGGCGAGGAGCGCCGGGTCGCTCGGCTCCGTCCAGGAGCCCCCGATGAACAGCCGGTCGTACACCATCACGCGTTGGTCTCCTTCGGTCGGTCGGCGCACCGTCACAGGCGGTCGGCGTCGACGACGGCCTGGGCGAAGGCGGTCGGTGCCTCCTGCGGCAGGTTGTGGCCGATGTCCGCGAGGGTGCGGTGCTCGTAGGGGCCCGTGAAGTGGTCGCGGTACGAGGAGCCGGCACCGGCGGGGGTGAAGGGGTCGAGGGCCGCGTCGAGGGTGATGGTGGGGACGTGGACGGGCGGCCGGGTGGCGAGCTGCGCCTCGTAGCGGCTGTAGCGGCGGTCCCCTTCGACCAGGCCGATGCGCCAGCGGTAGTTGAACAGGACGATGGCCGCGTAGTCGGGATTCTCGAAGGCCTGGGCGGTGCGCCGGAAGGTGGCGTCGTCGAAGCCCCAGCCGGGCGAGACGAGGGTCCACACATAGCGGCACAGGGCGATGCGTTCGTCGACGTTCTCCAGCGCCTTCTTGCCGCGTTCGGTGGCGAAGTACCACTGGTACCACCAGTTGTGCTCGACGGCCGCGGCGGCGGGCACCTGCTGCGCCCGGCGGTCGGTGATGAGGTAACCGCCGGTCGAGACAAGGGCCTTGACACGTTCCGGCCACAGCGCCGCGATGATGTCGGCGGTACGCGAGCCCCAGTCGAACCCGGCGAGCACCGCCTTGTCGATCTCGAGGGCGTCCATCAGCGCGACGATGTCGAGCGCGATGGCGGACTGCTCGGCGGTGCGGGGGGTGTGGCGGGACAGGAAACGCGTGCTGCCGTGGCCGCGCAGGTAGGGAACGATGACGCGGTACCCGAGGCCGGCGAGGAGCGGGGCGACGTCGACGTAGCTGTGGATGTCGTAGGGCCAGCCGTGCAGGCACAGGACGACCGGACCGTGGGCGGGCCCCGCCTCGGCGTAACCGATGTCGAGGACACCCGCCTTGACGTGCTTCAGCGTCTGGAACGCGGTGTGGGTGCCGGAGGTGACGGCAGGCACGGTGCGGGCGGCTGCTCCGGCCGGTGCGTGTGAAGCCGCTGCGGACGCACTGGATTGCAGGCCGGTCAGCGAGACCGCGGCCGCACCGGTGCCCCAGCCGACGGTCTTGGTGAACGTACGCCTGTTGATCATGACAAGCCCCTCCGTCACGTGATTCCGATGACCGGCCCGCGGCCGGGTGGCCCGGCCCTGCGTGAAGGCGGGGACACCCGGCCTGGCACACCACGACCTTCGCACCCGAGTGCGTCACCTGTCAAACCGGTGACGACCTCATCTGTACTGAGGCGCAAGGGAGTTGCCCAAGGAGCGACGAAGGCACTGCCTCGCCGACGGCACCACGCGCCCGCACAGCCCGCACCGCCGAACGCTTCATAAAACGTGATCCGAGTCATGATCAGATTCTTGATGGCCACGTCATCCTGGTCGGCATGAATATCCATCGACCCTCTCCATTGGAGCCCGACCGGGCGACGATGGTCGATATGGCGAACATGGTGACGCAACAGGTCGCCACGTTCCTCTCGACGGCGCACCTCCGGCCGGCGCACGACAGGACCGTTCCCGATGCCGGGGAAAAACTGACGGACTCCTTCCTGGCACGTCCCCCGGAGAACAGCACGCCCCTGGAAGCGCTCTTGGACCGGCTCGGCACGGCCGCAGAAAGCGCCATCGAAACCGCCGGACCGCGATTGATGGCGGCGTTGCCCGGCGGCGGAATATATTCGTCCGCTCTTGCCGAGTTCTTCACCAGGGCGCTGAACCGCTACGGCACCCTGGCCGCGGCGGCACCCGCCCTGACCGCCCTCGAGGAGAGTGTCCTGCGCTGGATGGCGCAGGACGTGTGCGGGCTTCCGCAGGGCAGCTCCGGCGTCCTCACCACCGGCGGCTCCATGGCCAACCTCTCCGCCCTCGTGACCGCTCGCCATGACCGGCTGGGAGAGGACATCGGGCGGGGCACCCTCTACGTCAGCGAGCAGGCGCACTACTCCGTGGCGAAGGCCGCGCGGATCGCCGGCATCCGGCAGCAGAACGTTCGCGTGATACCGGTCACCGGGAACCTGACGATGGACCTCCGTGCGGCCGCGGAACGCATACGCACCGATCGCGAGGCAGGACTGCGGCCCTTCCTGCTGGTCGCGACAGCGGGAACCACGGACACCGGGGCCATCGATCCACTGGCGGACGCCGGCGCCCTGGCCGAGCGCGAGGGTCTCTGGTTCCACGTGGACGCGGCCTACGGGGGCTTCTTCCGGCTCACCGCACGCGGCCGCGAGCGCACGGCGGGCCTCGAATCGGCGGACTCCGTGACCCTGGATCCCCACAAGGCCCTGTTCCTGCCGTTCGGCACCGGCGCGCTCGTCGTGCGGGAGCCGGCCCTTCTGCACGCCGCGCACGAAGGCTCGGCCACCGCCCTCCAGGACGTCGGCGAGTCCGACGTCCTGCCCGACTACGCCCAGCGGGGCATCGAACTGAGCCGGGAGAACCGGGGGGTGAGGGTGTGGCTCCCGCTGCACCTCCACGGACTCTCCGCCTTCCGTGACGCACTCGACGAGAAGCTCGACCTCGCGGACCACATCCACGGCACGCTGAGCACCCTCCCCCGTCTCGACGTCCCCTGGCGGCCCGAGTTGACCACCGTCGCCTTCGCGGTACGGCCCGAGGGTCCGGGGGCGACGGCACAGCGCACCGCCGACGCCGCGACCCGGCGGCTTCTGGAGAGGATCAACTCCGAGGGCGGTGCGGTGGTGCACGGCACGACCGTCGCGGAACGGCAGCTGATCCGCCTCTGCGTGCTCGCACATCGCACGCACAAAGAACATGTGGACGACGTACTCCGTGTGATCACCGCCGCGGCCACCGACCTGTGAGCACACAGAAAGCTGGGCAACTCATGGCAACTCGGTATGCGATATTCGATGCGGCCGATCAGTCCTTCGGGGAATTCGTCTGTCACCGCTGGAGAACCGCGGCACGTGCGCTTTCCCTTCCCCTCGGCGGCGCCGGGGAGACGGAGTCAATTCTCCGCGAGGTCCTGGGCGACTGGTTCCGGACACCCGTCGGACGCGAATGTGCGATTCCCTCCTATGTCGCAGCGGACGGATTCCCGGCAGAGATCTCGGTCAACTGGTCGGGTGCCCAGCCGGAACTCCGCATCCTCTTCGACGCCGGTTTCTGCTCGTCCCGGCCCAGCGAAGCGGCCATGGAGGTCTCGCGGAAACTGGCGAGCCGGCCGGGGGGCAGTCTCGACCGCTACCTGAGCGTCGAGGACCTCTTCCTCGGTGACGCCGGCCACGAGCCGGCACCCCTCTGGCACGCGATCGCCTGGCGCCCCGGCGAGGGGCTGACCTTCAAGGCGTACTTCGGCCTCTACCGATGGGACCATCCGAGGCGCGAGGCCGTGACCGGACGGGCCATGGAACGGCTGCACATGGACTCCGCGTGGAAGAACACCACGCGGTCGCACGGATCGGCCCCCGGCGACAGGGAGCTGGAGTTCTTCGCCCTGGACCTGGCCGACAGGCCCTCGGCACGGGCCAAGATCTACTACCGCAATCACATCGTGGATCTGGACACGGTCAACGCCCTGGCCGCGACGGCGCGGACCCACGATCCGCTGCACGCCTCCAAGGTGTTCCGCATACTCTCCGGCCCGGACCGGAAGGACGCCGGGGAGGCGGCGTTGACGTGCCTGGCCTTCCGGGGCGGCGTGGACCGGGCGGACGAGGCGAGCACCTATCTGCGGATGCCGGACCTGTGCGGAGACGAACGGGACGTGGTCAGCCGGGTCCAGGCGGTGCTGGCCGAGGAGGGCGTGCCCGTCGGGCCCTATCGGGCCCTTGTCTATTCCCTCGCTCCGAGCGCACTCGATTCGTTCATCGGGCTTCAGGAACTCGTCAGCTACCGGACCGGGCGGCGGCGCGGCGATGTGACGACGTATCTGCGCTTCCCGGTCTACCCGGGCCCCTGCCCCGAGGCGCCACCTTCCGACCGGGCGGGGTGACCGCTTCCCCGAACCGGTGATCCCGCAGGCGAACACGGCGCCACGTGTGCCGTGTTCGCCGTTTGTGCTGCCTGCTTGCACGCCCGGACGGCGCCACCCCCTTGACCGGTGACGCAGCCGCTCGCCACAATGACGTCACCGGTTCAACCGGTGACGCCTAAAAGGGTGTTCCGGATCCGAGGCCGGTCGAAGACTTCGCCCCCGACAAGGAGCAGGAACCATGGCAGCCACCTACACCGCCCATGTGGACGTCGACGGAGAGGGCCGCAACGGCGGTCACGTCCGCTCCCGCGACGGCCATCTGGAGACCCGGCTCGCCGTTCCCCAGGAGTTCGGCGGCACGGGCGACGCGACCAACCCGGAGCAGTTGCTGGCCGCCGGCTGGGCCGCCTGCTTCCTCGGCGCCCTGCGCCGCGCCGCCGCCACCCGCAGGATCCGGCTCACCAGCACCGCGATCACCGCCGAGATCACCCTCACCCACGGCGACGACGGCGAGTTCTCCCTCTCGGCGGTCCTCAGCCCGGTCCTCGGCGGCGTGGACCAGGCGACCGCAGAGGAACTCGCCGACGCCGCCCACCGGATCTGTCCGTACTCCAAGGCCACGCGGGACAACATCCCCATCACCATCAGCGCCTCCGGCATCGCGGCCTGACCGCACCCTCCTGAGTGCGGGTTCCGTGCCGCTCCCCCTTCGGCACGGGCCCCCACCCACCCGGAACCAGAACGGACGAGGACATGCCGCCGACGGCCCAGCCCCGCGATCTCCCCGCCGCCCCGGCCCGGCACAGCGGCCACCCGTCCGCCGGTCACGTGACCGGCGGGCCGGCACCCGTCCCAGCCGGCCGTGACTGCCCGACCGGCACACAGCTCTGGGTCTGGTCGGAGACCGCGGCACGGTGCGGACACGGCCCGGCGGCCGGGCACTTCGTCTGACGCGCCGGTGTCCCGCGGCGGGGCGGCCCCCGTCGGCGTGCCGGCCGACCATGCCTTCCCTCCCCCGCCGTCCGGTCCGCCCGGGCGCCCCGCGGACCCCGCACGTACCCTGCCTCCGGCACCCATCGATCACGGAAGTCCTCGCCTCAGCGGGCGAGTTGTCACACCGGACACCCGCGCCAGACAGGAAGGAGACCACGCCGTGCAGCCCCAGCAGTTCTCCGCCTCGCGGTTCCTGGAAGACGTCCGCGCCACGGCGCAGAGCATTGCAGCACCCTACTCGGAAGCCGCCACCCGCGCGGTGATGGACGCCTACGGACCGGCGTTCGCCGAGGGCGCCGTCCTGTGGCGAGCCACCGACCGCCCCGGCGACGGGCTCAACTACCGCTTCTACGCACGCCGTCGCATCGACAGCAGTCGTGCGACTTCGACGCCGAGCACGGACTCACCAAGACATGGCTCTATCTGGGCGGCACCCGGCCCCTGGACGACGTCCTCGCCATCACTGCCGTACCGTCGCCCGTCCGGGACCGCGGCCCACTGTTCCACAGGCTGGGACTCGACCACGTACGGCATGTCTGCGTGGACTACGGCCACAGGACCGTCAACCTCTACTTCCGGGCCCGCGGGCCGCTCACCGAGGCACAGTGCCGCACTTTCACGGGGCTGGCGGGCGCCGCCGCACCGGGCACCGGCCTCCGCGGCGCAATGGCCCGGTTCCTCTCCCAGGGTGCCTACACGTTCTCGGTGACCCTCTCTCCCGCCGACGGGTCGATCGAGAGGGTCGCCTTCTACGCGCTGAAACTCCCGGACGGACAGCGCCCGGCCATCGGCGCCCGCCTCACCACCTTCTTCGGGACGGCTCCCTCCTACGACCCCGAGGAGATGAACGCCGTCGCCTGGTCCTTCGGACCGCGGAACGGGACTTACGTCAAGGCCGAGCGGAGCTACTGCGGCGACGTGGTCTCCCTCATCAGGGGATGGAACACCTTCTTCAGCCAGTCCGACACCACCGACCCGGTGTTCTCGGCGCGAGGCGAGCGATGACCCGGGTCGGGCAGCCGGACGCCGCGTACCTGCTGGGCCATGCGCCCGTGGAGACCGACCGGCTGGTGCTCCAGGCCCGGCTGTACGACCCGATCACCGAGCGGGCGCTGCGGACCGCGGGACTCCGCCCCGGCATGCGGGTCCTCGATATCGGCTGCGGCGCCGGGGACGTGACGTTCCTGGCGGCGCGGATCGTCGGACCCACCGGCTCGGTCACGGGAGTCGACGCGGCCTCCCGCGCCCTGACCGTGGCGCGGGCCCGGGCGGAGGCCCGGCGCCCGGCACCGGACGGGGAGGCCGCGATCTCGTTCCGGCGGATGAGCCTGCCCGAGGTCGACCTCGATCCCGACGGGCCGGTGGACGCCGTGATCGGCCGGCTGGTGCTGGGCCATCTGCCGGACCCGGTCACGGCGCTGCGCCGGCTGTCCGGGCTGGTCCGCCCGGGAGGACTCGTCGTCTTCCAGGGCTTCGACACCTTCCCGCTCCGCGGAGCACCGCCGACGCCGCTGACCGGCGCGGTCCTCGACGCCGTCGCCGCGGCGCTCACGGTGGACGGAAACAGTCTGGGCGCGGGCGCGCGGCTGTACTCCCTGTTCCGGCAGGCGGGCCTGGCCGCGCCCGGCCTCTCCGCGACGACACCGATGGGCGGCGCCGAGGACGACACGGTCCTCCCGCTCGTCGTACAGACCTACCGGGCACTGTCGCAGGCGGCGCTGCCCGGCAACACCCGGGCCGGTGGACCGGCGGAGACCATCGGTGACGTGGACACACTGCTCGACCGTATGCGCGCGGAGATCGGCGAGGCCCACGCGGTGGTGATCATGCCGACCGCGGTCACGGCGTGGAGCGGGACGCCCTGTCCGTGAGGTGCCGGCTGATCAGGGTGTGTGCGAGCCGTGCCGTGTCCATCAGATCCGCCCGGGACGCGCCGAGGTTGGCTCGTACGGACAGGCCGTGCCAGAGGGTCTGGACGAGGTCGGTCAGTACGGCCGGGTCGGTTCCGGCGGCCAGTTCGCCTTCCTGGAGCGCTCGTTCGAAGCGCCGCAGGAGCGCCTGCTCGTTCGCGCGGTGGAGTTCGGTGACGTAGGCGCTGATGTCGAGCGTGCTCGTGCTGTCGGTCATCACGGCACTGGTGACGAGGCATCCGGGGTGCGTGTCGCCGGGCTGCGTGAACTCGTCGACCGAGCCGGTCAGGACGCGGTCGACGACGGTCCTGATGTCCGGCTCGGCCACGGCCTGCCGGTAGATCTCGCTGTACCGCCCGGCATAGGTCCGCACCGATTCCTCGAACAGGCCGGCCTTGCTGCCGAAGGCGGCGTAGAGGCTGGAGGTGGAGAGCCCGAGGGCCGCGGTCAGCGCGCGCGTCGAGGTGCCGGAGTAGCCCCGGCGCCAGAACAGGCGGGCGGCCTCGAGGATCACGCGGTCGCGGTCGAAGGCGCGAGGTCGTCCACGGGTGCGTTCGGTCACCCTTGCATCTTAGAGCGTTCGCTCCATAATGACTTTATGGAGCGAACGATCCAGAAGAAGATACCGGTCGGCGGGGGCAGTTGGGTCACCGTCGACGTGTACGGCGAGCCGGATGCCCCGGGCCTCGTCCTCGTCCCGGGCGCGATGAGCGATGCGCACACCTGGCGCCATGTCGCCGGCGCCGTCGGCGCCTGGCCCTCGGTGGTGGTGGTGAACCGCAGGGGCCGCGCTCCCTCGGGGCCGTTGACCGACGCGTACACGCTGCGCACGGAGGTCGAGGACCTCGGCGTGGTCCTGGACGAGTTCGACCGCACGAGCGCGCTCTTCGGCTGGAGTTACGGCGGTCTGATCGCCCTGCTCTGCGCCGACGAGCGTCCGATGCGCCATGTGATCGCCTACGAGCCGGTGATGCGGCCGTTCGGCCGCGATGCGCTGCCGGACCTGCGGGCCGCACAGGAGGCAGCGGACTGGGACCGCTGCGTCGAGATCGTCAATCGGCAGATCTCCGGCTTGTCCGCCGCGCATGTCGAGCAGCTCCGGGCCGATCCCCGCGGTTGGGCCGCCCTGCGCCGCCTGAGCGAACCGCTGTACGCCGAGCTCGCCGCCATCAACACGGTTCCGCCCCCGGACGCACTGGCGCGACGGGCGGAGCGCGTCGACCTGATCATCGGCGGGCACAGTCGCGGAAAGGAGCCCTACGGCACCTCCTTCGACGACGTGCGGCAGCGCATCGCGCACGCCGGGGTGCACGAGCTTGCCGGCCAGGGCCACCTGGGCCACATCCAGGCGCCGGCCCTGCTCGGCCGGCTCCTCGACGACCTCGCCACGGCCGGCTGAGGGAAGCGGGGTCAGGTGGGGATGCGTACGGTCTCCACCCAGCTCGGCGGCTGGGGTGGGGCCTGGCCGAGCAGGGCCGCGATGACACGGCAGGGCGGGTGCTCGTCGGGCCAGGGGGTGTATCCGTCGGTGAGGACGACGACGATGCCGGGGCGGTCCGGCATCCCGACCGCCGCTTCGATGCCGACCCGCAGGTCCGTGCCGCCACCGCCGCCCAGGGTGATCTGCTCGGTGGCCACCACCCGGGACACGGCGTGCACATCGGCGTCGCACGCGAGCACGGTCACCCGGTTGCCCCGTATCCCCACCTCGCGCAGCACACCCGTCACCTCCGCGAGGGCGGCGGCCAGTTCGGCCTCACCCATGGAGCCGGAGGTGTCGATGACGACGGCCACCCGCGGCAGCGGGCGGCGCAGGCTCGGCAGGACCACGCCGCGCAGCGCAGGGGTACGGCGCGAGGGGCGGCGGTAGGTGTAGTCGACGGCCCCGCCCGCCCATGCGACGGCCTCCCGGACCGCGCCGGACAGCGCCTGCCGCCAGTCCACCGTGGGTTCCAGGATCTCCTCGGCCCAGCGCTGCCAGCCCGCGGGCAGGGTGCCGCGGGTGCGCTGATGGGCGCGCATCGCCTCGGCGGTCTGCCGGCGCAGGGCCTGCGCCTCGACCTCGCCGAGCCGGGCGGGGGCGGCGGAACCGGGCAGTTCCCAGGGGGCGGGGCGGCCGTGCGCGCCCGAACCGCAGTCCGGCGTCCGCACCTGCGGCGGCAGCCGGTCCAGGTAGGCCTCGAACAGCTCGCCCTCGGGCAGGCCGAAGAGGCGGGGTTCCATGCGTCCGTCGGGCAGCCGCAGCCCGTCGGCGAGCAGGTCGTCGTTGATCTCGCAGTCCTGCGCGACATTGACCCGGTGCCGGTCGCGCTGGGCGGCGGCGGGGAGCCGGTCAGCCCGGCCGTGGTGGTCGCGCAGCAGGTGCGCCGCCTCGTGCACCCAGACGCCCGCCAGCTCGGGCACCGGTGTCGCGTCGACGAAGGCGGGCGACACATAGCAGCGCCAGTGCCGGTCCACCCCCATCGTCGGGACCTCGGTGCTCGGTACGACGGTGAGGGCGTACAGCGCCGAGGCCAGATACGGCCGGTCGCTCGCCGCCCGGTACCGCGCGGCGAGAAGCTTGGTCATGTCCAGCGCGCGGCGGGCCTCCTTCGCGGCAGCCGGGGCAGTGCGCGCAGCCTCCGCCATGCCCGGGGTACCACCTGCGTCCTCCGCCGCACCCGGGGCACAGCCCCCGTCCCCCGCCACACCCGAGGCGCGACCCCCATCCCCCGCCACACCCCGCGTATCGCCAGCGCCCTCGCAATCCTCCGTCATCCCTCTTCGCCTCACCGGCCGGTGCCGGGCAGCGCGCCGGACAGCTGGAGGAGGTTCAGGAAGGCGTCGATGCCGGGCGGTACGGGCCAGTCGAGGTGGCGCATGGCCGCGAGGTCGGTGGCGGCGCGGGCGGCCACGTCGGGTACGCCCGCGTCCACGGCCTTCGCCAGCACCGCCCAGCCGGCCTCCCAGCGGGGCCGGGTGAGGTCGCCCTGGATGGCGGCGACCACCGCGATGAGGAAGGCCAGTTGCCGGTCGCCGCGGTCGGGCAGGGCGAAGGCGTCCGGATCGGCGAGGACCCGGTCGGGGTCGGGCAGATCGAGGTGTTCGAGGTAGGACAGCAGCTCGATGCCGGCCCCGTCCCCGACGGCGCCGGTGAGCGCGGCGGCCAGTGCCTCCCGGCCGGCGCCGGCCGCGTACCCGGTGGCGAGCAGCTTGAGCGCCATCTCCCACGTGCGCGGGGACGGCCAGGAGCGGCCACGGCTCTCGGCGTCCCCGGGGATGTGGTGGACCAGGCCGGGCCGGGCCGTGAGAAAGCCGGAGATGGCGCCGCGGGCCCGGGCGACCGCACCGGGCACCCGGGCGGCGTCGACGACGGGCACGGCCACCTCGGGCCAGGTGCCGGCCAGGCCCCGGGCGACCGTCCGGGGGTCGTGGGTCCACTGGAGGTGGACGAACCGGTTGGCGAGCGGCGGGCTGAGATGCCAGCCGTCCGCGGCGCTGGACGGCGGGTTGGCGGCGGCGACGATCCGTATCGCCTCCGGGAGCACCAGGCTGCCGACCCGGCGTTCGAGCACCACCCGCAGCAGTGCCGCCTGCACGGCCGGCGGGGCGGACGACAGTTCGTCGAAGAAGAGCAGGCCCTGTCCGGCCCGGGCGAGGCGGACCGCCCAGTCCGGCGGGGCCATCGGCACGCCGGTCACGGCCGGGTCGTCGCCCACGACGGGCAGTCCGGCGAAGTCGGACGGCTCGTGCACGCTGGCGATGACCGTCTCCAGCGGCAGGCCGAGTCCGGCCGCGAGCTGTTCCAGGGCGGCCGACTTGCCGATGCCCGGCTCTCCCCACAGCAGCACGGGCTGATTGGCGGTCACGGCGAGGGCGAGCGCCTCCAGCTGGGGGTTGGCGGCGGGCTCGGTCCGTCGTACCCGAAGTCTGCGGTTGAGGTCGTCCGCGGCCGCCAGCGGGCCCGGGGACGCGGCGGCGGTGGCGGTGCGGTCGGTGGTCACAGGGACAGCCCTTCCTCGTCGTCGGGGTCGTCCCCGTCGTACTCCTCCTGGTCCTCCCACCACTCGTCCCACCAGTCGCCGCCGAGGCCGGGGTGTTCCGACTCCACGCGTTCCCGCAGGAAGGCCAGGTCTCGGCGCTTGTAGCGGCGGACGAGATGGGCGAGGGACAGCTCGTCCTGGTCGATCACGTCGAGCCGCGCCCCGGCGGCGACGAGCGCCTCCACCAGCGCCTTCGAGCCGAGGTCGTTGACCGCCGTGAACAGCGGTGTGCGCTCGCGCTGGTCGCGGGCCTCCAGGTCGACTCCGGCCGCCAGCAGCCGTGGCAGCAGCTCCTCGTGGTCGAGGAGGTTCAGGACGTGCAGCAGGGTGCGCCCGTTGGCGTCCCGGACCCGGGGATCGACACCCGCGTCCAGCAGTTCCAGCACGCCGGGGGTGTCACCGTGCTGGGCCCGCTGGAACAGCTCCTGGCGTTGCGTCCGCAGCGCCTTCGGCAGGCGGCCCGCTCCGGAGGTCCAGGTCTGCTCGACCGCGAAGCATCCGGCGACGGCACCGCCGAAGGCGCGCAGGGCTCGTTCGCGCTGCTGTTCCTCGTCGGTGTGCGGCATCCGGAGCAGGCCACCGGGCCGGAACGCCACCTCGTGCCACTCGCCGCGGCAGCGGACCCGCACGGGTGCGGGGGCCGTCGGCCCGGGCGGGCCGGCCTCGCCCGGCGCCACCTTCAGGGCCGGGAACAGCGCCTCGCGGACGAGGGGATGCAGGTGCTCCGGCGCGACGCCGCCGAGACACAGCAGGTCGAGGTCGGGGAGTCTGCGCCACAGGGCCTCGGCGAGGAAAGGCAGGTCCTTGACCTGGTCCCGGTCGACGATGCGCACGCGCAGCCCGCCGGCGTCCGCGGGCTCCAGCAGGGCGTACTCCCGCCAGTTGACGGCGATCAGGAAGGCGTCGGCGACCCCCGCGGCCGCCTGCCGGTGCACCTCGGGCGCCAGTCGGGTGTGGTTGATCGCGAGCCCGGCGAGGATGCGCTGCGTGTCCGCCTGGAACCGGCGCCGGCTGGGCGGCGGTGTCAGGTCCAGCTCGATGCCGGCGGCGGCGAAGGCGGCCGCCGTCTCACCCCGGTGCTGGAGCAGAGCGGCCCATTCGGTCCGGGCCGCCGGGTCGGTGTCGCCGGGGTCGGCCGCCGGCAGTTCACCGGGGCCGAGCGGGGTGGCGTCGGCGTGGAAGAACGGCGGCCGGTGCGGGCTGCCGCCGCACCGTTCCCTCAGTTCGGCGGCGTGCCGTGCGTCCCACAGGTGCCGTGCATGGCGCCAGTCCTCGGTGCGCCGCCCGAAGACGCCGGCGGTCTGCTCGGTCGCGACCCTGCCGAACCGCAGGGCGATCCGCTGCGGCCCCTCGGTCATCGGCGGCGTGGTGACGTAGAGGTACGGCGTGCTCCGGGCGCCCTCGTCCGGCGCCTTCGGGAGGTAGCGCGCGAGGACGACCGTGACGCCGGTGTCGAGTGTGCTCCGTCCGCCGAGCAGCCGGGGCAGGTGCCAGCGCAGCAGGTCGGGGGCGAGGTGGCAAAGGTCGTCCTCGAGCGCCGCGGCGACCTCGGCGCCGCAGCGGGCGGCGACGGCGCGGAGGTCGACGGCCACGTCGACCCGGGCCGCCGCGCAGGCGGCCCGCCAGTCACCGGCCAGCCGGGCGGCGGTCGCGTGTTCGATCATCCAGCGGGGCACCGCGTACCGGCGGACCCGGCTCCGGCTCGCCGCCTCCCCCGCGGGGAGCGAGGGGAACTCGCCCGGGGCGCTCACCGGTAGACACTTCCTATCGCGCGCAGGTCGGGATGCGCCCCGCCGGCCGGCCGCAGCCGCTCGGTGAAGGACCGCTTGACCTTGCGGGGCAGGCCGGGCCCCAGACCGACGTACTCCAGGGGCGAGTTGTCGTCCACCGCCGCCAGCAGGGTCTTCGCGCCCCGGCCGGTCAGGCCGGTGTGGCGCAGCTCCAGCCGGCGCAGCGGGCTGCCCGGCAGGGCGGCGGCCAGGGCGTGGGCACCGTCGTCGCCGGTGGTGTTGGCGGGGGCGCCGAGGCTGCGCTCCGACAGCGGCCGGCCGAGGTCGAGTGCCTCGATGCCGTCCAGCGAGCCGGCGAGGGCGCGGGCGCCGGCGGGGCCGATCCCGTTGCCGCCCAGGCCGAGGCGGACCGGACGGGCGGGGTCGGCCGCGGCGGCGAGGATCGCGGCGCCCTCGTCGCCGAGGTGGTTGGCGGGCAGGTACAACTCGCGCACCCCCGCCTCCCGGATGAGTGCCGCCAGCAGCGGGGCGGCGGCCGCGGTCAGGCCGTTGCCGCCGAGGAAGAGGCGCTCCACCGGGCTCGGCCGGCCGGTGAGGGCGTCGCACAGGGCCCGCAGACCGTCGAGGGTCAGGCCGGTGTTGACCAGGTCGAGGGTGCGCAGGGCGGTGTTGCGGCGGAGCATCGCGGCGAGCGTGCGGGCGCCGTCCTCGCCCAGCGGGTTGCGCTTGAGCCACAGGGCGCGGACGGTGCCGTCCGTCGTCAGCGCGTCGGCGAGCGCGCCGACGCCCGCGCGGCCGATGCGGTTGCAGCCGAGGTAGAGGGTGTGCAGACCGTGGCCGTCGGTCAGCGCGCCGGCGACCGTGCGGGCGCCCTCGTCCCCGATGGCGTTGGTGCCGAGCAGGAGGTGCACGGCGTGCGGGGAGGCGGCGGCGACGGGCATCAGCCGGGCGGCGCCGCCGGGTCCGAGGCCCTGCTTGCACAGGTCGACCCGGCCGTCCGCGCGGACCGTGCCGAGCGGGAAGGCCTCGTCGGTGTCGACCGCCGGCGCGGCCCGCAGTCGGTCGAGCAGCGGCTCCAGGGCGGCGGGGTCGCTGACCGGGATGTCCGGGTGCTCGATCGCGGGGCAGCGTACGGGTGTCGGCTGCGTCATCACCACTCCACCGGTCCATCGCCGGTGCCCGGCTCGCCGAGGGCGGCATCGCCCTCCGCCCGCCCAGGACGAACCGACGCCAATCGACTTTCCTCCACGACAAGGGCGGCAAGGCTGGTCGGATTCGAACCGACGTCCTCCAGCTCGATGCGTGGGCGCGACGACCTCTGCGCTACAGCCTTGCCGCGGTGATCATAGCGACTTTCGGCCGCGCGTTCGACGGCGGATGGCTGAGGGCGCCCCTGACGATCGCTCAGGGGCGCCCCTGAGGGTGAACAGGCCGGTGACGGCCGTCGCGGGTGGGCGCGGGTGCGTCAGGGGGACCCGGGCGGGAAGATGCTGCGGTCCCGTGTGGTGTCCTGCCGGCCGCCGTTGAAGATGACGTGCCGGGCCGGGGAGGCACCGGACAGGGCCCAGATGCCGACTCCGCACGCGATGACGACCATGACCAGCACGATCGCCACGGTGAGGGCGCGGCGCCGCAGGTCCCGGCGGCGCCACTGCCGGCGCGCCCGGTGGTAGGCGTCGGGTGACTCCCGGACGGTGTCCGCGAGCCCGGCGAGAGCCGACCGCAACCGTTCCTCCGTCCCTCCGTTCACGCCTCGGCTCCCTTCAGGATGCTGCTGAGCTTCGCCATGCCTCTGGATGCGTGGGATTTCACGGCGCCCTGGGAGATGCCCATGGTCCGGGCGATCTCCGCTTCGCTCAGATCCAGCCAGTATCGCAGCACGAGCACCTGGTGCTGCCGGGCCGGCAGGGCGCGCAACGCGCTGACCACGTGCCGGTGTTCGTCGCGGAGTAAGGCGTGCTGTTCGGCCGAGTCCTCGGTGAACTCCACGTTCTGCTGGGCGTGCCGGCGCACCACGCGCAGATGGCGGAAACGCATCCGGGTCAGGTTGAGGATCACCCCGCGCAGATAGCCGACGGCGGCGTCCTTGTCCCGTATCCGTCCCCAGCGGCGCTGGAGTTGGTAGAAGGCCTCGGCCACCACGTCCTCCGCGTCGGGCCCGGCGCCGAGCAGGACGGCCAGGCGGAGCAGACCGGCGTGGTGGGTCTCGAACAGGGCGGCGACGGCGGTGTCCCGGTCGGTGTCCGGGTCAGGGTCCGGGTTGTTCTCCGGGTCGGTGTCCGGCGCGACCGCGGCGGTGTGCTCGGCCACCGCTGTCGTCTCCTCCGCTTCCCCGCGGTGACCGGCACGGGTGAGTGGTGGGGTGGGGGTCATCCGGTACTCCTCCTGTTCACTGCGGCTCGATGGGTCAGTCGATGCGAAAGGCGAAGCGGGAGCCGCGCCGCGCCACGGGGTCGCCGGGGGCGAGCGCGTCGGGGCCGCGGACCACGCCCAGGCGGTCCAGGACCGGGGTGAGGAGCACGGCCACGGCCAGGTTGAGGGCGAGTGCGACCAGGGCGGTGTAGAGCGAGATCCGTCCGGTTCCGGAGCCGAGGGTCACCACGGAGTCGAAGCCGTGCACGACGGTCAGCAGGGTTCCGCTCGCCATGCCGGCCGCCCAGCCGGCCAGCAGGGCCCGGTGGTGGAACCATCGGGTGTAGGGCGCGCATCCGACGGCGGGCACCGTCTGGATGATCCAGACGCCGCCCAGCAGGTGCAGGTTGACCGCGTCCTGCGGTGGCAGCAGCAGCGCGAAGACGAGGGCGCCCAGGACGACGGCGGTGGCGGCGAAGCGGGCGATGCGCACCTCGTGCTTGGGGGTCGCCGTCGGGTTGAAGTACTCGGTGTAGACGTTGCGGGTGACCAGCATGGCCAGGGAGACGGCCATCACGGCGCCGGGCAGCAGGGCGGCGACGGCGAGGCCGCCGAGGAGGAGTCCGGCCAGCCAGGGTTCGGCCAGCCGGCGCAGCAGCTCCGGCGCGGCGAGTTCGGCGTGGCCGGGCGGGGTGGTCACGCCGAAGGCGAGCGCGGCGAAGCCCAGGTAGGCGAAGAGGCCGAGGGCGAACGTCCACAGGGGCAGGGCGAGGACCGCCCGCCGGACGGTGTCCGCTCCGCGGGCGGCCAGGGCGACGGTGAGCACCTGGGGGTACATCAGCTGGGCGAGCACGCTGCCGACGGCGAGCGTGACATAGGCGGCACGGGTTCCCACGGGCGGCACCAGGCTCATCCCCTGGCCGGCCAGGCGCCGTCCGGCCTCCTCGAAGACCCGTCCGGCGCCCGCGCCGCCGTGCACCACCAGCGCCAGCGAGACGACCAGCAGCACCGTCATGAGGACCGCCTTGAACCCGGCGACGCGCACGCACACCCGCAGGCCGCGCGGCAGCAGGGCGGCGGTCACCAGGGCGAACAGGAGCACGATCCCCAGCACCACCCGGGGGTCGGCGAGGTCGACGCCCATCGCCCGCAACGCGGCTGCCAGGCCCACGACTTGGAGCGCCAGATACGGCATGGTGGCCAGCAGCCCGGACAGCACCACCGCGAGGGACAGGGCGTGCGAGCCGTACCGGGCGAGGGCGAAGTCCGCGGTGGTGAGCAGGTCGTACCGGCGCGCCATGGCGTGCAGGCGCGGCAGCACGAAGAGGGCGGCGGGGGTGAGCAGCAGGGTGTAGGTGAGGGCGTAGAGCCCGAACCCGCCGGTGGCGTACGTCAGTCCGGGCACCGCGACGACCGTGTACGCCGTGTAGACCGTGCCGCCGAGGAGTACCGCCGTGGCGACGAGGCCCAGGCCGCGCCGGGCCAGGGCCCAGCCGGCCGGGTCGGGCAGCTCCTCGTGGCCCCGGCTGCGGGAGAGCGCCCGTGCCGCGATCGCGACGCCCGTCACCACCAAGGCGAAGAAGGGGAACGGACTGCCACTCGGAGACGCCATGGCGGTTGACGCTAGGGGTTCCCCTGCACCCGGCGCAAGCTGCTTCGGAAGTAGTTTTCCGCATAACGGACATCGAGCCGCCTCCTCAGGGGAGGACCACCACGTGCGCGGCCAAGGAGAGTCCGGCTCCGGAGCCCACCAGCAGCGCCGTCGCCCACACCGTCGGTCCGATACCGGGCTCGGCGGCCGGGCCGACCACGACCGCGCCCGCCCCGTCCCCGAAGAGGAAGGCCGTGGACCGGTCCGCCGGGTCGATCAGATCGCTCGTCGTCGGGCGCCTGGGGAAGGTCCGCCGCGGAGCGCGCGGGGAGTCCCTGCTCACGCCCCCGCCATGTGGGTGCCGCCGTCGACGTGGACGATCTCGCCGGTGGTCCGCGGGAACCAGTCCGACAGCAGGGCGACCACCCCGCGGGCGGCCGGCTCGGGGTCCTCCAGGTCCCAGCCGAGCGTCGCGCGCGAGGTGCTCGCCTCGGCCAGTTCCGTGAAGCCGGGGATGGACTTGGCGGCCATGGAGCGGATCGGGCCCGCCGAGACGAGGTTGCAGCGGATGCCCCGGCCGCCCAGATAGCGGGCCAGATAGCGGTTGACGGCCTCCAGCGCCGCCTTGCTGACGCCCATCCAGTCGTAGTGCGGCCAGGCCTGCCGGGCGTCGAAGTCCATGCCGACGACCGCTCCTCCGCGGCGCTCCAGCAGCGGCAGCACCGCGACGGTCAGGGCCTTGAGCGAGTACGCCGACACCTCCAGCGAGGTGGCGACCGAACTCCAGCCGGTGTTCAGGAAGTTGCCGCCCAGGGCGTCCTGCGGGGCGAAGGCGATGGAGTGCACCACGCCGTCCAGCGCCGGTTCCTCGCCGAGGTGCTCGGCGACCCGGTCGGCGAGGGTGTCCAGGTGCTCCTGGTTCTGCACGTCCAGGTCGACGACGGGCGCGGGCTCGGGCAGCCGCTTGGCGGTCAGCTCGACGAGGCTGCGCCGCCCGAAGGCGGTCAGGACCACCCGCGCGCCCTCCCGCTGGGCGAGCCGTGCCGCGTGGAAGGCGATCGACTTCTCGCTGAGCACCCCCGTGACCAGGATGTTCTTGCCGTGGAGTATTCCGCTCATGTCCTTAACGGTCCTTGCTCGGTACGCCGTCGGCGGCTGCGACGGCCAGGGATACGGGGGTCCGGCGGGACGCGGGCGCGGTGTCCCGCACGAGGCCTGCCAGGAAGCTGCCGATGATGCGCGGGCCGTGCCGGGTGAGCACCGACTCCGCGTGGAACTGCATCGAGGCGAAGCGTTCCGCGCGCAGCGCGTGCACCTCGCCGGTGCGCGGGTCCCGGCTGACCTCCACCCGGGCGCCGTACGGCCCGTCGATGACATCGCGGGTGCTGCGGGCCGCGAAGGTGTTGTAGAAGCCGACGTGTTCACGGCGGCCGAAGAGGTCGATCTCCCGCTGCACGCCCTGGTTGGGCACCGCCCTGCGGATCAGGTCGAGGCCGAGCGCCCGGCCGAGCACCTGGTGGCTGAGGCAGACGGCGAGGAACGGCCGGCCGGTGCCGAGGAGTTCACGGACGGCGCCGTCCAGGTGGGCGATCTTCGGATCGGCCGTGGCGCGTGGATCGCCGGGGCCGGGTCCCATGACGACGAGGTCGTGCTCGTCGAAGGCGTACGGCTGGTCGAAGCGCCGTACGGTCACCTCCAGGCCCAGCGACCGCAGCTGCTTCTCGATCATCGAGGTGAACGTGTCCTCGGCGTCGACCACCAGCACCCGCCGGCCGCCGAGCAGGGCGCCCTCGGCGGCCGGCTCCGCGCGGCCGGCCAGCCAGAACCCGCCGAGCGGGTCGTTGCGCCGGAGCAGCGCCGAGCGGACCTGCGGGTGGTCCCGGAAGCCCGTCGGTGCGGCGTCCCGCAGCGCGGCGACCAGACCGGCCGCCTTGGCCCGGGTCTCGGCCACCTCGGAGGCCGGATCGGAGTGGCGTACGAGGGTGGCGCCGACGCCGATCGCGAGCCGCCCGGTGCGGTCGATGTCGGCGGTGCGGATGAGGATCGCGGAGTCCAGGGTGCGGGCGCCCCGCGCGTCCCGGCCGATCAGCGCGGCGACGCCGCTGTAGTAGCCGCGGCCGCCGGGCTCGTACCGGGCGATCACCCGGCAGGCGCTCTCCAGCGGGCTGCCGGTGACGGTGGGGGCGAACAGCGTCTCGCGCAGGATCTCCTGGGGGGCGCGGGTCGTACGCCCCTCGATGAAGTACTCGGTGTGCGCGAGCCGGGACATCTCCTTGAGGTAGGGGCCGACGACGCGCACCTGGTCCGGGCAGACCCGGCTCATCATCTTGAGTTCCTCGTCGACGACCATGTACAGCTCGTCGGCCTCCTTGCGGTCGGCGAGGAAGTCCAGGACGCCGGAGAGGGTGGGTCCGCCCGCCGGATAGCGGTAGGTGCCGCTGATCGGGTTCATCACGGCGGTGCCGTCGCGCAGGCTCACGTGCCGCTCCGGCGACGCGCCGACGAAGGTGCGCTCACCGGTGTGGATCAGGAAGGTCCAGTACGCGGCCGACTCGCGCTCGAGCAGCCGTCGGAACAGGGTCAGCGCGTCGGCCACGCCGTAGTCGGCGATCTCGGCGACGAACGACCGCTTGATGACGAAGTTGGCGCCCTGGCCGGTGCCGATCTCGTCCGCGACGACCCGGCTGACGATGTCGGCGTACGCCTCGTCGGACACGTCGAAGTCCCCGCCGGACAGCCGGATCCCCCGGTCGGGGACGCGGGTGAGGACGTCGGCGAGCGGTACGGCCGCCTGCTCGCGCACCTCCAGCGCGATGAGCGGCGCCCCGTCGTCGGCGCAGGCGTAGCCCCGCTCGGCGACCTGCCGGAAGGGCACGACGGTGAGCAGTTCGTGGTGGGCTCCGGGCTGCCGGGGCGTGGTGGGCAGCGGCAGTGCGGCGAGCGTGCCGGGGGTGGACACCTCGCCGAGGAGCACGTCCACGACACCGGGGCCGGCCGAGCCGGGACGGTGCAGCAGCGCGAAGGGTCCGGGCTCGGGCGCCAGGACGCGGCCGAGCGGATCGGCGGGGGGCACACCGGTCATCCGAGGACCTCCTTGGTGGTGGTGACGACGGCGCAGGTGCGGGCCGCGTACTCCAGGGCCATCCGGTGGTCGGCGGCGCTGAAGTCCGCGACGGCGTCGGCCACGAGGAAGGTCTCGATGTCGTGGGTGTAGGCCTCCACGGCGCTCATCAGGACCCCCACGTGCGCGTACACACCGCAGACGATCAGCTGGTCGCGTCCGGCCGCGCGCATCCGCTGCAACAGGTCGGACTTGAAGAAGGCGCTGTAGCGCCACTTGGTGAACACCCAGTCGCCGTCGGCCGGGGCCAGCGGTTCGACGATCTCCCGGTCGGCCGGGCTGACCTGCATGCCCGGTCCCCAGAAGTCGTTGAGCAGTCCGCGCTCCTCGGGGGTCATCCCGCCGGGCTGCGCGGTGTAGGCGACGGGCATGCCGGCGCGGGCGCAGTGGTCGCGCAACGCGGCGGTGTTGCGGACCAGTTCGGCGCGGAGCGGGTCGGGCAGCGGGCGCAGGAAGTACCGCTGCATGTCGTGCACGAGGAGCACGGCGCGGGCGGGGTCGACCGTCCAGCGCGGGATGCGGGCGGGCAGCTCGCCGCTGGTCGGCATCGGGTAGGGCGCGATGGGCGGGATGCCTGGCATGGCGGTCCTCTCGGAGGGCGGGCGGGGAGCGGGGCGCTAGGCGCCGAGGCTGGCTCCGCCGTCGACCGTCAGGTCGTGCAGCGTGATGTGCGCGGCGGCGTCGGACAGCAGGAACAGCACGGCGTCGGCGATGTTCTCGGGCCGGGCGATGCGGCCCAGCGGGATGCCGAGTCGGTAGGTCTCCGGGCGGCCGCGCAGGGTGGCCTCGCGGTCCGACTCGTCCCGCCACATCGAGGTGAGCATCGGCGTGTCGGTGGAGCCCGGGCCCACCACGTTGCAGCGGATGCCGTACGGCGCCAGCTCGACGCCGAGCGACTTGGTGAAGTGGGCGGCGGCGGCCTTGGAGGCGGCGTAGGCGGCCATCTCGGCGCGCGGGGTGCGGGCCGCGTTGGAGGCCACGGTCACGATCGCGCCCGAGCGGCGGGGCACCATCCGCTCGGCCACCGCACGGGACATGAGGAAGACGCCGGTGGCGTTCACCGCGAAGGTGCGGGCCCACTCCTCGTCGCCGTATCCGACGACGGGTCCCAGGTGCAGCACCCCGGCGGCGTTGACGAGGAAGTCCACGGCGCCCAGCGTCCGTTCGACGGAGTCGACCAGGTCGCGGACGGCGCCGGAATCGGTGACGTCCGCGGGGTACGGCGTGACCGTGCCCGGTCCCCCGGTCGCCTCGTCGGCGCACTTGTGAAGCCGGTCGGCCTCGCGGTCGACGGCGGCGACACGGACGCCGGCCCGGACCAGGGCGGCGACGACCGCGCCGCCGATCCCGCCCGCGGCTCCGGTGACGATGGCTGTCTTGTCCTGCATGCTCTTCCTTTCGCTGCCGGGATGTCTCAGGGCCGCCAGGCGGCCACGACTTCCAGCGCCTGGGCGGGATTGAGCCGGGGGTCGCACAGGCTGGTGTACGGGCCGCGGGCCGGCGCGCCGGGGGCGGTGTACGAGCCGCCGGGCAGGCATTCCAGGACGTCGTCCGGGGTGGTCTCCAGGTGCAGCCCGCCGGCCACACCGCCCGCCTCGCGCACGGCCGTCTGGAACGCCTCGATCTCCCGCCGGATGGTGTCCGTGTGCCGCCGTTTGCGCCCGTCGGGGCCGGTGACGGTGTTGCCGTGCATGGGGTCGGTGAGCCAGATCGCCGGGTGCCCCTCGGCCCGGACGGCGGCGACCAGGCGGGGCAGCACGGCCGCGGCCCGGTCGGCGCCGGTGCGGGCGATGAGGGTGAGCCGGCCCGGCTGCCGCAGCGGGTCGAGCCGCTCGCACAGGGCGACCAGCTCGTCGGGGGTCATGCCCGGACCGACCTTGCAGGCCACCGGGTTGACCACTTCGGCGAGCAGGGCGACATGGGCGCCGTCGAGCCCGCGGGTGCGTTCGCCGATCCACGGGAAGTGCGTGGAGGCGAGCAGCAGGGCGCCGTCCTCGGTGCGGCGCAGCAGGGGCAGTTCGTAGTCGAGCAGCAGCGCCTCGTGGCTGGTCCACACCACGGCCTCGGTGCCGGCCGGCCGCGGGCCCGCCGTCCAGCCGAGGTGCCCCATGATGTCGGCGGCGGCCATGTACCCGGTGAGCAGGCGCAGCGGGTCCGGGCGGCGGCTCTCCGGGTCGGGTTCCGGTCCGTTGACCAAGTGACCCCGGTACACGGGCAGTTCCCGTCCGGCGACGATCTCGGTGGGCTGCGAGCGGGGCTTGGCGAACTGTCCCGCCAGCCGCCCCACCCGGACCACGGGCCGGCCGGTGGTGAGTTTCAGCGCCCCGGCCAGCAGATCGAGGACGGCGCTCTTGCGGGCGACGTGCCGGGCCGTGCAGTCGTCGGGGTCCTCGGCGCAGTCGCCGGCCTGGACGACCTCGGCCTTGCCCGCGGCGACGTCGGCGAGCAGCCCGCGCAGGACGGCGACGTCCTCGGCGCGGACCAGGGCGGGGCGCTGGGCGAGGGCCCGGCGCACCCGCGCCAGTTGGGCCAGGTCCTCCCAGGGCGGCTGCTGCCGGGCCTCCTGGTGACGGAGGTCGAGCAGGGCGTTGTCCACTGATGTCTCTCCCATGCGAGGTGCGGGCGTACGACGGTCGGGGGGCCGGTCACACGACCAGTCCGCCGTCGACGCCGAGGACCTGGCCGGTGATGTACGCGGCGCGGTCGGAGGCGAGGAAGGCGACGAGGTGGGCGACGTCGTCGGGCCGGCCGAACCGGGCGAGCGGGATCCGCTCCCGGAGCCGCTCGCGCACGGTGTCCGTCAGCGCCGCGGTCATGTCGGTGTCGATGAAGCCCGGCGCCACGACGTTGGCGCGGACGCCGTAGGGGCCGCACTCCTTGGCCAGGGCCCGGGTGAAGCCGATGATCCCAGCCTTCGACGCCGAGTAGTTGGTCTGGTGGGCGTTGCCGTGGACCCCGGCGACCGAGGACAGGGTGATGACGCAGCCGGCCTTGCGGCGCATCATGCGGGTGATCACGGCGCGGCAGACCGCGTAGGTGCCGTCCAGGTTGGTGGCCAGCACGTCGTGCCACTCGTCGTCGGACATGAGGGCGAGGGGCCGGTCCCGGGTGATGCCGGCGGCGCTGACGAGCGTGCGCACCGGGCCGAGTTCGCGTTCGGTCTCGGTCACGAACCGCCGGACCTGCTCGGCGTCGGCGATGTCGACGGTGCGGTGCAGCACGCGGGCGCCGGCCTCGGCCGCGGCGTCCGCCGCCTCCTTCGCGGCGGACTCGTTGGAGCGGTGGCAGAAGGCCACGTCGTGTCCCTCCCGGGCGAGCCGTGCCACGACGGCGCGCCCGATCCCGCGGGAGCCGCCGGTGACCAGGGCCACGGGCCGGCCGGTGTCCTCCGGGGCGGCCGGGGACGTGGGGGCGGTCGGCGCGCTCATGCGGCGGCGAGTTTCTGCCGGACCAGCTCGTGCACGCCGGCCAGGGTGTTGATGGTCTTCAGCTCGTCGTCGGTGACGTCGATGCCGTAGCGGTCCTCCAGCCGGGTGGCGATCTCCAGCGTGATGAGGGAGTCCATGCCCAGGTCCTCGGTGAAGTGGGCGTCGTCGGTGACCTCCTCGGGCGACAGCTCGAAGGTGACGGCCATCAGGGCGCGCAGCTCTTCCAGGTCGACGGAGACGGAGGTGGTGTCGGGCACGGTCGGGTTCCTTTCTCGGGAGGCTGTGGGGTCACAGGGCGGTGCGGGCCGCCGCCCGGGGCGGCAGGAGGGCCACCACGGCGGACGCGTCGGTGCCGTGGGCCGTGGCCAGCACCAGGCCGTCGCCACCGTCGTCGTAGTAGGCGACCGCGGCGGCGCACTGGAGCACGCCGAGGGCTCCGCCGCACTCCCCCAACCGGTCGGCCAGGCAGGCGAGCCGGACCCGTTCGGGCAGGTGCGGCCGGTCGTCCTCGGGGGCGCCGGTCAGCCACAGGCCGATCGGCTCGGCCCGCGGGTCGGCCGCGGCGCGCAGGACCTCCGCGTGGTCGTGCCCGCGGTCGTATCCCCGCCACCGGGCGCGGGCCCGGGCGCCCCGCCCGGCCGCGTGCGCGGCGGACTCCAGGACGACCGTGGCGGCGCCGTCCACGGGGTCGGCGCCCAGCAGCTTGGCCACGACCTCGTTGGCCGGTTCGACGCCGGTCACGACGACGGTGTCGGCGCGGCCCGCGGCGATCAGGTTGCGGCCCCAGTGCAGGGCGTCGAGTCCGCTCGTCGCTCCGTTGCACAGAGTGACCGCGGGCCCGCGCAGCCCGTAGCCGGCCGCGATCCAGCCCGCGATGGCGCTGGTGGACGTCTGCGGCAGTCCGGTCGCGCTGATGGCCCGCGAGGTCTGCTGGGCCGCGGTGTCGACGTAGCCGCAGACGCTGTCGTAGTTCCCGGTGTTGGAGCTGACGACGGTGGCGGTGCGGGCGCCGTCGAGGTCCGGGCCGTCCGGGCCGTACAGCCCGGCGTCGCGCAGCGCCGGTTCGACGGCGCGCAGCGCGAGGCGGGTGGCGCGGTCCTTGTGCCGCAGATCTCGGCCCTTCAGACCGGTCTCCGGGTCGAACGGCGTGCCGCCGCGGTCGCGGTGCAGGAGGTCCGCGGGTCCCGCGAGGCCGGGTACGGCGAGCCCGGCTCCGGTGACCACCACCGCCGAACGGTGTGCCGTGGGTTCGCTGTTCACGCCTGTTCCCACCCCCGCTGTCGGTTCGCTGTTCACGCCTTCTCCACCACCGCGACGGCGTTGATCCCGCCGAACCCGAACGCGTTGACCTGGGCCAGTGCGATCGGGGCGGGCGCCGCGGCGCCCTGCACCAGGCGCAGTCCCGCCGCCTCCTCGATGGGGTCGGTCAGTCCGATGACCGGCGGTACGGCGCCGTGCCGCATGCTCAGTACGGCCGTCACCAGGCTCAGCAGCCCGGAGCCGCCCAGCGTGTGCCCCACGCCCGACTTGACGGCCGTCATGAGCGGGCCCGGGGCGTCGGTGAAGAGCCGGGACATGACCGCCGCCTCGGTCTCGTCGTTGCGGGCGGTGCCCGTGCCGTGCAGCATCACCAGGTCGATGTCGCCGGGGCGCACCCCGGCCCGCTGGTGGGCGTCACGGATCCCGGCCTCCACCCCCGCCGGGTCCGGGGCCGTGGGGTGGCCCGCGTCGCAGTTGAGGCCGACGGCGCGCAGCCGGGCCGCGACGCCCGTCCGCCGCGCTCCGGCCCGGGTGAGGACCACGGCCACGGCGCCCTCGCCCATGACCATGCCCTTGTGGCCGCGGTCGAAGGGGCGTGCGGCGTCCGGTACCAGGGTCTGTGCCCGGTCCATGGCGGCGAAGGTGGACTCCGCGATGGAGTCGGCGCCGGCCACGACGACGGTGTCGGCCTGGCCGAGGGAGATCAGGTCGGCGGCCATGCCGAGGGCGTACAGGGAGGCGGCGCAGGCGTTGGCGAAGGTGTAGCTGGTCCGTGCGTGGAAGCGGCGGCGCAGCGCGCTGCCGAAGTGCAGCTCGTCGGTGGCCACTCGGGCGCCCTCGCGCCACCACAGCTCCACGCTGCGCTGCTCGCGCAGGGTGGTGCCGACGAGCACGGGGACCTCGCTGAGGTCGTCGTCCAGTCCGGCGTCGGCGAGGGCCTGCTCGACCGCGGTGAGGAGCCAGCCGGTGGCGCGCAGCGGGCGGTCGCCGCCGGGGCCGCGGTCGTCGATCTCGTAGGCGTGCCGGGCCCGGTAGAAGGCCGGGTCGAAGACGCGGACCGGGGCGCGGCCGTCGCGGCCCGCGCACAGCGCGTCGTAGGTGGCGCGGGCGTCGGCGCCGACGCTGCTGACCGCGCCCAGGCCGATGATGTCCCAGGTCATGCCTCGGCCACCCGGGTGCGCAGGGTGTGGGCCGCGGTCTTGCCGCTGACGGTCGTCGGCAGTTCGGGGAACAGCTCCACCCGGGAGGGCCGCTTGTGCGCGGGCAGTCCGCGCCGCGCGGCACTGATCACGGCGCGGCGCACCCGGGCCGGGTCGGCGCCGTCCGCCGGCTGGACGCAGGCCACCGCCTGCTCCAGGCCGTCGGCGTCGCGGCCGGCGACGACCGCGCAGGCCGCGACGCCCTCGACGGTGCGCAGGACGCCCTCGATCTCGGCCGGAACCACCTTGTAGCCGCCGATGTTGAGGATGTCGTCGGCCCGGCACAGGTAGGCGAAGGAGCCGTCCGGGGCGCGTCGTACCAGGTCGCCGGTGTAGGCGCCGCCGTCGGCGAAGGCCGCCCGGTCGGCCTCGGCCCGGTTGACGTAGCCGAGGGCGACGGTGGGGCCGGCGATGTGCAGCCGCCCCTCCTGCCCGTCGGGCAGTTCGGTGCCGTCGGCGTCGCGGACGGTGGCCCGGACCCCGGGGACGGGGAAGCCGAGCGCGCCCTCGGGGGTGCGGTCGGCCGGTGCGACCAGGGCGACATGCATCAGTTCGGTGGCGCCGAAGCAGTTCACGAGCGGGGCGCCGAAGGCCGCCCGGATGCGCTCGGCGAGCGCCGGCGGGCAGTTCTCGCCGGCCGTGGTGCACAGCCGTACGGCGTCGTAGGCGGCGCTGTCCTGGCCGGGCAGCTGGGTCAGGGCGGCGTAGAGCCGGGGTACCGAGCAGAAGACGGTGGGCCGGTGGGTGGCGAGGGCCTCGGCCGCGGTGTACGGGTCGACCGCGCCGCGGATCAGGGCCGCGCTCGCGCCGGCCGCGAGGACGCAGAGCACCGCGTTGCCGAAGCCGTAGCCGAAGGACAGGCGGGCGGTGGTCAGCAGCGTGTCGTCGGGGCGCAGCCCCAGGACGCCGCCGAAGCCGTCGATCATGGCCAGCAGGCCGGCCGCCGAGTGCCGTACGCCTTTGGGGGTGCCGGTGCTGCCGGAGGTGTACTGCACGAGGGCCTCGGCGTCGGCGGGCCCGGTGTGCGGCGGCGGGGTGTCGGCGGCGGGCGCGTGACCTTCCGTCATCCTGCGGCGGGTGTCCTCGCCGTCGAGGCGCGGGAGGTGCGCGAGCGTTTGGTGCAGGGCGGCGCGCTTGGCGTCGGAGCCGTCGACGTGCACCACGCGGGCCCCGCAGTCCTCGACCGCGAAGGCGATGTCGGCGTCGTCGAGGAGCGGGCTCACCACGACCGGCACGGAGCCGAGCCACCAGTGGCCGAGGACCGCCGCCACGGTGGCGACGGAGTCCTCGGCGATCACCACGCCGCGCTCCCCGGGCCGGACGCCCGCCGCACGCAGCTCGGCGGCGTAGTCACGGGCGGCCGCGTGCAGCCCGGCGTACGACACCCGGCCCACGTCGGGGTCGGTGTAGGCGGTCCGGTCGCCCTCTTTGGCGTCGATCCGGTGCCGCACCAGACGCCCGACCAGGTCGGCCTGCCCGGCCGCGGCGTCCGCCGGGGCGAGGACGGCGAGCGCGTCGGCCACCGAGCCGATCGCCGCCGCCTGCCGCGGTGTCAGGGCGGTGCCGAAGTTCTCCTGAATGCGGGTGATGGCCTCGACCTTTTCGAGGGACGTCATGCCGAGTTCATCCACCCAGGGGTCGGACTCGCCCACGTCGGACAGTTCCAGTTCCAGAACGGTCGCCACGATCTCGCGCAGCTTTTCGCTTGCGAGCTTTCTCTGCGTGGTCACTGGTGGATTCCCTTCTGCCGATGGCCGAAAAGCTAGCCCGGCAGTCGGTGCCCGCACACCGCGCGAACGAGTAGGCACCCCACCGACTCACCTACTCGTTCGAGTAGTTACGGCCGCCACGGGTCGGCGTCTACCGTCGTCACCGACGTGGCGCGCCCCCTCGCCGCGCATCTGTCTGCACCCGACCAAGGCCAGGTGAACATGCCGCTCACGACGCGATCCATGCTCGATCAGGACGCCCGCCGGCGCATTTACGAAGACACGTCCGTGGGCGGCGGGAATGCGTGGAGAAAGGCGCTCGAACTCAGTCCGCATCCGGATCTGACCTGCCTGGTGGCCGATCGTCCGGTCATGAATGTCGACGGTGTGCCGCAGGCGGAATTCAATCTGCGGCAGCTCGACGAACTGGCCGAGTCCTGGGCGTCGTTCTACTGGGACCGTGGGGTGCGGCGCAGCGACCGGGTCGCGGTCTACATCGAGGACTCCTTCGACGACCAGGTCCATCTGGCGGCGCTGGCCCGGATCGGCGCGATACCGCTGCTCGTCAACGGGCGCATGGAACCGGACCTCGCCCTCGGTCTGATGGCGCGCACCGACCCGGTCGGGCTGTTCACCGACGCGGCCCACCTGGCCCTGCTGGACGGCCGCCAGGAGAAGCTGGCGACGCTGCGCTGGACCGTCACCGCCGACGACGCGCGGATCCTCGGCCGGCGCAGCCTGCCCGACCGGGCGCTGTACCGGCACGGCGACGACGACCCGGTGTTCCTGTGCCACTCCTCCGGCACCACCGGCATCCCGAAGCCGGTCATCTGGGCGCACCGGCAGAGCCTGTACGGTCCGGGCTGGCGGCTGTCCGTGCCGGAGGACCCGACGGTGATGCTGTCGGCGGCGCCGCAGTCGCACTCGTCGGCGATCGCGTACACCTTCTACTCGCTGCTGTGCGGCCTGCCGCTGATCTCCTTCTCCGACCAGTCCGGGCCCGGGGTCGCGCGGGGCGCCCGGGAGCACCGTCCGACCCGCATCCTGGCGTTCAACCAGACGTACTCGGAGCTGGCCTCCATGGAGCTGGACCCGGAGGACTTCACCTCGGTCCGGGAGTGGCAGAACACCGGTGACTCGGCGCACGACGCGCACATCCGCAAGCTGATCCGGTACGGCCACCATGTGGTGGACGGCGAGCGCCGGCCGGGCTCGGTGTTCAGCGACGGCCTCGGCTCCTCGGAGCTGGGCTGGGCGACGCTGCGCCGCTACATCACCCAGGACACCCCGCCGCGCCCCCGCTTCCTGGGCAACCCGGTGCCGGCCGGCGAGGTGGCGGTGCTGCGCGAGGACGGCACCCCGGCCGCCGACGGCGAGGTCGGCCTGTTCGGGCTGCGCAGCAAGTCCGTCATCCCGGGGTACTGGAACGACGCCGACACGTACTACCGCAGCAAGCTGGCCGGTTACTGGCTGTCGGGCGATCTCGCCTACCGGGAGGGCGAGGACTTCTTCCATGTGGACCGCGCGGTGGACACGATCCACACCCCCGAGGGCCCCGGCTACTCGGTGCTGATGGAGGAGATCCTGCTGCTCGCCCTGCCGGAGGCGGCGGACTGCGCGGTGGCCGCGGGCAGGCGCGCGGGCGTCCCGGCGCCGGTGGCCGTGGTCCGGGCGCCCGCCGACGCGGACCCGGCCGAGCTGCTGGCACGGGCCAACGCGGCGCTGCGCGAGGCCGGCCAGCCGCCGCTGGCGCTGCTGGAGACGACCCTCGACAAGGCCGCCATCCCGACCGGCCCCACCGGCAAGGTGCTCAAGCGCAGGCTGCGGGAGAAGTACGCGGACCTCGACGCCTACACGGCCTCGGCCACCGGCCGGTTCGCCACCGAGACGAAGGACGCGGCGGCCCTATGACCCAGTCCTCCGCCGCCGGGCCGGAGGAGAGCGCCGACCTGTCGGCGTGGATCACCCGGCCCGGCGGCCCCGAGACCCTCGCCGCGCGCATGGGCATCGAGCTGGTCGAGGCGTCGCCCGAACGGCTCGTCGGCACCATGCCGGTGAACGGCAACAAGCAGTTGTACGGCATGTTGCACGGGGGCGCGTCCGTGGTGCTCGCCGAGACCCTCGGGTCCATCGGCGCGGCCATGCACGCGGGCGGCGGCCATATCGCCCTCGGGGTCGATGTCAACGCCACGCACCACCGGCCGGTGCGCAGCGGTGTGGTGACCGCGGTGGCGACTGCACTGTCCCTCGGTCCGACCCTTGCCTCGTACGATGTTGTGATCACCGATGAGGCGGGCCGGCGTACGTGCACCGCGCGGATCACCGTTGCCCCCAACACCGCTCAGCGCATGCAACGAGGAAAAAGATGACCGAAGCGGCTTCTTCCACCCCTGCGCACACCCGCTCGGCCGACGGGACGTCCCCGCGCAGACCGTCCATCGCGGCCGTGCTCACCGTTCTGCTGGCGGGCACCTTCGTCACCCAGTTCGACTTCTTCGTCGTGAACGTGGCGGCGCCGTCGTTGGAGAGCGACCTCGGGGCCGGTGCCACGGCCCTCGAACTCATCGTGGGCGGCTATGCGTTCGCCCTCGCCAGCGGCATGGTCACCGGCGGCCGGCTCGGTGACCTGTACGGCCACCGGCGGCTGTTCACGATCGGCATGGCCGGGTTCGGCCTCGCCTCACTGCTGTGCGGCATCGCCGTGAGCCCGGGGCAGCTCATCGCGGCCCGGCTGCTCCAGGGACTGACCGCGGCGCTGATGGCGCCGCAGGTGCTGGCGACCATCACGGCGACGTTCGCTCCGGCGGAGCGGCCCCGGGCGATCGCCGCCTACGGGGTGACGGCGGGCATCGGCTCGATCGCCGGACAGCTCCTCGGCGGGCTGCTGCTCAACGCCGACATCGCGGGACTGGGCTGGCGTGTGATCTTCCTGGTGAACGTGCCGGTGTGCACACTGGTCGCGCTGTGCGCCCCGCGGGTGCTGCCCCCGGCCCACTCCGGACGGGGCGCCGGCATCGACCCGGTGGGCGCGGCCGGTCTCAGCGCCTCCCTCGCCCTGCTTCTGGTGCCGCTGGCGCTCGGTCACTCCTCGGGCTGGCCGGTGTGGACCTGGCTGTCCATGGCGGGCGGTGTGCTGCTCGGCGCGCTGACCCTGTGGTGGGAGCGGACGCTGGGGGCGCGCGGCGGCTCCCCCGTACTCGACCTGACGCTGTTCCACGGCTCGTCGTTCCGGGCCGGCATCATCGCGAGCGCGGCCTTCTACATCTACTTCGGCAGCTTCATCTTCACGCTGACGCTGCTGCTCCAGGGCGGCCTCTCGCTCAGCCCGGTCGAAGCCGGTCTGACGTTCACGCCGATGGGTGTGAGCTACATGGTGTCGTCGCTGGTAGGCAAGCGCCTGACGGCCCGTTTCGGCATGAACGCCCTGATCGGGGGTTCGGCGGTGACCGCCCTGGGGCTGCTGGCGCTGCTGCTGCGGGTGCGGGCGGCCGGTGCGGACACCGAGGTCGCCTGGATCTGCGGCTGCCTGTGCCTGGTCGGCCTCGGCAACGGTGTCGTGCTGCCCTCGCTGATCGGCGCGGCCCTGCTGCGCGTGCCGCCGCAGAAGGCAGGCATGGCGTCGGGTGCGCTCACCACGGCGCAGCAGTTCTCGAGTTCGGCCGGCGTCGCGGCCGTCGGTGCGGTGTTCTTCGCCGCCGCGGGGAACGGGCGGCCGGGTACCGGCTACCCGCACGCGATGGTGGCGGCCACCTCCGTGTGTCTGGCGATGGTGCTGGTCGTGATGGGCATGATGGGGGTCTTCCGGCGGATCGCCGCTCAGGAGAAGACCGCCGAGGCGTGAGACGGGCTCCTCCGTCCGTCCGCCTGTTGGTTCGTTCGTCCGTTCGTCTACGACCCTGCGGGCCACCGTGTTCTCCCCGTGCCGCCGGCACCGGGGGACCACGGTGGCCCGGTGACGATCGCGTATCCGCCGTGTATCACGGGCGTATCACCGCGGCATCCGCGGCGCCCGGTACGGCCGTTCCGGCTTGTCCGGCTTCCCCGCCGGCCCGCAGACTCTCGGGACGACCCAGGAGTTCGGCCGAGCGAAGCTGATGGAAACCCGCATGCTGGACCACGCAGCCCCCCACGAAGCACCACGCGACGCGGCCCCGGTCTACGGTGAACTGTCCGAGTCCGCCTGGCAGTTCGCCCAAGCTGCCGCGCTCGTCGGCGATGTGTTCACCTTGCAGGAGATCGCCCGGGTGCAGTCGGTGACAACCTTGTCGATGCTGCCCGCCCTGGAGGAGACGGTCGAGGCCGGGCTCATCCGGTTCACCGGTGACCGCCTCGCCTTCCGGTCCCCCGACGTCCGCCAGGCGCTGCACGCCCGGATCCCGGCACCGGTGCGCCGGACTCTGCTGCGCGGGGCGCCGGCCGCCCGGCCGGCGGGGCAGCCGGCCACGGAGGCGCACGCGACCCCGGACGCCCTGGTGTCCGCCCTCTTCCTGTCGCACGACAACCCGAGCGGCCCACTGGACCCGCGGACCGCGGAGGCGGCCCACCTGGCGCTGGCCGAGACCCTCTCCCCCACCGGTGACCCCGCGTCCGCGCAGGCCGAGGCGTCCCGGGTCCTCTCGCTGTTCGGCCCGGACGAGCAGGGGCGGCGGGAGCGCGCCCGGGCCATGGTCCGGGCGGGCGGACCGGGGGCCGTCCCGGTCGTCGCGGCCGTGGTGCTGTCCAACCTGGAGTGGGCGGCGGGACATCTCGACGAGGCGCTCCGCTGCGGCCGCGAGGCGCTGGCCGCGGACCACGCCGTCCTGCCGCCCGGCTGGCGGCCGTACCCCTCGCTCGCACTGGCCGTGAAGCTGACCCAGCTCGGCCGGTTCGCCGAGGCGGAGGCCGCATTGACCCGGACGAGCGAGCTGGCCGAGCGCCTGGGGCACCAGCGGGCCCGGGCCGAGGCGGCGGTCGTACGGGGCCGGCTGCTGCTCGGGGCGGGCCGCACCGACGCCGCGGAGGCCGAGATCTCCTCCGGGGTCTCGCTCGCCCAGCGCACCCACGCCCGGCTGCCCGCCTCGCAGGGCCTGTCCCTGCTGTCGCTGCTGTCGCTGGCCCGCGGCCAGCGGGGCGAGGCCGCCGACCAGGTGTGGCGAGCCCGGATGGAACTCGTCGCCCAGCCCGGCTCGTTCCTCTCCCTGCGGCACACCTGGGCCGACTTCCAGGTGGCCACGGCCGGCATGGACGCGCGCGGCGCCGTCGGCCTGCTGGTGGAGCGCTACCCCGATCTGCTGACCAGGCCGTCGCTGTTCGTGCGCGACCCGGCAGCCGCGGCCCGGCTGGTGCGGCTGAGCCTGGCCGCGGAGGAGAACTCCCTGGCCGCCGCGGTCACCCGGCGCGTCGAGCGGCTCGCGGAGCGGAACCCCGCGCACCCGGGCCTGGCCGCCGCCGCGACCCATGCCCGGGGGCTGCTGTACGAGGACCCCGACGCCCTGGAGCACGCGGCGACCGAGCACCGGGCACCCTGGGCCGCCGCCGCGGCGAGCGAGGACCTGGGGACGCTGCTGCTCGGCCGGCCCGGCAGCGACACCGGCGCGGCGCGCCGCCATCTGCGGGCCGCGGCCGAGCGGTACCACGCGATCGGCGCACACGCCGCCGTGGCCCGCCTGGAAGCGCTGCTCCGGGAGAGCGCGCAGGCCCGGCAGCGGCCCGCCGACGCCGAGCCCGCGGCCCGCCCGGAGCGGGCCGACCCACCGGCCGGGAGCGCGCTGACGGCGGCCGAGCAGCGGATCGCGCGGCTGGTCGCACAGGGGCTGACCAACAAGCAGGTGGCGACGCGGGTGTCGTGCTCGCCGCACACCGTCAACTACCACCTGCGGCAGATCTTCCGGAAGCTGGGCGTGGCCTCCCGGGTCGAGCTGGCCCGGCTGCTGGGCTGAGCCGCGGCCGGCCACCTCTTCCGCACCGGCACACTTCTCCACCGAACACGGACTCCGATAACCGGTACATTGCTCTTCCTGCACCTCACCCGACTTCACGTTGCCCGACCAACCCATTCGGTTTACCGCACCACGCAACTTTATTTCGTGGCGCTCGTCACAGGCTGTTACCGACTGGTACGGAGGTAGCGTTGCGTCGCCCAAAGCATCGCCAAGGAGGGGGAGTTGAATGCGACTGGACATCGCTGACGGCACGTTTTCCTTCAATATCCTTGGCCCATTGGAAATCATTGCGGCAGGTACGGAGATCACTGTCGCGGGGGCCCGCCAGCAGACGCTCCTCACGCTGCTCCTGCTGGACGTCGGCAAGACGATCACCGGCGCGCGGCTGATCGACGGCATCTGGGGCGGCCGGGCTCCACAGACCGCTGAGGTGCAGCTGAGGATCTGCGTCTCCCGGCTGCGGCGCGTGCTGGCCGAGGGCGGGCTGCCGGATGTGATCAGCACCGAGAGCCAGGGCTATCGCCTCACCGTGCCCGAAGGCCGCGTCGACGTGCGGCGTTTCACCGCCCTGGTGGACCGGGCCGCCCGGGCCGAGGCCGCGGGGGACGACGCGGAGGCGGTACGGCTGCTGCGCTCGGCACTCGGCCTGTGGCGCGGCCCCGCCGCCGAGGGGCTCACCGGCCCGCTCGTCCGGGCGGCCGCGGCCCGGCTCGACGAGGAGCGCATGAGCGCCCTGGAGCGCTGCTTCGGACTGGAGCTGCGACTGGGCCGGCACCATCGCATCATTCCGGAGCTGATGGCGAGCGCCGCCGAGCACCCTTTCCGGGAGACTCTCCAGTCCCAGCTCATGAGGGCGCTTTATCACGCGGGCCGGCAGGCGGACGCGCTGAATGTCTACCGGGATGTGAAACGGCGCTTCGCCGAAGAACTCGGAATAGACCCCTCGCAGCGCCTTCGGGCCCTGGAGCAGAGAATTCTGGAACAGCATCCTGAACTCGGCGGCCACAAAACCGCCCTGCCGCAGGACGCCCACATCCGGCTGGCCGCGCTGGAACGCGAGAACGCCTCGCTCCGCGCGGAACGGAAGCAGATCGACCACCTCATGGTGCGTCTCATGCGGCGGCACGACCTCCGCGTCCGCTCCTGAGCACACCGGAAGCGCACTGGCACGTACCACCGTGGCGGACGCGGCGTGGGTCCGGTACCGGGCGCTGAGGTCGCCCGAGCCGCTGCCGACCGCGGAGACCCCCAAGGTCGCGCGCACCGCGTACGGCCCGGGAGAGGGAACGCTGTTGCTGATGCGCGGCCGGGTTCACGGCGGCGCCCCGGGCCGGGGAGCAGAGCGGCTAGGACCGGGACGCGCCAGTGGTGGACAGCAGTCGGCCGGAGATCTCGCGGGCGACCGCGTCGGTGTGCCGGGTCAGGTAGAAGTGGCCGCCGCCGTAGACCTTCAGGGCGAAGTCCCCGGTGGTGTGGGCGGTCCAGGACCGGGCCTCGTCGAGCGTCACCCGGGGGTCCTCGTCGCCGATGAGGACGGTGACCGGGCAGCTCAGGTCGGGGCCGGGGACGTAGCGGTAGGTCTCGATCGCCTTGTAGTCGCTGCGGAGCGCCGGCAGGACCATGTCAAGCAGCTCGGGATCGGCCAGCAACCGCGCGTCCGTGCCGCTGAGTTCCCGGACGTCGCGGACCAGGACGTCGTCGCCCTGCTGGTGCAGGAACTCCTCCCGGTACTCGGAGGGGGCCCGCCGCCCGGAGGCGAACAGCGCGGCCGGGACGACGCCGTGCTCGTGCTCCAGGAGCCGGGCGACCTCGAAGCCGAGCGAGGCGCCCATGCTGTGTCCGAACACCGCGAACGGCCGGTCGGTCAACGGCAGCAGTTCGGGAACGAGCCGGCGGGCCAGCTCGGGAAGGGAGTCGATACAGGGCTCCCGGTGGCGGTCCTGGTGGCCGGGGTACTGGACGGCCAGAGCCTCGACGTCCGGGGCCAGAGCCGCCGAGAGCGGGTGGTAGTAGGTGGCGCCGCCGCCCGCGTGCGGCAGGCAGACCAGCCGGATGCGGGCCTCGGGGGACGGGTGGAAGCGCCGTATCCACGGGCTGTTGTGCTCGGGGGTGTTCAACGTCCGCCACTCCTTTGCTTCTTCGCTTCGCCGCACCGGTTCGGATCGGCCGGGCGCGGACGGGGTGCGGAGAACGGCGTACGCCGCCGCGTCGTGGAGTGTACATTCCGCGCGGGAGATCCGCTCGGTATTTATTGGGGACACGGGCATGGCCGTACGGCGTCCCGGAGGGCCCCCGGAGGGCCCCCGGAGGGCCCGACTGCAAACAATTGCACCTCACCCCCGGCCGTTTTAGCGGCGCGACCGCGTGTGAGGTGAAACTTTTTGCAGATCATCCCGATGTGCAATTTCCTGCACCTCCCGGATCGCCGCTCCACGCCTCGTCTCCGCAGGTCAAGTGGGCGATCCGGGCACTGAGTTCCGCGTCACAATGCGGTCGTCCGCCCCAAGCTTGACTCTCTTAGTGAGCCGAGGCTAACTTCAGTGCTGCCGCAAAACCGGCATCATCTTGCGGGGTTTACGGGGGAGTGAAACGGGGGTGGGACAGAGATGAGCCGCAGAGTATCGGCCGAGTCCGCGTAACCTTGAATTCACGTGACACCGGGTTTACCGACGGCGCTTATCGCTGGTCACGGATATCCCTTTTCGGTCCGTTTCCCGGATCATGTACAGACCTGTTCCGCACACAGCCGGGCGGCGCCGCCGTCCGGCCGCCCACGCACGCTCCCGCCCGGCTCCCGCCCCCTGCTGCCGTCCCCCCACCTCAGCCAGCCCCCAGCCCGATGGGATCCGAAAGAACATGCCCCCCAGAGTCCTCACCGGCATCGGCCCGCAGCATCGCCCGTCAGCAGAAGAGAGGATCTAGCCAGATGCCGAACCGGATTCTGCTGCTGGCGCTGAGCCTCGGTGCGTTCAGCATCGGCACCGACGGCTTCGTGATCAGCGGCCTGCTCGACCGCATCGCGCGGGACTTCGACGTCACCACGTCCGTGGCCGGACAGCTGGTGACGGTCTTCGCCCTGCTCTACGCGATCAGCGCGCCGATCCTCGCGGCCATGACCGCCCGGGTGCGGCGCAAGCAGCTGCTGGTGGCCGCCCTGATCGCGTTCGTGGTGTCCAACGTGCTGGGCGCCGTCGCCCCCACCTACGAAGTCCTCATGCTCGCGCGGGTGCTGGCCGCCTTCGGCGCCGCCCTGTACATCCCCTGCGGCATCGCGGTCACCGTCAGCGTCACCACCGAGGAGTGGCGCGGCCGGGCGATCGCCCTGGTGGCGGGCGGCATGTCCGCCGCCACCGCGCTCGGTGTCCCGATCGGCACGCTGGTCGGCGCCATCGGCAGCTGGCGGATCACCCTGGTCCTGGTGGCGGCGATGGCGCTGCTGGCGACGATCGTCCTGATGGTGGCCCTGCCGGAGGTGCCGACCCCGCCGTCGGTCACCATCCGGGAGCGGCTCGGCGTGGCCGCGCACCCGCGGGTGCTGGCCGCCCTGCTGTCCAACGCGCTCGCCTGCGCCGGTGTGTTCACCATGTTCACCTACATCGCACCGCTGGCGATGAAGACCACGAAGGTCGACTCCACCGGAGTCAGCGTCTTCCTGCTGGTGTGGGGCGTCGCCGCGGTCGCCGGCAGCGCGGTGGGCGGCCGGGCCGCCGACCGCTGGGGCGGTGACCGCGCCTACTTCGGGTCCGCCGCGGTGCTGTCCGTCGGACTGCTGGTGCTCGCCCTGTTCACGCTCCCCACGCCGAGCGGCTCCTGGGTCGGCCGCGGGCTGTTCGGGCTGATCCTCGCCGTCATCAGCGTCTCCTGCTGGTCGCTGCCCACCGGGCAGAACCACCGCATCGCGAGCCTGGACATCCCGGCGCCCACCGTCGCCCTCTCCCTCAACAGCTCCTCCACCTACCTGGGCATCGCCGCCGGCGGCGCCCTCGGCGGTGTGGCGATGGGCGGCGGTTCGATGACCGCGCTGACGCTGACCGCCACCGGCATCGAGGTGCTGGCGGTCATCGTGCTCGCGGTGGCCGCGGCCTTGTTCGCCCGCCGGCGCGCCGCCGCCGGCCCGAAGAGCGCGCAACGCGACCTGTCCGCCACCAACTGACCGCCGCGACCCGGCGGTCACGCCGAGCCACCCACCGGCCACCGACCGCCCCGGCGGCCGTACTACCCACGCGACGACCGCCGGTCACCCCGGCGGTCGTCACCACCGCGCGCTCCCCCGGCACCCCGCGCGGCACCCGTTCCGACGTCCGACCGTGATCCGGAGTTACCACTGTGCGTTCCGCCGAGCAAAGCCCCGGCAGCCGGCAAGACCCCACCACCGGCACATCCCTTCCCTACGACCCCGCGTCCGGCAAGGAGACGCTGGGCTCGATCTGGCGCGAGGTGCTCCAGATCGAGCGGTTCGACCCCCAGGAGAGCTTCTTCGAGCTGGGCGGCGACTCCCTGCTCGCCGCGCAGATCGTGGTGCGCGTCCGGGAACGGCTCGGTGTCGAGATCCCGGTGCGCGACATCTTCGTCCACCCCACGCTGGACGAACTCGCCGATGCCGTGGCCGCCGCCGCGGCGGCCGGCGAAGCCGCCGTCACGTCTACTCCGGCCGAGTCCCACCCCGGGCGCGGTGCGGCCGGGGACGGCACCGCACCGCGGGTGATGTCCGCCAACCAGGAACAGATGTGGTTCCTGCACAAGCTCACCCCGGACGACCCCGTCTACAACGGCTCCCGGAGCATCCGGGTGCGCGGCGCGCTGGACCTCGACGTCCTGGAGTGGGCCCTCACCGAGGTCTACCGGCGCCACGAGGCACTGCGCACCAGCTACCGGGAGGAGAACGGCACCCCGGTGCCGGTCGTCCACGAGCCGCGCCCGGTCCGCATCGAGCGGGCGGACCTGTCCGGGCTCCCCGAGGACGAACGGGAGTCGGCTCGCGCCCGCCGGGTCTCGGCGGAGCTGGCCCGGCCGTTCTCCCTCGCGGACTACCCGCTGGAGCGCTGGCTGGCGATACGCCTGGGCCCCGACGAGCACGAACTGCTGGTCGTGGCCCATCACATCCTGCACGACGGCTGGTCCTTCGCCGTCGAGCTGCGCGAGGTCGAGACCCTGTACAACGCCCGCGCGGCAGGCCGGGACGCCGCTCTGCCGGCCCCGGCGCTCCAGCACGGCGCCTACGCCCGGCAGCAGCGCGCGGAGCAGGACGGCCCCGCGATGCAGGGCCATCTCGCCTATTGGCAGCAGCAGTTGGCCGACTACTCCGGTGTGCTGAGCATGCCGACCGACCGGCCCCGGCCGCCGGTCCAGACGACCCGGGGCCGCCGGGTGTACAGCGAGGTCCCGGCCTCGCTCCTGAACGGCCTCGGCAGGCTGCGCCGCAGTGACGGGGTCAGCCCCTTCATGGCGCTGTTCGCGTGCTTCACCGCCGTCCTGCACCGCTACAGCGGTGACACCGACATCTGCGTCGGCACCCCCCTGGCCAACCGCCGCAGCCCGGCGGAAGAAGAGATGGTCGGGATGGTGATGAACAGCGCCGCGCTGCGCACCCGGGTCTCGGCCGAGCTGCCGTTCAGCCGGCTGCTGAAGCAGGTGCGGGACACGGTCCTGGACGCCGCGGCGCACCAGGCGTGCCCGCTGCCGGTCGTCATCGACGCCCTCGGCGTTCCCCGCACCCCGGCGCACCTCCCGCTGTTCCAGACCATGGTCACCGCGCACGACCACACCGAGGCCGCGCCCCGGTTCGGGGACTGCGAGTCGTCCATCACCGAGCCGTTCAACGACACGGTGAAGATGGACCTGCACCTCATCGTGGTGCCCCAGGGCAAGAAGCACGCCTCCGGTGAGCGGGCCGGCGACGAGGGCATCGCGCTGATCTGGGAGTACAACGCGGACCTCTTCGACGCCGGAACGGTGGAGTCGATCGCCGCGGCCTTCCAGGAACTGCTGGCCCACGCGCTGGAAGCCCCGGACACCCCCGTCGGCGAACTGCGGCTGCTGGACGAGGACCGGGCCGCGGAGCGGCTGCGCGCATGGAGCGCCCCGCAGCCCGTGGACCCGGCCGCGCACGAACTGCCGGTGCACCGCCGGGTGCAGCGGCAGGCGCAGGCACAGCCCGGCAAGGCCGCCGTGGTGGAGGCCGGCCGGACCATGACCTACGGCGAGCTGGACGAGGGCGCCGAGCGCCTGGCCGCCCGGCTGAGGGAGGCCGGGGCCGGCCGGGGCACGGTGGTCGCCGTCTGCCTGCCGATCGGCGCCGACCTGGTCCTCGCGGAGCTGGCGGTGCTCAAGTCGGGCGCCACGTTCCTGCCCGTCGACCCCGGCCAGCCGCAGGCGCGGATGGACGGCATGCTTCAGGACGCCGACGCGCTCGCCGTGATCACGAGCGAGGAGCTGCGGGACCGGTTCCCGGCCCGGCGGTGCCTGACGGTACGGGACGGCCGCGCGGAGGACGGCCGGACCGGGGACGCCGTCGCGGACGAGGCCGGGCCCGACGACATCGCGTACATCATCTTCACGTCCGGTTCCACCGGCCGCCCCAAGGGCGTCGAGGTGCCGCACCGCGGGCTCGGCCATCTGGCCTCCTGGTACGTCCGGGAGTACGACGTCACCCCCGAGGACGCGGCCACCCTGCTGATCTCTCCCGGGTTCGACGTGTCCCAGCTGGAGATCTGGCCGGCCCTGGCGGCCGGCGCGACCCTGCACTGCCCGGACCGGGCCACGGTGCTCGTCGCCGCCGACTACCAGGCGTGGCTGCGGGAGAACTCCATCACCCTCACCGTCCTGCCGACCGCCCTGGCCGCGCCGCTGCTGGACCGGGAGTGGGACGCGGACACCACGCTGCGCATGATGCTGGTCGCCGGTGAGCGGCTGACCGCGCGGCCCCGCCCCGGCACCCCGTTCCGCTTCGTCAACGCCTACGGCCCGACCGAGGCCACCGTGCTGAGCACGGCCGGTACGGTCCGCACCCGCGAGGACGAGCCGGGGGACCCGCCCATCGGCCGGCCGCTGCCGGGCTGGACGGTCCGGGTGCTGGACCGCGCGCTGCGGCCGGTGCCGCCCGGCGTGATCGGCGAGCTGTACATCGGCGGCGTGGGTGTGGCGCGGGGCTACCGCAACCGCCCGGAGCTGACCGGGGAACGCTTCGTGCCCGACCCGTTCGCCGCGGACCCCGGCGCCCGGATGTACCGCACCGGGGACCTGGCCCGGCTCCGTGCCGACGGTGAGATCGAGTTCATCGGGCGCATGGACGAGCAGGTCAAGCTGCGCGGGTACCGCATCGAGCTGGGCGAGATCACCGCCGCGCTGCGCACCCACCCGCAGGTCGGTGACGCCCATGTGCTGGTGCGCGCGGCGGGTGACACCCCGTCCGACGACCCCGCCGACCGGCAGCTGGTGGCGTACGTGGTGCCCGCGGACCCGGACACCGAGCCGGCCGCGGCCGAGCTGCGCGAGCATCTGTCCCGCGCGGTGCCCGAGTACATGGTCCCGGCCGCGTTCGTCACGCTGACCCATCTGCCGCTCAACCCGAGCGGCAAGGTCGACGCCAAGCGGCTTCCGGCGCCCGTCCGGCAGGCGGCGGCCGCGGTCCGGCCGCCCGCCGGTGAGCTGGAGCGGCGGATCGCCGGCATCTGGCAGGAGGTGCTCGGGGTCGAGGGCGTCGGCTCGCACCAGAGCTTCTTCGACCTGGGCGGGCACTCGCTGCTGCTCACCCGGGTGCAGCACCGGCTGGAGGCCGATCTGGGCATCAAGGCACCGCTGATGACCCTGTTCGAGTTCCCCACGGTGCACTCCCTGGCCGCGCATCTCAGCGGGGAGGCGGCGGAGCCGCTCGTCGCGCCCGTCCAGCGCGCCGGCGGCACGGGCGGTCCCGAGCCGATCGCCGTGGTCGGCATGGCCGGGCGCTTCCCCGGGGCGGCCGATGTCGGCGCGTTCTGGGAGAACCTGTGCGACGGCGTCGAGTCGATCACCTATCTGGGCCCGGTCGAGCCCGACGGGGAGGGGCTCACCGCGTTCGGTCTGCTGGACTCCCCCGCGGAGTTCGACGCGGCCTTCTTCGGCTACTCGCCGCGTGAGGCCCTGCTGATCGACCCCCAGCAGCGCGTCTTCCTGGAGGTCGCCCACAGCGCGCTGGAGAACGCCGGTCTGGTGCCGGAGCCGGACGGCCCGTCCGTCGGCATCTTCGCCGGCGGCAGCATGACGACGTACTACTCCACGCTCCAGTCGCAGCGCGGCAAGCTGCCGTTCGCCGACGACTGGCAGTTCCGGATCTCCACCGCGCCCGACTACCTGACCAGCCGTGCCGCCCACAAGCTGGGGCTGAACGGCCCCGCGGTGACGGTGGCGACCGCCTGCTCCACCTCCCTGACGGCGATCCACCTGGCCGCGCAGGCGCTGGCGTCCGGGGACTGCGACGTCGCGCTGGCCGGCGGTGCCGGGGTGCGGGTGCCGCTGCTGCCGGTGCGGTACACCGAGGGCGGCCCGTTCGCGGTGGACGGCCACGTCCGGGCGTTCGACGCGGACGCCGACGGGATCGTCGGGGGCAGCGCCGCCGCGGTGGTGGTGCTCAAGCGGCTGTCGGACGCGGTCGCCGCCGGTGACCACATCCACGCGGTGCTGCGCGGGTCGGCCGTCAACAACGACGCGGGCGAGAAGATCGGCTTCACCGCGCCCAGCATCGACGGCCAGGCCAAGGTCATCCGCGCCGCGCACCTGGCCGCCGGGATCGAGCCCGACTCGATCGGCTACGTCGAGGCGCACGGCACCGGCACCCGGCTCGGCGACCCCATCGAGGTGGCCGCGCTCACCAAGGCGTTCCGGGCCGGGACCGACCGCTCGGGGTTCTGCTGGCTCGGCTCGGTCAAGACCAACATCGGGCACACCGACGCCGCCGCCGGTGTCGTCGCGTTCATCAAGGCCGTCCTGGCGGTGGAGAAGGGCGTCATCCCGCCGAGCCTGAACTTCGAACGCCCGAACCCGGAGATCGACTTCGAGACGAGCCCGTTCCGGGTCAACACCGAGCTGCGCCCGTGGCAGCCGTCCGCCGGCCCACGGCGGGCCGGGGTCAGCGCGCTGGGCATCGGCGGCACCAACGCCCATGTCGTCGTCGAGCAGCCGCCGGCGCGCGAGCCCGCCCGGCCCACCGGCACCCCGCAGCTGCTGCCGCTGTCCGCCGCCTCCGAGGCGGCGCTGGACCGGCTGACCGAGGACCTCGCCGAGCGCCTCGCCGGGGAGCCCGGGCTGCCGCTCACCGACGTGGCGTTCACCCTCCAGCGGGGCCGGCGCACCTATCCCTTCCGCCGGTTCGTGGTGGGCCAGGACACCGCGGAGGTCGCGCGGGCCCTGACCTCCGGGAACGCCCGCCGGGTGCCGACGTCCGCCGGTGCGCCCGCCGAGCGGCCGGTGGCCTTCATGTTCCCCGGTCAGGGCGGCCAGCACGTCGGCATGGCGCGGGACCTGTACGAGCACAACGCCGTGTTCCGCCGCCATGTCGACGAGGCCTTCGAGGCGGCGCACGAGCGCCTCGGCCTGGACCTGCGCAGCATCGTCTACCCCGACCCGCGGGACGCGGAGGCGGTGGCGGAGGCCGGGCGCCGGATCAACACCATCACCGTCGCCCAGCCCGCGGTGTTCATCCTGGAGTACGCGCTGGGCCGGCTCTGGCAGCACTGGGGCATCACGCCGAGCGCCCTGGTCGGCCACAGCCTCGGGGCGTACGCCGCGGCCTGCACCGCGGGGGTGTTCTCGCTCGCGGACGGCATCTCCCTGGTGGGTCTGCGCGGGCAGCTGCTGTCCACGGTCGAGGCCGGGGCCATGCTCGCCGTCAAACGGCCCGAGGCGGAGGTGGTGCCGCTGCTGCCCGACTCCGTCACGGTGGGGGCGGTGAACGGCCCCGGGCAGGTGACCGTGTCGGGCCGCGAGGCCGACATCGACCTGCTGGCCGCGCAACTGACCGAGAAGGGGATCGACTTCCGCAAGCTGAAGATCTCCGGTGCCGGTCACTCGCCGCTGGTGGAGCCGGTCCTGGACAAGTTCGGGGCCGCGGTGGCCGCGATCGAGCTGCACGAGCCCACCGTGCCCTTCGTGTCCGACATGACGGGCACCTGGGCGGAGCCGGGACAGCTGACCGACCCGGCCTACTGGATGGCGCACATGCGCAACGCGGTCCGGTTCGGGGACGCGGTCTCCACCCTGCTCGCGGACCCGGAGCGGATCCTGCTGGAGGTCGGGCCGGGCATGACGCTGACCACGCTGTCGCGTCAGCACCCCGAGCTGAGCGACCACCAGCTGGTGCTCCAGTCCCAGCCGCACCCCACCGATCCGGCCTCCGCGCTGTCCGTCGCCCTGGAGGCGCTCGGCAGGCTCTGGCTGACCGGTGCCCCGGTCGACTTCGGCCGGGTGCAGGACGCGGCGGGCCGGCGCCGCGCCAAGCTGCCCGGCCACCCGCTGGACCGGCGCCACTTCCTGGTGGAGCCGGCCGATCCCGGCACCGCCGGAGGGACCGCGCAGGCCACCCCGGACGCGTGGCTGGGCCGTACGCCGGGCACCGCCTCCCCCGCCGCCCGGCCGCGGACCGAGGCCGCGGCGGCCGAGCCGGGCACCGAGACCGAGGAGCGGATCGCGGAGACCTTCCGGCAGCTCCTCGGCCTGGACGAGGTCGACCCGGACGACAGCCTCTTCGACCTGGGCGGTGACTCCGTCCTGGTCACCCGGTTGGCCGCCTGGCTGCGGGACACCTACGGCATCCCGCTGGAGGCCCGGGAGATCTTCACCACCCCGACCGTCGCGGGCCTCGCCGAACTGACCGAGCGCCGGCTGAAGGAGAGCGAGCACTGATGGCCGACAAGTCACCCTGGCTGGTGCGCCGACGGCGGCGCCCGGAGGCGTCCCTGCGCCTGTACTGCTTCCCGCACAGCGGCGGTTCGCCGGGCGAGTACGTGCGCTGGGCGGACGAGCTGCCGGACGTGGAGGTCTGGGGCATCCAGCCGCCCGGGCGCGGCACCCGGGTCATGGAGACCCCGCTGGACTCCATCGACACCTTCGTCCAGAGCCTCGTCGAGTCCGTCGACTTCGCCGGTCCGTTCGTGTTCTTCGGGCACAGCCTCGGCGGGCTGACCGCCTTCGAGACGGCCCGCGCGCTGCGCGCGGCGGGCCGTCCGCTGCCCGAGCGGCTGGTGCTGTCCGCCTACCCGGCGCCGCACCTGCCGCACCCGCGCAGCCCGCTGCACACCCTGGGCGACGACGAGCTGCTCGCCGCCGTCGACGAGCGCTACGGCGGGCTGCCCGCGCCGCTGCTCGCGGACCCGGAGCTGGTGCGGCTCGTGCTGCCCGCCTACCGGGCCGACTTCACCATCTTCGAGACCTACCAGCACGTCCGCCAGGAGCCGTTGGACATCCCGATCTCGGTGCTGGGCGGGGAGAGCGACCTGGCGTCGCCGTATCTGCCCCAGTGGCGGGAGCACACCACGGCCGAGTGCACCGTGGAGCTGTTCCCCGGCGGACATTTCTACCTCCGGGAACATCCGGAGGCGTTCATGCAGGCGCTGAGGAAGCTGATATGACCGTGAGTGTCCTTCAGGAGATGAGCCGGGGCGGGTTCCCCTGGGACCGGCTGCGCTCCTTCCCCCGGCAGTCCGAGGCGGACCGGCGGGCCGGGGACGAGGCGGTCCGGGCGATGACGCGGGTGCTGGACACCCATGTCCCGGACGGCCTGGACGGCCGGAGCGAGCTGCCCGGCGGGCTGCTCGACGCGCTCCACGAGGCCGGCTTCCTGGCGATGCTGCTGCCCCGCGAGGACGGCGGCCTGGCGCTGTCGGACTACAACGGCTTCCGGGTGCTGGAGACCGCCGCCGAGCGCGCCCCGGCCCTCAGCATGCTGCTGTCCGCGCACAACGCCCTCGGCCCGATCGCCTTCCTGCCCGCGGTGCCCGACGGCGAACTGCGCGAGCTGCTCGCCAAGCACGTGGCCGCCGGCACCGTGGGCGCGCTGGCCAGCACCGAGCCCGAGGGAGCGGGCAACACGGGCCGGTCCACGGTGGCCCGGCCCACCGCGGACGGGTCCGGGTACCTGCTCACCGGCGAGAAGATGTTCATCACCAACGGAGCCGCGGCCGGCCTGGTCGCGGTGACCGCCACCGTCGAGGGCGGCGGGGACGGCGACCAGGTGGGCCTGTTCTTCGTCGAGCTGCCCGCCGAGGGCTTCGAGGTGGTCGCCCACCACGCGTTCATGGGCCTGCACGCCACCCCGATCTCGCATCTGCGGCTGACCGAGGTGTTCGTCCCGGCCGGGCACACGCTGCCCGCGCAGGCCGAGTGGCGCAGGGCCTCGCCGTACGCGGAGATCCACGCGCTGGCCCGGGTCTATGTGACCAGCGCGCCGTCGATGGCGCTCGCCCGGCGCTGCCTGGAGTGGTCCCGCTCCTTCGTCGCCGAGCGGGCCGTGGACGGCCGGGCGCTGGCGTCGTACGAGGCGATCCGGCAGCTGCTCGCCGAGTCCGTCGCGGACGTCTACGCCATGGACAGCGCGGTCCGCTGGGCCATGCTGCACACCGACGCCACCGCCCTGAACTGGGAGCGGGACGCGCTGAAGAACCTCACCTCGATGACGGCGTGGCGGGTGGTGGACCGTACGGTGTCGCTGCTGGGCGCGCGGGGGTACGAGACCGCGGACAGCAAGGCGGCGCGCGGGCTGGCCCCGCACCCCGTGGAGCAGGCACAGCGGGAGATCCGCGGCATGCGGGTCGCCGGTGGCGTCGACTTCAACCTCGACCGGTATCTGGCCGCGCGGATGCTCGCCGGCTACTACCGGGACGGCGGCCAGGAGCTGCCCGGCACCGACGGCGCTCTGGATCCGGGTGCCCTGTCGCCCGGCAACCGCGCCCACCTTCAGGCGGTGCGCGAGGACGTCGGGCGGCTGGCCCGGATCTGCCGCGAGCTGACCAGCGCCCAGCCGGCCGCCGAGCTGCTGGAGCGGCAGCAGACGCTGATCGCCGTCAACCGCATCGCCACCGAGCTGTTCACGATGGCCGTCGTCCTGGCGCGGGCCGCCCAGGCCGACGCGCGGGACGAGCCGAACGCCCAGGACCTCGCGGCCGTCGTCTGCGACGGCGCGCGGGCGCGGCTGGCCCCGCTGTGGGAGCAGGTGGCGAAGGAGCCGCCGGCGGCCTACGCACGGCTGGCCCGCGCCCTGCTGGACGGCGCGCCCGACCATCTCCTCCACCCGTGATCCCCGACCGACCCCACGAGCACCGAAGGAAGACCATGACGACCCTGACCGAAGCCGTCACGACGGGGAGCAGCGCCGAGGAGCTGCTGCGGCACCCGGTTCCCGAGCAGTACCGGGCCGCCTTCGTCCGCGCCGAGGACACGGAGCTGTTCGTCGGTGTCGAGGACAAGGACGTACGCAAGTCCCTGCACGTCGGCGATGTGCCCATGCCCGAACTGGCGCCGGACGAGGTGCTGGTCGGGGTCATGGCCAGTGCCATCAACTACAACACCGTCTGGTCGGCGATGTTCGAGCCGCTGCCGACCTTCGGGTTCCTCAAGCACCTCGCCTCCCAGGGCGGTTGGCACGCCCGGCACGACCAGCCGTACCACGTCCTCGGCTCCGACGCGTCCGGTGTGGTGGTGCGCGTCGGCTCCGCCGTCCAGCACTGGAAGCCCGGCGACCACGTCGTGATCGCCACGGCCCATGTCAACGACCAGGAGCCGGCCAGCCACGCCGACAGCATGCTCGGCGAGGACCAGCGCGCCTGGGGCTTCGAGACCAACTTCGGCGGCCTCGCGGACTACACGGTGGTGCGCGCCAGCCAGCTGCTGCCCAAGGCCGCGCATCTGTCCTGGGAGGAGGCGGCCGTCAACCCACTGTGCGCGGCCACCGCCTACCGCATGCTGGTCAGTGACCGGGGCGCCCGGATGAAGCAGGGCGACGTGGTGCTCATCTGGGGCGCGAGCGGTGGACTCGGGTCCTACGCCGTGCAGTTCGTGCGCAACGGCGGCGGCACGTCCATCGGTGTGGTCAGCTCCCCGGAGAAGGCCGAGATCCTGGCCGGACTGGGCTGCGACGTCGTCATCGACCGCACCGAGATCGAGCAGGGCGACCCCGGCAGCCTCCAGCGGCCGGAGGGCTGGAAGCGCCTGGGCAAGGCGATCCGCAAGGCGGTCGGCGAGGACCCGCACATCGTCTTCGAGCACGTCGGCAAGGCGACCTTCGCGGCGTCGGTGTTCCTCGCCCGGCGCGGCGGCACGGTCGTCACCTGCGGTTCCAGCACCGGCTACCAGCACCAGTTCGACAACCGCTACCTGTGGATGAAGCTGAAGCGCATCATCGGCAGCCACGGCGCCAACCTCCAGGAGCAGTGGGAGACCAACCGGCTGATCCAGCAGGGCCGGATCGTCCCCGCCCTGTCGGCCGTCTACCGGCTGGACGAGGTGGCCGAGGCCGCCCGCAGCATCCAGACCAACCGCCACATCGGCAAGGTCGGTGTGCTGTGCCTGGCTCCCGAGCCGGGGCTCGGGATCACCGACCCCGCCACCCGGGCGCGGATCGGCGAGGACCGGCTGCACGCCTTCCGCAGCGCGGACGGTGGCAGGTGAGGGACCAGCTGACGTCGGTCCTGGCGGAGTCCGGCGAGTCCGGACGCCCCAGGCTGTCCGCGCAGGAGGTGGCCGCGCTGCCGGTGCCCGAGTCCTACCGGGCGGCCGTGCTGCTGCGCGAGGAGACGGAGATGTTCGCCGGGATGAGCAGCGCGGACAAGGACCCGCGCAAGTCCCTGCACGTCCAGGAGGTGCCCACCCCGGAACTCGGCCCGGGTGAGGCGCTGGTGGCGGTCATGGCCAGCTCCGTCAACTACAACACCGTCTGGTCCTCGATCTTCGAGCCGGTACCGACCTTCGCGTTCCTGGAGCGGTACGGCCGTACCTCGCCGCTCGCCGCGCGGCACGACCTGCCGTACCACGTGATCGGTTCGGACCTGGCCGGTGTGGTGCTGCGCACCGGTCCGGGGGTCAACGCCTGGAAGCCCGGCGACGAGGTCGTCGCGCACTGTCTGTCCGTGGAGCTGGAGTCCCCGGACGGGCACGACGACACGCTGCTCGACCCGGAGCAGCGGATCTGGGGGTTCGAGACCAACTTCGGCGGGCTCGCCGAGCTGGCCCTGGTCAAGTCCAACCAGCTGATGCCCAAGCCCGGCCACCTCACCTGGGAGGAGGCCGCCGCCCCCGGGCTGGTGAACTCCACCGCCTACCGGCAGCTGGTCTCCCGCAACGGCGCGGGCATGAAGGTCGGCGACAACGTGCTGATCTGGGGCGCGAGCGGCGGGCTCGGCAGCTATGCGACCCAGCTCGCGCTGGTCGGCGGCGCCACCCCGATCTGTGTGGTCTCCAGCGAGCAGAAGGCGGAGATCTGCCGGCGGATGGGCGCCGAGGCGATCATCGACCGCAGTGCCGAGGGCTACCGGTTCTGGAAGGACGAGCACACCCAGGACCCGAAGGAGTGGCGCCGGTTCGGCTCCCGGATCCGTGAGCTGACCGGTGGCGAGGACGTCGACATCGTCTTCGAGCACCCGGGACGGGAGACCTTCGGCGCCTCGGTCTACGCGGCGCGCAAGGGTGGCACGATCGTCACCTGCGCGTCGACCTCCGGTTACCAGCACCAGTTCGACAACCGCTACCTGTGGATGTCGCTGAAGCGCATCATCGGCTCGCACTTCGCGAACTACCGCGAGGCGTGGCAGGCCAACCGGCTGATCGGCAAGGGGCGGATCCATCCGACCCTGTCGCGGGTGTACCCGCTGGGGGAGGTCGGGCAGGCCGCCTACGACGTCCATCGCAATCTGCACCACGGCAAGGTCGGCGTCCTGGCACTCGCCCCGCACGAAGGGCTGGGGGTGCGGGACGCGGAGCTGCGCGCCCGCCACCTGAGCGCCATCAACCGCTTCCGCACCGGGACCGGCCCCGTATGAGCCGGCCCCACCGCGGTTCGCTCGACTGAACAGGACCGCCGTCCGCCGGACCCGCCGGCGGGCGGCATGGAACGGTTCGATCCGCGCACGGTGAAGAGAGGTGTCCAGTGACAGGCACACAGCAGGTCGAGGCAGTACTGCGTCGGATCGACGGCCGCGCCGGTCCGCGTGTCGTCCGGGTTCCGGCGCAGCCCGCCCGAGGAGAGATCGCGGACCAGCACGCCGTCGAGTACGTCGAGCTGACGGAGAGTCTGCTGCGGACGGTGCGCAGGGAAGTGCTCTTCGTCAACTGCCAGATGAACGGGTACGGCCGGGAGGAGATCGAGCGGGCCCGGGAGAGCATCACCGCCCTGGCCGGCCGGTCGGTCACGACGTCCGTGATCTGCCCCCCGGACGAGCTGGACGGCCACGGCCGGCTGGAGTTCCTGGAGCGGATCAGCCGGGAGAACGGGGCCCGGGTCCGGATCAGCACCGTGGATCTGCACGGGATGGTGGTGTTCGACCGCAAGCGGATCCTGATGTGGCAGCCCGGGCGGAGCCGCCGCTGTGTCCTGGTGCACTCCCCCGTCGTGGTCGAGCCGCTGGTCGCCCTGCTCGACGCGGCCTGGGACGGGGCCTGCGACCTGGACCGGTTCCTCCACTACCAGCGCAACGTCCTGGACGAGAAGACCCCGCAGATCCTGCGGCTGCTCGGCTCGGGCCGCAAGGACGAGGTCGCCGCCCGCCAGCTCGGCATCTCCGTGCGCACCTACCGGCGGTGCGTGGCGAGCCTGATGGAGGTGCTGGGGGCGGAGTCCCGGTTCGAGGCCGGGGTGAAGGCGGCCGCGCTGGGGCTCATCGACGTCCACGCGGACGTCGACCTCGATCACGAGCCCATCGAGCGGCAGCCCCGCGGGTCCGGTTCCTTCGGGCTGGGGCGGTCGCTGCGCGGTACCGCGACGGCGGCCCCGTGGGCGCCCCGCTGGTGCCCGAGGTGACCTAGGGCCTGTCTTTCGGATCAGGTCGGCTGCGGCGCCGGCGCCTTCTGGCCAACCCGAGCGGGCTCTGCTGCGTGCAGAGGCAAGGCGGAGGAGGGAAGCGACGCGGAGCGATGGGGGTCCCCCCGCGCGAGCGCAGCCGAGCGTGGGGGAGAGCGACGACAACGCAGCAGATGTGCGTGCCAGGGCCCGCGACGCCGGCAAGATCCGAAAGACAGGCCCTTAGGGCCCGTCCCGTCCCCGCCCCCGGTTTGGCAGCTTGCTGACTCGCGGGCCGGGGCGGGACGGGCCGCCCCCTACGCTTCCGGCGAGGCGTCCCCGCCAGGGCACAGCCCCACGACGCGACGGAAGAGACCCGGGAACCGTGCACACCACAGCTGCTGACGACGCGACACCGATCTTCGCGCGGGACAAGCGCATCTGGTTCCACCACTGCGACCCGGCCGGCATCGTGTTCTACCCGCAGTATCTGCTGCTCATGAACGAGCTGCTCCAGGAGTGGTTCGAGACCGGACTGCGGACGGACTACGCGGGGCTGTTCGCCGAGCGGCGCCTCGGCATCCCCACCGTGCGGCTGGAGTGTGACTTCCACGCCCCGAGCCGGCTGGGCGACACCGTGCGCTTCGCTCTGTCGGTGCCGCGGATCGGCACCAGTTCGTTCCATCTCCGCTTCTCGTGCACCGGCCCGGACCCGTCCGACGTCCGGGTGCAGATCAAGGCCGTCCTGGTGTGCATGTCGCTCGACGAGCACCGCCCGGTCCCGATTCCCGGCGACATCCGTGACGCGATGCAGGAGTGGCTGGTCCCGGTGGCCGACGCGACGACGTGACAGCGGAAGGACGAGACCGAGATGGCAGACGAACTGATGCTCGTCGACGGGCTGGGCGCGGGCAACTTCTTCCGCACCGCGGCCGCCGTCGGCGGCACCGCCGCAGCGAGCGTCATCGAGCTGGACAAGGAGTACCGGCACCCCGAGGGGCACACGGTACGGGAGTTCGGGCTCGCCGAACTGGACGAGCTGACCGACCGGGTGGCCGCCGGGTACCAGCGTGACGGCATCGAGGCCAAGGACCCGGTGGCGGTCTTCCTGGACGAGAGTGTCCGCTATCTGATCCACTACATCGCCCTGACGAAGATCGGCGCCATTCCGGTCTTCCTCAACAGCGGGCTCCGGCCGGACATCGCGGCCGCGTTCGTCTCCCGGGTCGGCGCGGTCGCCGTGGTCAGCGACGGCAGGCTCGAGCGTACGGCGCTGGACCTGCCGTACTACGACGCCGAGCCCTACGCCACCGGCCCCTACACGGCGTTCACCCACGCGGACGACGACCCCGTCCTCATCGCACACACCTCCGGCACCACCGGCGTCCCGAAGGCCGTCCAGTTCAACCACACGGGCTTCTTCTTCGGGATCCGGCAGCAGATCGGGGCCGACCTCGGCCGGCGCGTGCTGTCCGCGCTGCCGCAGAGCCATGCCTCGGCGATCTCCGTGCTGATGTCCTGCGTGGCCCGGGGCAGCCGGGTGCTGCTGGTCACCGCGCGCGAGGGCGAGCAACTGGCGCGGGGAATCGAGGAGTTCCGGCCCGAGCTGGTCGCCGCCTTCCCGAAGGTCTTCGTCGACCTGTGCCGGCTCGACCTGGACCGCTACGACTTCGGCTCGGTCGCCCGCTGGATGTCCACCGGTGACGCCAACCACGAGCGGCACATCAGGAAGCTCGTCCAGCTCGGCAACCACCGCGACCGCAGCGGGCGGCCGGCCCCCGGGTCGCTGTTCATCGACAACTTCGGCTCGTCCGAGTTCGGCTTCGCCATGTTCCGCAATGTCCACTCCCCCACCACCAACCGCTACGGGCGGTGCATAGGGCGGCCCTTCGACTGGATCGACGCCCAGGTCTTCGACGACAAGGACGAGCCGGCGGCGCCCGGCACGGTGGGCCGGCTGGCGCTGAAGTCCCCCACGGTGACCGCCGGTTACTGGAACAACTCGCTGCTGAGCGAGAAGAACCGGGTGCGGGGCTACTGGCTCACCGGCGACCTCGCCTACCGCGACGAGGAGGGCCGCTTCTACCACGTCGACCGCACCACCGACAGCATCGACACCCCGCACGGCACCATCTACAGCTGCGAGATCGAGGAGCTGATCATGCGGCAGGTGCCGGAGGTGTTCGACTGCTCGCTGGTCCACTCCCGGCCGGCCCCCGAGGCCGCGCAGCGGCTGGTCCTCACCGTCGACCTGCCGTCGGCCGGCACCGATCTGGCGGACCTGCGCTCCCGGATCAACGCCGTGCTGGCCCAGCGGGAACTCCCGGTGATCGACCGGCTCGTGGTCAAGGCGCCCGACGAACACATCGGCCTCACCGGGAAGGCACTCAAGCGCACCATGCGGGACGCCTATCAGAGCGTGTGACGCCTTCGCCCTCCTCCCCTCCCCCCCCGGATCACCCGGGCGTGCTGCTCCCCCCCGACGGCACGCCCGGGTCACCTCTTCCGGTACGTCAGTCAGAGAAAGAACAGCCCATGCCGACACCCAGGCTGCACATGCCGGCGGCCAGCACACCCGCCAGGCCCGAACGCCGGACGGCGGCGGTCCGGACGGTCACCTACATCGTGTTCACGCTGCTGCTCGGGGGGACGGTGCCCACCCCGATGTACTCGCTGTACGCCCAGCGGCTCGCTCTCACCCCGGTCGTGGTCTCGGCCGTGTTCGCCGCGTTCGCGGTCGGGGCGCTGTGTGCCCTGATGCTCTTCGGCTCGTTGTCCGACCAGATCGGGCGGCGGGCGACGATCGTCCCGGCGGTCTGTCTCGCCCTGGCCAGCTGTGCGGTGTTCGCCGGCTTCCACACCCTGCCCGGCATCATCGCCGGCCGGCTGCTGACCGGCCTGTCGGTGGGGCTGGCCAACGGCGCGGCCACCGCCTATCTCGGCGAGCTGTTCCAGGACCGCGGCCGGGCCGCGCTGACCTCCTCGGTCGCCAACATGCTGGGCCTCGGGACGGGGGCGCTGCTGTCCGGGGTGCTGGTGCAGTACGTGTCCGCTCCGCTGACGCTGTCGTACCTGGTGCTGGGGGCCCTGCTGCTGCCCGGGCTCGGGCTGCTGCTGATGCCCGAGACGGTACGCCGGGAGGGTCCGGCGCGCTTCCGGCCGCAGCGGCTCGGGGTTCCGGCGCAGATGCGGACGGTGTTCACCGCGATGGCGGTCGCGGTCTTCGGCTCCTTCGCCCTGCTCGGGCTGCTCGCGGCGCTCGCGGGCAAGTTCCTGGTCAGCGGTCTGCACATCACCAGCCATCTGATGGTGGGCGTCGTCGCGTTCTGCGCGTTCGGCTCCGCGGCGGCCGCACAGCTGGTGGGCGCCCGGCTGGCGCCCCGGGTGGGCTCGGTGGCCGGCATGGTGGCGGTGCCGGTCGGGCTCGGCCTGTTCGTGGCCGCGCTGCCGGCCACCTCGCTGGCGCTCTTCCTGGTCGGCTCGGTGATCGGCGGCGCGGGCAGCGGGCTCGCCTTCCGCGCGGGCCTCGCCATGGTGTCCCACCAGGCACCGCCGGACCGGGTCGGCCAGGTCGTCTCCAGCTACTTCGCCTCGGCCTACCTGGGCCTGACCGTGCCCGTGCTCGGCATCGGGGTGATGGTCATGGAACTGCCGCTGCTCACCTCGGCCCTCGTCTTCGCCGTCATCATCAGCCTGCTCGCCGCCCTCAGCATCACGGTCACCGTGGCGACCCGGCCGCGGGCAGCGGCCTGAACGAACGGACCGGCTCGCAGCCGGCCGGGGAAAGGAGTTCGGCCATGCCGGACAGCGGCGCGACCGGGGTGGATTTCTGGTTCGACCCCATCTGCCCCTGGGCGTGGATGACGTCCCGCTGGATGCTGGAGGTGGAGAGACAGCGGCCGGTGCGGGTGCGCTGGCACGTGATGAGCCTGTCGGTGCTCAACGAGCACGGGCTCGACGATCTCCCGGAACGCTACCGGGAGATCGTCCGCACGGGCTGGGGCCCGGTGCGCGTGTGCATCGCCGCCGAGCAGGAGTTCGGCGCCGAGGTCCTGGGCCCGCTGTACACCGCGCTGGGCACCCGGCTGCACCCGCGGGGGCTGCCGCGGGACCGGGCCACCCTGACCGCCGCGCTGGCGGAGGCCGGACTGCCCGAGCGGCTGGCGGACGCCGCGGACACCGACGCCTTCGACGCGGCGCTGCGCGCCTCCCACCGGGAGGGCATCGAGCTGGTGGGCGAGGAGGTGGGCACCCCGGTGATCGCGCTGCCCGGCGCGGACGGCGAACGCATCGCGTTCTTCGGGCCGGTGGTCACCCCGGCCCCCAAGGGCGAGGCTGCGGCCCGGCTGTGGGACGGAACCCTGCTGGTCGCCTCGACGCCCGGCTTCTACGAGCTCAAGCGGAGCCGGGAGACCGGGCCGGTCTTCGACTGACCCGGGACGGCATTTCGCCTGTAGGCGGCAGCTTCTTGCCATGTTCCTCCGGGAACGGCAACAAGCTGCCGCCCGTCGCTGTCCTCGCGCCCTCAGCACGCACAGTGGGTTCGTTAAGCACTTGACGATCCCAGGGAGGGGCGCATGACCGTCACGACCTCCGGCCGGCCGGCCGCCGAACCACCCGTCGCGGAGCGGACCGGCGCCGCCGCCCCGCGGATCACCTGATGCGCACGGCTCCACGGCCTGACCGCGCGCCGGGCACCGGTCCGATGCCGTAGCAGCCCCTGGGGCCGTCCGGCCCCCGGTACTCACCCCCCACCGTCCGCCCGGCTGAACACAGGGAGTTCCACATGCCCTCAGCACGCGTCACGACCACGGACCGCCGCCGCGCCCCGGAGCCGCACGCACACCGCCACGCGGCGGCCGCGGACTGCAAAGAGGAGACCGGGCCGCTGAACCCGGCCCTGTTACGGACCTTCGTCGAGGTCTACCGCACCGGCTCCTTCGGCAAGGCCGCCCAGCGGCTGCGCATCTCCCAGCCCGCCGTCACCCAGCAGATCCGGATGCTCGAGGAACGGGTGGGCGTGCCGCTGTTCGTCCGGCACGCCACCGGCTCCCGGCCCACCCCGGCCGCCGAGTCGCTGGCCAGGGACGCCGAAGGCGCGGTCGACGCCCTGGACTTCGTGCTCCAGCGCTACTTCGGCACCGACGGTCCGGCCCGCCCGCTGCGGCTGGGCGCGCCCAGCGACCTGATCGGCGAGCGGATCCTGCCCGCCCTCGCCGACATGCTCGGGGACGGCCTCCAGCTGCGCACCACCCTCGCCCTCTCCGACGTCCTGCTGCCCCAGCTGGCCGCGGGTGAACTCGATGTCGTCGTCGTCCGGGTCCGGCCCCGGCTGACGGGTATCACCGCACTGCCCCTGTACGACGAGGAGTGCAGCCTGGTCGCCTCGCCCGAGCTGGCCCGCGTGCTGCGGCCCGAGCTGGTGGCGGGCGGTGCGCCGGAGGTGCTGGCCGACCGGCCGCTGGTCGCCTACGCCGAGTCGGTGCCGCTGATCGACCACTACTGGTGGTCGGTCTTCCACCGGCCGGCGCCCAACGCGCCCGATGTGGTGGTGCCGGACCACCGGGCGGTGCTGGCCGCGCTCCGGGCGTCGATCGGCATCGCCGTGGTCCCGACGTACCTGTGCGCCGACGACTTCGCCCGCGGCACGCTCGTCCCGCTGCTCGCCCCCGAGATACCGCCGATCACCACCATGTATCTGGCGACCCGCGAGGGGGACGCGGTGTCCCGTCCGCAGGTCGCCGCCGCCCAGAGCAGGCTCCTCGCCTGCGGCCGCGGCTGGAACTGACGCGCCGGACCGGCGCACCTGGCCGGGCATCAGGGGCGGTCGGGGGCGGTCAGCCGCCAGTCGAGGGTGCGCCGGAAGTAGACGAGCGGTTCGCCCGGCGCGGCCTCGCAGCGGGTCACGTCCCCGATCAGGACCGCGTGGTCGCCGTGCTCGACCACCCGGGCCCGCAGGCAGCGCAGGTACACCAGCGCGTCGGCCAGCCGGGGCACCGGTCCGTCCCAGGACCACTGCTGCCCGGCGAACTTGTGGTCGGCGCGGCTCGCGAACGCCGTCGCGGCCGCGCCCTGTCCGGCGTGCAGCAGATGGACGCCGAACTCCTCGGCCGCGAGCAGCGGTGCGTAGCAGCGTGACCGCCGGTCGACCGCCAGCAGCACCGACGGCGGTGACGCGCTGTAGGAGCACAGCGAGGACACCAGCAGTCCGCGCGGGCCGCCCTCGCGGTCGGCGGCGGTCACCACGGCGACGCCGGACGCCAGGCTGCTCATCGCGTCGCGGAACGTCTCGGGTTCCACCACGGACATCCGCGCCTCCAGCACGGTCCACCTCGCATTCGTCGACGGGATGAGCCCCTGGCGGCCCGGCGGCTTCGCCGCGATCGGTCAGCGAGCGGCGGGGCGGAACCGGGGGGCGACCTGCTCGGCGAACAGGCGCAGCGTCCGCTCCGAGTCCCGGAAGTCGGTGTAGCCGGAGTTGACCTGGATGCTGACGCACAGGTCGTCGCCGTACTTCTCCCGGGTGGTGTCCAGCTGGCGCACCACGTCGTCCGTGTTGCCGGCCAGGATCCGGCCGTCGCCGAGCGCCTTGCCGAAGTCGTACTCGCGCGCCTTGTCGACGAGCTTGTCGTACCCCTTGTACTGGTCCGAGCTCTTGCGCAGCCAGCCCTCGGCGGCCTGCGACATCAGCACGACGTGGTTGTTCTCCATCTCCTCGCCGCGGCGGAGCGCCTCGTCGCGGTCGTCGGAGAGGTAGCAGTTGTACTTGAGCTGGATGCGCGCCGCGCCCGCCCGGTGGCCGGCGTCCGCCCAGGCCTTGCGGTAGGCGGTGAGCATCTCCACCACGGTCTCGGGGCTGACGATCGTCGGCACGATCTGGAGGTGGTAGCCGGCCTGGCCGGCCGCGGCGCAGGACTCGGGGCTGGAGGCGGAGGCCACGAACACCGGGGGGCCGGACTGCTGGTACGGGCGGGGCGACAGCGTGACCGGTCCGAAGGAGTGGAACTCGCCCTCGAAGACGACGTTCTCCTCCGTCCACAGCCGGCGGCAGGCCTCGATGCCCTCGCTGAAGCGGCGGCGACTCTCGTCGATGGACACGCCCAGCCACTCGAACTCCTGCGGCAGCCAGGCCCGGCCGAAGCCGACGTCCAGGCGCCCCTCGGAGATGTTGTCGAGCATCGCGAGCTTGCTGGCGAGCTGGAGGGGGTGGGAGAAGGCCGGGATGACCGCGCCGGTGGCGACCCGGATGGTCTTGGTGCGGGCGGCGATCGCGGAGAGCAGGGTCACCGGGTCCGGGCTGTAGCCGCCGTACGGGGTGCCGTAGTGCTCCACGGTCTGGACGTGGTCGAAGCCGTACTCCTCCGCGATCTGACTGAGCGCGATGGCCTCGCGGTAGAACTGCGAGGCGGGCTTGTGATCAGGTGTGAAGACCGGGAAAAAGTTCAGACCGAAGTCCACGGGACTCTCCTGAGGGAAGGTTGTGCCGTCGTGGGCAGAGGGTGAGGCGACGAGGCGGCCCAGCGGTCTCACCGTGCGGCGGCAATCGGCTCCGAAGGGGTCCGCGAGGCACCGCGGAACCCGCCGCTCAAGCCAGGCAACTGTGGCAACCGGCCGCGAGGGCCGTCAAATAAGGTGCGCTATCACCTCGATAAGGGATCTGATCCCCACCCTGATCCCTCCCCCGGCCTTCGCGCCAATTCGTGTACGGAGCAAGGGAATTGGTGCCGACCGGCGGTAACGTCGGGGCGTCCCGTCGGCGTCCTTCGGAAACGGTGGTCATGAACACTTCCGTCCTCGCCTGTACCGACCGCCGGCCCGCGTGCGGGCTGGATCCCGATCTCGCGGCGCTGCTCGCGCGGTCCGGTCTCGTCCCCGAGCACGTCGAGGAGGTCGCGCGCCGGGTGGTCGGGGAGGAGACCGGCACCGGGGTGGACCGGGCCACGGCCGTCCTGGTGCCCGAAAGCGCCGTCCTGGTGGGTGACTTCACCGCCCGGCAGGACGGCGTGGTGGCAGGGCTGCGGGTCGTGGAGGCCGTCCTGTCCGTCGCCTGCGCCGAGGGGTTCACGGTGCGGCGCCGGGCCGAGGAGGGCGCACGGGTCGAGGCCGGGCAGGTGCTGCTGAGCCTCACCGCTCCCGCCCGTGCGCTGCTCACCGCCGGGAACGGCGCGCTGAACCTGCTGTGCCGGATGTCCGGGATCGCGACCGCGACCCGCCGCTGGGCCGACGTCCTGGACGGTACGCGGGCCAGGGTCCGCGACACCCGCAAGACCACGGCGGGGCTGCGGGCGCTGGAGAAGTACGCGGTGCGGTGCGGCGGCGGCGTCAACCACCGGATGTCGCTGTCCGACGCGGCCCTGGTCAAGGACAACCATGTCGTCGCGGCCGGCGGGGTCGCCCAGGCGTTCCGGGCCGTGCGCCGGCGCTTTCCCGAGCTGGCGATCGAGGTCGAGGTGGACACCCTGCCCCAGGTGCACGAGGTGCTCGACGCGGGCGCCGACCTGATCCTGCTGGACAACTTCACCCCGGCCGCGACCGCCGAGGCCGTGGCCGTCGTCGCAGGCCGTGCCCTGCTGGAGTCCTCCGGCCGGCTCACCCTGGACACCGCCCGCGCCTATGCCGAGACCGGCGTCGACTACCTCTCGGTGGGCTCGCTCACCCACTCCGCGCCGGCGCTCGACATCGCGCTGCGGCTGCGCGACTAGGGCCTTTCTCTCGCCGGCAAGATCCGAAAGAGCGGCCCTGAGCCGGGGCGGCCCCGCGCGGGCCTGTACTCCGCCGGGGCGGCCGAGGGCCACCCCACTGCCCGAAGGTGCAGGAAGGTGCCACGGCCAGGGCGCAAGGGACGGTGCGCCCCCAGCATGGGCTCACCGGAAGCCCCGGCACGCGGAGCCCAGACAGAGAAATCGGCGTGTCTCCGCGGCGGGGCCCCTGACCGAGGAGCGACGTTGCAACCACTGGCACCGTCCGCGCATCTGGACACCTTCCCCCGCGACAGTCTGCCGCCGCGACGGGAGTGGCCCGAGCTGGTCTTCGACCTGCCGGAGCTGCACTATCCCGGGCGGCTCAACTGCGCGGAGGAGCTGCTGGACGCGACCATCGCCCGGTTCGGCGCCCAGCGGCCCGCCCTGCGCGACGGGTCCGGCCGGGTCTGGTCGTACGGGCTGCTGCGGGAGCATGTCGACCGGATCGCCCGGGTGCTGACCGAGGACCTGGGTCTGGTGCCGGGCAACCGGGTACTGCTGCGCGGGCCCAACTCGCCCTGGCTGGCCGCCTGTTGGCTGGCGGTGCTGAAGGCGGGCGGGGTGGCGGTGACGACCATGGCGCTGCTGCGCGCCACGGAGTTGCGCGAGATCGCCACCAAGGCCCGCATCGGCCTGGCCCTGTGCCACAGCGGCTACACCGACGAGCTGGAGCGGGCCGGGCTGCCGGGGCTGCGGGTCATGGAGTACGGGGACGCCGGGAGCGAGCTGAACCGGCGCGCCGATGCCAAGCCCGCACAGTTCGCGGCGGTGCCGACGGCCGCGGACGACGTCGCCCTGATCGCGTTCACCTCGGGCACCAGCGGGCTGCCCAAGGCGACGATGCACTTCCACCGCGACGTACTGGCCATCGCGGACACCTTCTCGGCGCGGGTGCTGCGGCCCCGGCCGGACGACCTGTTCGGCGGCAGCCCGCCGCTCGCCTTCACCTTCGGCCTGGGCGGACTGCTGGTGTTCCCGCTGCGCGCGGGCGCGTCGGCGCTGCTGCTGGAGAAGGCCGCCCCGGAGGAGCTGTTCACCGCGGTGGGCCGGCACGGCGTCACCGTGCTGTTCACCGCGCCCACCGCCTACCGGACGGCGCTGCGCCGCATCGACACCTACGATCTGCGGTCCCTGCGGCGCTGTGTGTCGGCCGGGGAGGCGCTGCCGGCCGACACCTGGCACGCCTTCGAACGGGCCACCGGTCACCGGATCATCGAGGGCATCGGCTCCACGGAGATGCTGCACGTGTTCATCTCGGCCGCCGACGACGACATCCGGCCGGGCTGCACCGGCCGGCCGGTGCCCGGCTTCCGGGCCCGGGTGATCGACGAGCAGGGCGCCGTGGTGCCGGACGGCGTGCCGGGGCGGCTCGCGGTGCAGGGGCCGACCGGCTGCCGCTACCTCAGCGACGACCGGCAGCGCGCCCAGGTCCAGGACGGCTGGAACATCACCGGCGACATCTACGTCCGCGACGCCGACGGCTACTTCCGCTACCAGGCCCGCGCCGACGACATGATCGTCACCGCCGGCTACAACGTGGCCGCCCCCGAGGTCGAACAGGCGGTGCTGCGTCATCCGGCCGTCCTCGACTGCGGGGTGGTCGGCGTGCCCGACGCGGAGCGCGGCTCGGTCGTCAAGGGCTTCGTGGTGCCGGCGCCCGGGGTCGAGCCCAGTGAGCAACTCGCGCGGGACATCCAGGAGTTCGTCAAGTCGGAGATAGCCCCGTACAAGTATCCGCGGCTCGTGGAGTTCGTCGCCGCGCTGCCGATCGGCGCCACCGGGAAGCTCCAGCGCCATGTGCTGCGCGCGGGTGCGCCGGTGGACCGTCCCTGACCGGCCCGGCAGCCGCGCATCCGGTCCGCCGGCCGCGCGCCGTCTCCCCTTATCTTTTCCGGTTCTTTCAGGCAGGTGAGTTCTCATGTCGCTGACGGACGCCGTCGGCACCCCTTGGCCCGACCGGCGCACGGCACGCTGGACCACGCCCGCCGGGGTGGGCGTGCACCGCTCGACGCTGCCGGCCGGTCCGGCCCGGCTCGCCCGCGCCCGGCTGGAGAACACCCTCGACCAGCGGCGCGGCATGCTGCGGTACTGCGGTGACGACCTGGTCATCGGCTATGCCGATCCGCCGGTCGAGGTGAGTGTGCGCGGTGACCGGGTGGCCGTCCGGGCGCTCAACTCCCGGGGCCGGGTGCTGCTTCCCGCGCTGCGGGCGGCGCTGGAGCCGGTGCTGACCGAGTGGTCGGCCGACGCCGACGAGGTCGTGGGACGGGCGCCGGGGCCGGGCGGGGTCTTCGCGGAGGAGGACCGTACCGCGCACGCCGGGGTGTTCCAGGCGGTGCGCGCGCTGCTCGCGGCCATGGCGGGACCGGACGACCGACTGCTGGGCCTGTACGGCGCGTTCGGCTACGACCTGCTGTTCCAGGTGGAGCCCGTCGAGCTGCACCAGGTCCGCGACCCGGACGACCGCGACCTGGTGCTGCATCTGCCGGACGAGATCCACGAGCTGGATCTGCGCCGGGACGAGGCGCTGCGGCACGTCTACGAGTTCAGCGCCGAGGGCACGAGCACCGAGGGGCTGGAGCGCACCACCGAGGCCGCGCCGTTCGCCCCCGGCTCCCCCGGCCGGCTGCGCGACCACGCGCCCGGTGAGTACGCCGAGGTGGTCGAACAGGCCAAGGAGCTGTTCCGGTCCGGCGACCTGTTCGAGGTGGTGCCCGGCCAGGTGTTCCGCCGAGCCTGCGCCGAGCCGCCCTCCGTGCTCTTCAGACGGCTGCGCGAGACCAACCCCGCTCCGCACAGCCTGCTGGCCAACCTCGGGGAGGGCGAGTATCTGATCGGCGCCTCCCCGGAGATGTTCGTACGGGTACGGCGCGAGGGCGACCCGGCCGGGCTCGGCGACCGGCTGGTGGTGGAGTCCGCGCCGATCAGCGGGACCGTCCGCCGGGGCCGCGACGCCCTGGAGGACGCCGAACGCGTGCGGGAACTGCTCGGCTCCGTCAAGGAGGAGTCGGAGCTGACCATGTGCACGGATGTCGACCGCAACGACAAGGCGCGGGTCTGTGTGCCGGGTTCGGTGCAGGTCACGGCGCGGCGGCGGATCGAGACGTACGCGACGCTCATCCACACCGTGGACCGGGTGCGCGGGGTGCTCGCGCCGGGCCGGGACGCCCTGGACGGCTTTCTCGCCCATCTGTGGGCGGTGACCGTCACCGGGGCGCCCAAGCTGGCGGCGGTCGAGTTCATCGAGCGGGTGGAGCGCTCGCCGCGCCGCTGGTACGCGGGCGCGGTGGGCTGCCTCGCCTTCGACGGCACACTGGACACGGTGCTGACCCTGCGCACCATCCAGGTGCGGGACGGGGTGGCGACGGTGCGGGCGGGGGCGACCCTGCTGTACGACTCCTCGCCGCAGGCGGAGGAGGCCGAGACCGAGCTGAAGGCGCGGGCGCTGCTCGACGTGCTCACCGTGCCGTTGCCGCACTCCGGTCCGGGGCCGCTGACCGTGGGCCCGGACCGGCCGGGCGAGGGGCTGCGGATCCTGATGGTGGATCACCGTGACTCGTTCGCGCACTGCCTGGCGGACTATCTGCGGCAGACCGGCGCGAGCGTGACGACGTACCGCAGCCCCGGGCATCTGCCGGTGCTGGCGCGGGAACGGCCCGATCTGCTGGTGCTCTCACCGGGGCCGGGCCGCCCCGCCGACTTCGGGCTGGGCGCGACGCTCGCCGAGGCGGAGCGGCTGGACCTGCCGGTGTTCGGGGTCTGCCTCGGACTGCAAGGGCTCGTCGAGTACTTCGGCGGCAGCCTCGGGGTGCTGGACCGGCCGGTGCACGGCAAGTCGTCCCAGGTCCGGGTGACCGCGCAGGACAGCCGGCTGCTGGCGGGGCTGCCCCGGGAGTTCACGGTGGGCCGGTACCACTCGCTGTACGCCAGCGCGGCGCAGATGCCGGCGGAGCTGCGGGTGACCGCGGAGACCTGGGACGGCGTGGTGATGGCGGTCGAGCACCGGGAACGGCCGCTGGCCGCGGTGCAGTTCCACCCCGAGTCGATCATGTCGGCGGGCGGCCGGAGCGGCCATCTGGTGGTCGCGGGCGCCGTGACCTCCCTCGCCCGCGGCCGCACGGCCGCCTCGGTGACCGGCCCCCGCTCGTGACCACCCCACCCGGCCCCTCCACAACAAGAACCCCCCGTCCCCCCGCCGGAAGACACCCGGCCGCGCGCCCGGCACCCCGGCCGAGAGCGGCGCGCCCGCCGGGTGGGCCGCTGGGCCCGGGCACGACCCCAGCACCCTGGCCAAGCACAGCACGCCCACCAAGTGGACCCCCGGATCCGGCCCTGAACCGGGCACCCCGGCCGACCACGGCACCCCCACGGGGTGGTCCCGCGGGCCCGGGCACGAACCCGGCACCCTGGCCGACCACGGCACCCCCACCAGGTGGACCCCCGGATCCGGCCCCGAACCCGGCACCCCGGCCGACCACGGCACCCCCACGGGGTGGACCCGCGGGCCCGGGCACGAAGCCGGCGCTCCTCGGCGGCACGCCCTCCGGCACCGGAGCGGGTCCCGAGCGCGGTGGCGTGGGTGAGGGGGGTGGCTGATGGGTGGGGTCGATGGCGCGCTCGCCGAACTGGCGGGGTGTCCGCCGCTGTTGTTGCCCGGTGAGTGCGACCGGTTGCGGGCGCGGCTCGCCGCGGTCGCGCGGGGCGAGGCGTTCCTGCTGGCCGCGGACGACGTCGCGGGCGGGCAGGTCGCCGAGGCGTTCGGGACGCTGCTGCGGATGGCCGTCGTACTCTCCTACGCGGGTGCGCGTCCGGTCGTGAAGGTGGTCGGACCGCTCGGCGACGGGGCGCCGGCGCGGGGGACGTACCAGGCCACGGCCGCGGCCCTGAACCTGCTGCGCGGGCTCACCGCCGGACACCACACCGACGTACGGCGGGTGCACGGAGAGATCCAGGACTTCGTGGCGCGCTCCCCCGCGCGAGCCCGGCACACCCGCCTGACCCGGCGGATCGCCGCGGCGATCCGCTTCATGGAGGCCTGCGGGGCGACGCCGGAGGCGCTGCGCAGGGCGGAGTTCTTCACCGGTCACGAGGCGCGGGACGTGGCGTACGAGAGGGCGCTGACCCGGACCGCCGAGCGCGGCGGACGGTACGGTCTGTCCGGGCATCTGCTCTGGCTCGACGGGCGCACCCGCCGGCCCGACGGCCCGCAGGTGGCGTACGCCGCGGGCATCCGCAACCCGCTCGGGGTGCGGCTGGGGCCGGCCACGGCGGCCGACGAGGTGCCTGCGCTGGTCGACCGCCTCGATCCGGGGCGCGAGCCGGGACGGCTGACGTTCCTCGTCCGGATGGGCGCGGCGGCGGTGCGGGACCGGCTGCCCGGGCTGGTGGCGAAGGCCACCGCGAGCGGCGCCCCGGTGGGCTGGGTGTGCGACCCGGTGCCCGACGGGACGCCCGCCCGGGTGCTGGACGAGATCGGCGGCTTCTTCGAGGTGCTCCGCGCCCTCGGCGGCCATCCGGGCGGGGTCCGGCTGGAGTTGGCCGGTTCCCGCCTGGGCCAAGAGCAGGCACTGGATCTGGCCTTTGCGTTGGCCGAACTGTACTGACTCCGGACAGTCCGTCACCTGCATGGTTAAGCTGGTGAAATGACGTTAGCCAGGTCTCCGCTGACCCTGGAGGTCATCGACCTCATCGGCACGATGGTGTCCCGTTTCTACGGCGAGTACGAGGCGGCCGCGGCCGTGCACGGGCTCTCCGGCTCCCAGGCGCGGCTGCTCGCCCTGCTGTCGCACGGCCCGCTGCCGATGCGCAGGATCGCCGAGCAGCTCAAGTGCGAACCGTCCAATGTGACCGGGCTGGTGGACCGGTTGGAGGCCCGCGGTCTGGTGCAGCGCCGGCCCGACCCCGCCGACCGCCGGGTCAAACTGGTCCTCGCCACGGACGCGGGCCGGTCCACCGCCGGGCAGGTGCACGCCTCGCTGGACTTCGCCCGCGAACCGCTGGCCGCGCTGCCGGAACAGGACCGGGCGCTGCTGCGGGATCTGCTGCGCCGGATCCTGTCCTGACCGCTCTGTGCGTCAGAGCTTGCGGGCGACGATGATGCCGTAGCCGACCTGCGGCAGGTCCCCGAAGCGCTCGATGATGTCGGCGGCCTCGGTGAGCTGCTCGCTGAACGCGTCGTCGAAGGTCTCGGTGGCCTGCCGGATGGCGGCTGCGGCCAGCGTGTGGCTGCGCCGCACGTTCTCGCCGATGTCCAGCACCTCGACGACCTTCAGGCCCGCGTTCTCCATGTGGGCGACGTAGGTGTCGGCGTCACCGAGCGGCGGGATCTGGAAGAGCCGGCGGTTCGCCGCGACGATCTCGGCCTCCCGCTCGTCCAGTTCACCCTGCTGGTACGGGTTGGCCGTGACCAGCGTGCCCCCGGGGCGCAGCACCCGCGCCGCCTCGGCGATGGCCTTGCCGCGGTCGGACATGTGCAGGAAGGACTCGATGGCGTAGACGCCGTCGAACTGCGCGTCGCCGAAGGGCAGGGCCATGCCGTCGCCCTGCCGGAAGGCCACCTGGCCGCTGTTCTCGCCGACCTCGGGCCGGGCAGCGGCCGTCTCCGCCTGCTGGGCGCTGATGGTGATGCCGGTGACGTGTACGTCCCACCGGCCGGCGATCCGGACGGCGGGCTTGCCGCTGCCGCAGCCGACGTCCAGCACCCTGAGGCCCGAGGAGAGTCCCAGCCGCTCGGCGACCATGTCGGTCAGGGTGTCGGTGGCCTGCTCGACCGACGCGTCGTCCTCGTCACTGTGCCAGTAACCGAGGTGGATATTTCCCCCCATCACTTCGGAGAGAAGGTCCGTCGACTGGTCGTACATGCTGCCGACATCCGCCGCGGTGGGAATTTGCTGTTCGGCCATCCCTGATATGCCCTTCCTTATTTCCCCGACCGGTGCACGCGCACCGCCGCTCGGACGCTACAAACAGTGAACTCCGTTTGTCAACGCACTACTCGGCCCACCTGGAGCCCCTATTCCGCGCTATTTCCGAGTTGTTTCCGCCGTGTTGAGCACGCCCCTCATAAGACGGGTTATCGATGCCATGGGCGATGTTATTGGACAGCCCACGGAGCGTCGGGGTCTACTGACTGTGCCTGATGCGATCAGGCAGTCTGCACCGGCGGACGGACACGCTCCGCCACCCTGAGCGACCGCGCACCACCAGGGCGCGGCCCGGTATCCCGGTCCCTTCCTCCGTCCCTTCTTCCGCTCTCTTCCAGCCACATTCTCGGTCGTCGGACTTTCGGGAGATTCATGCGCACCGCCCGGCCATTCGCAGCTGACCGCACCAGCGTGACCGGTGAACCCGTCGCCATTGTCGGACTGTCCTGCCGATTCCCTGGCGCACCGAACCCCGAGGCCTTCTGGACACTGCTGCGCGAGGGTACCGACGCCGTATCGCAGGCCCCGGCCGGACGCGGGCTCGATGCCGGTGCCGGTGCATTTCTGGACCAGGTCGACCAGTTCGACCCGGAATTCTTCGGCATATCGCCCCGGGAAGCCGCCGCCATGGATCCGCAGCAGCGGCTGATGCTGGAACTGAGCTGGGAGGCGCTGGAGGACGCCGGTGTCGTCCCGGCGGAGCTGAGCGGCAGCAGAACCGGTGTCTTCGTGGGCGTCATGTGGGACGACTACGCCACCGCGGTGCGGCGCGACGGCACGGCCACGGCCGGCCGGCACAGCATGACCGGCCTGCACCGCAGCATCATCGCCAACCGGGTGTCGTACACCCTGGATCTGCGCGGGCCGAGCATGGCGCTGGACACCGGGCAGTCGTCCTCGCTGGTCGCGGTGCACCTGGCCTGCGAGAGTCTGCGGCGGGGCGAGGCGGAGCTGGCACTCGCGGGCGGGGTGAACCTCAACCTCTCCCCGGAGAGCACCCGGCACTCCGAGACGTTCGGCGGACTGTCCCCGGACGGCCGCTGTTTCACCTTCGACGCGCGCGCCAACGGCTATGTGCGGGGCGAGGGCGCCGGTCTGGTCGTCCTCAAGCCGCTCTCCCGCGCGCTCGCCGACCGCGACCGGATCTACTGCGTGATCGACGGCACGGCGATGAACAACGACGGGGCGAGCGAGGGGCTCACCGTCCCCAACGCCCGGGCGCAGGAGGAGGTGCTGCGCGAGGCGTACCAGCGGTCCGGGGTCGACCCGGCCGAGGTGAGCTACGTCGAGCTGCACGGCACCGGGACGAAGAAGGGCGACCCGCTGGAGTCGGCCGCGCTGGGCGCGGTGTTCGGCCCCGGTCGGGAGCCGGACGCACCGCTGCTGGTGGGCTCGGTGAAGACCAACATCGGGCATCTGGAGGCCGCGGCCGGCGTCGCCGGGCTCATCAAGACGGCGCTCGGCATCAGCCGCCGGGAGCTGCCCCCGAGCCTCAACTTCCATACCCCCAACCCGCGGATCCCCTTCGAGGAGCTGCGGCTGCGGGTGCAGACGGAGCTGACCGGCTGGCCGCGCGAGGACGCCCCGCTGCGGGCCGGTGTCAGCTCGTTCGGCATGGGCGGCACCAACTGCCATGTGGTGCTCTCCGAGGCCGTGCCGGTGGCCGAGCCGGCGCCCGCGCGGACGCCGGGGGCGTTCTCGCCGCTGCCGTGGGTGGTCTCCGGCCGCTCGGCCGCCGCGGTGCGCGCCCAGGCGGAGCGGCTGCACGCGCATGTCGCCGGCCGCCCGGAACTGAGCCCGGCGGGCGTCGGGTTCACGCTCGCCGCCCGGCGCACCGCGTTCGAGGAGCGCGCCGTCGTGCTGGGCGACGGCACCGGTGAGCTGCTGGACGGCCTGGCGGCGCTCGCCCGCGGGGTGCCCGCGCCGAACGTGGTGCGCGGCACGGCCCGGGGCGCGGGCCGTACGGCGTTCCTGTTCAGCGGGCAGGGCAGCCAGCGGCCCGGCATGGGACGCCGGCTGTACGCCACGGTCCCGGTGTTCGCCGCCGCCCTGGACGAGGTGTGCGCGGAACTGGATCCCCATCTGCCGCGTCCCTTGCGGGAGTTGCTCTTCGCCGACCCGGGCACGCCCGAGGCGGAGCTGCTCGACGAGACCCGCTACACCCAGGCCGCGCTGTTCGCGCTGGAGGTCGCGCTGTTCCGGCTGGTGGAGCGGTGCGGGCCGCGCCCCGACGTCCTCCTCGGCCACTCCATCGGCGAGCTGGCCGCCGCGCATGTCGCCGGGGTGTTCTCCCTCGCCGACGCCTGCACCCTGGTCGCGGCGCGCGGACGGCTGATGCAGCAGGCCACCGAGGGCGGCGCGATGATCGCCATCGAGGCCGACGAGCGGGAGGTACGGGCCGCGCTGCCCGACGACGAGCGGCTGGTGTCGATCGCCGCCCTCAACGGCCCCCGGACCACGGTCGTCTCCGGCGACCGGGACGCCGCCACGGCCGTCGCCGCCCGGTTCGCGGCCGACGGCCGCAGGACCAAGCGGCTGCGGGTCAGCCATGCCTTCCACTCGCCGCACATGGACGGCGTGCTGGACGAGTTCCGCGAGGTGGCCGCGGGGCTGGACTACTCCGCACCGCGGATCCCGGTGATCTCCGACGTCACGGGCCGCATCGCCACCGCCGACGAGCTGGGCTCACCCGACTACTGGGCCCGGCACATCCGGGCCTGCGTGCGCTACCTCGACGGCGTCCGCCTGCTGCGCGCCGAGGGCGTGACCTGCTGTCTGGAGCTGGGGCCCGGCGGGCTGACCGCGATGACCCGGGAAGGCCTGGCCGCCGAGGACGGGCTGCCGGGCGCCTCGGTCGTGCCCCTGCTGCGGGACGGCCGGCCCGAGGAGCACACGGTCGTCGCGGCGCTGGCCGAGGCGTTCGTCCGCGGGGCGACGGTGGACTGGACGCCGCTCACCGGCTGGGCCGAGGAGCGGGTCGACCTGCCCACGTACGCCTTCCAGCGCGCGTCGTACTGGTTCGACGCGGCGGGCGGCCCCGGGCCGCTCCCGGCCGAGGCCCCGGCCGCGCCGGACCGGGCGCTCCGGGAACCGGCCAATGCCCCGACCGCGCCCGGGCAGACCCCGCATGAGGTGGCGGGCACCGCTCCGGCGGCGGATCTGCCGGAGCTGGTGCGGGCGAGTGTGGCGACGGTGCTCGGACACTTCTCGACCGACACCGTGGACACCGGACGGACCTTCAAGGAGCTGGGGTTCGACTCGCTGACGGCGGTCGAGTTCCGGGACCGGGTGGCCGAGGCGACCGGTCTGACCGACCTGCCCCCCACCCTCATCTACAACTACCCGACACCGGACGAGCTGGTGCGCTTCCTGCGCGCCCGGTCGACGGGCGAGCAGCCGGCGGACGACACCCCGCAGGCGGCGGCCGCGGACGACGAGCCCATCGCGATCGTCGGCATGGGCTGCCGGTTCCCCGGCGGGGTGCGCTCGCCCGAGGACCTCTGGCAGCTCGTCGCCGCCGGCAAGGACGCGATCTCCGGCTTCCCCACCGACCGCGGCTGGCCCCGCACCGAACTGCACGACCCGGAGAACCCGGACGTCCGCTACGCCCGGGAGGGCGGGTTCCTCTACGACGCGGCCGCGTTCGACGCGGGCTTCTTCGGGATCAGCCCGCGGGAAGCGCTCGCCATGGATCCGCAGCAGCGGCTGCTGCTGGAGACGGCGTGGGAGGCGCTGGAGCGGGCGGGGGTCGACCCCACCGCGCTGCGCGGCACCCGGGTCGGGGTGTTCGCGGGCGCGACCGCGCAGGACTACGGCCCCCGGCTGGGCGAGCCGGCCGAGGGCGGGCAGGGCTATGTGCTGACCGGCACCACGGCCAGTGTCATCTCCGGGCGGGTGGCCTACAGCCTCGGCCTGGAGGGTCCCGCGGTCACCGTGGACACCGCCTGCTCCTCCTCCCTGACCGCGCTGCACATGGCGAGCCGCGCCCTGCAACAGGGCGAGTGCACCATGGCGCTGGCCGGCGGGGTGACGGTGCTGGCGACGCCGGGCATGTTCGTGGAGTTCGCCCAGCAGCGCGGGCTGGCGCCGGACGGCCGCTGCAAGCCGTTCGCCGCCGCGGCCGACGGCACCGGCTGGAGCGAGGGCGTCGGCATGGTGGTGCTGGAGCGGCTGTCGGACGCCCGGCGCCAGGGGCACCGGGTGCTCGCGCTGCTGCGCGGCTCGGCGGTCAACCAGGACGGCGCCAGCAACGGTCTGACCGCCCCGAACGGGCCGTCGCAGGAGCGGGTGATCCGGCAGGCGCTGGCCAACGCCCGGCTGACCCCGCGGGACGTCGACGCGGTCGAGGCGCACGGCACGGGCACCCGGCTCGGCGACCCGATCGAGGCGCAGGCGCTCGTGGCCACGTACGGCCGGGACCGCGCCGGTGACCAGCCGCTGTGGCTGGGCTCGGTGAAGTCCAACATCGGGCACACCCAGGCCGCCGCGGGCATCGCCGGGGTGATCAAGATGGTGATGGCGCTGCACCACGGGCGGCTGCCCGCCAGCCTGCACATCGACGCGCCGACCCCGCATGTCGACTGGTCCGCGGGCGCGGTGGCGCTGCTCACCGACACGGTGCCCTGGCCGCGCGGCAGCCGGCCGCGCCGGGCGGGCATCTCCTCGTTCGGGATCAGCGGCACCAACGTCCACGCCATCCTGGAGGAGGCGCCCGAGGACCGCCCGGCCGCCGAGGCGCTGCCGGACCCCGAGGCGCTCGCGGAGGCCGTGGAGGCCCCGGCCGGCCCGGTGCTGTGGCCGCTGTCCGCGAAGACCCCGCAGGCGCTGCGCGCGCAGGCGGCCGCCCTGCGCGCCCATCTCGACGGGCGGACCGCACCCGGCGCCGCCGACGTGGGCCTCTCCCTGGCCACCACCCGGGCCGCCTTCGCGCACCGCGCCGTGCTGATCGGCGACGACCGGCCCGCGCTGGAGGCCGCCCTGGACACGCTGGCGCGCAACGCCCCGGCGGAGACGGTCGTCCAGGGCCGGGCCGCCGGCGACGCGGAGCGGGTGTTCGTCTTCCCGGGCCAGGGTGCGCAGTGGGCGGGCATGGCGGTGGAACTGCTGGACTCCTCCCCGGTGTTCCGGGAGCGGATGCACGAGTGCGCGGCGGCGCTCGACGCGGTCACCGACTGGTCGCTGCTGGACGTGCTGCGCGAGGTGCCGGGCGCGCCGGGTCTGGACCGGGTCGACGTCGTGCAGCCGGTGCTGTTCGCGATGATGGTGTCGCTGGCGCGGCTGTGGGAGTCGTACGGGGTGCGGCCGACCGCGGTGGTCGGGCACAGCCAGGGCGAGATCGCGGCGGCCTGTGTCGCCGGCGGACTCTCGCTGCCGGACGCGGCCCGGATCGTGGCCCTGCGCAGCCAGGCGCTGACCGCGATCTCCGGCCTCGGCGGGATGGTGTCGGTGGCACTGTCGGCGGAGGGGGTGCGCGCCCTGCCCTGCTGGGACGAGCGCCTGGACCTCGCGGTGGTCAACGGGCCCTCCTCGGTGGTGGTCTCGGGTGAGCCCGCGGCGCTGGAGGAGCTGGTCGCCGTGTGCACCGCCCGGGATGTGCGGGCCAAGCGGATCCCGGTGAGCTACGCGGCGCACTCGGCCCAGGTCGAGGCCATCCGGGAACGCCTGCTGGAGGCGCTCGACGGGATCGAGCCGCGCGCGGGCGAGGTGCCGTTCTACTCGACGGTGACCGGCGAACTGCTGGACACGCGCGAGCTGGACGCCGGGTACTGGTACCGCAACCTGCGCGAACCGGTGCAGTTCGAGCGGGCCATGGGCACGGTCCTGAAGCGGGGGCACACCCTGCTGTTCGAGATCAGCCCTCATCCCGTACTGAGCGTGGGCGCCCAGGAGGCGATCGACGCGCTCGGCGGGTCCGGTGCGGTCGTCGGCTCGCTGCGCCGCGGGGAGGGCGGGCCGCGGAGGTTCCTGACCTCGCTGGCGCAGGCGTACACGCTGGGCGCGCCGGTGGACTGGGCGGCGGTGTTCGCCGGTTCCGGCGCGACCCGGACGGAGCTGCCCACCTACGCCTTCCAGCACGAGCGGTACTGGCTGACGGCGCCCGCTCCGGAGCCCGCCGCGGCGCCGGAGAGCGCGGCGGACCGCCGGTTCTGGGACGTGGTGGAGCGCGGGGACGCGGAGGCGCTGGCCGCCGAGACGGGCATCGCGGAGGTGGCCGCCCTGCGGGCGCTGCTGCCGGCCCTGGCCGACTGGCGCCGGCGGCAGGACGAACGGGAGCTGGTGGACTCCTGGCGGTACCGGATCTCCTGGCAGCCGCTGCCGCGGGCGCCGCTGGGCACCCTGTCCGGCCGGTGGCTGGTGGTCGTACCGGAGGCCCCGCGGACCGCGGCGGATGCGCCGGACCGGCGGCCGGTGCCGGCCCTGCTGGACGCCCTCACCCGCAGCGGCGCCGAGGCGGCCGTACTGGCGGTGCCGGCGGAGCTCGGACGGGCCGAGCTGGCGGAGCGGCTGCGCGCCGGGGCGCCGTCGGCCGGGGTGCTGTGGCTGCCGGCGCCGGGCTCGCCGGACCGTCCCGCGGAGTCCGGGAGCGAGGCCCTGACGCTGGTCCAGGCGCTCGCCGACGCCGGGACGGACGCACAGCTGTGGTGTGTGACGCAGGGCGCCGTGGCGGTCGGTGCCGGTGACCGGGTGACCGCACCGGCGCAGGCCGCGGTCTGGGGCCTCGGCCGGGTCGCCGCGGTGGAGTGGCCGGAGCGCTGGGGCGGGCTGGTGGATCTGCCGGACGAGCCGGACGCCGCGGTGCTCGGGCTGCTGCCCGCGGTGCTGGCCGGTGCGGGCGACGGCGAGAACCAGGTCGCGGTCCGCGACGCCGGGGTGTTCGTGCGCCGGCTGGTCCGCGCGCCGCGGCCGGACGGCGGTACCGGGCCGTCCTGGACACCGCGGGGCACCACGCTCGTCACGGGCGGCACCGGCGCGCTCGGCGCGCACGCCGCACGCTGGCTGGCCGGGCAGGGCGCGGAGCATCTGGTGCTGGTCAGCCGCAGCGGACCCGCGGCACCGGGGGCCGACGCGCTGACCCGGGACCTGACCGCGCTCGGCGCCCGGGTCACGGTCCGCGCCTGCGACGTCGCCGACCGGGCCGCGCTGGCCGGGCTGCTGGCCGAGCTGGAGGCGGAGGGCCACCCGGTGCGGGCGGTCGTCCACACGGCCGGTCTGATCGAGAACGTCCCGCTGGACGCGCTCACCCCGCAGCGCTTCGCGGAGGTGGTCCGGGCCAAGGCCGAGGGCGCGCTGCATCTGCACGAAATCACCCACGACCTGGACGCGTTCGTGCTGTTCTCGTCCGTCTCCGGGATGTGGGGCAGCGCGGGCAACGGCGGCTACGCGGCGGCCAACGCCTACCAGGACGCCCTCGCGGAGTACCGCAGGGCCCAGGGGCTGCCCGCCACCTCGGTGATCTGGGGGCCCTGGGCCGGCGACGGGATGATGGCCCGCGACGGCATGGACGCGGCCATCGTCCGGCGCGGGATACGGCTGCTGGACCCGGAGCGGGCGATCGGGGCGCTGGCGCGGTGCCTGGACGACGACGCGGCCGCGCCGGTCGTCGCCGACGTGGACTGGACGGCGTTCCACGCGGCGTTCACCGCCAAGAGCCCGAGCCGGTTCTTCGACGAGGTGCCCGAGGTCCGGGAGGCGGTACGGCAGTCGGAGCCGGCGGATCCGGAAGGGGCCGGCGGCGAGGCCGGGACCTGGGCGCGGCGGCTCACGGAGCTGGATCCGGGGCGGCGCCGGGAGGAGGCCGCCCGGGTGGTCCGCGCCCAGGTGGCGAGCGTCCTCGGGTACGCCGACCCGGACGCGATCGGCGACCGCCAGCCGTTCAAGGAGCTGGGCGTCGACTCGGTGATCGCGGTGGAGCTGCGCAACCGGCTCCAGGAGGACACCGGTCTCCGGCTGCCGGTCACCGTGATCTTCGACCGGCCCTCGCTCGGGAAACTGGTGGATTTCCTGCTGGAAACGGCGCTCGCGGACGGTGCGGAGACCCGCGAGCCGGAAGCGGAACCGGAAGACGAAAGGGCGCGGGAACGTGCGCAGGAACTGATGGCAGCAGAGCAGCGGATCAACGAGATGGACGCCGACGATCTGGTGCGGCTCATGCTCGGCGAAGAGTAGCAACGCACCGCGAAGAACGTCGTTCCAAGGCAACCGATCAGTGAGGGACCATGGCCACGTCGCCGGACAAAATCGTCGATGCCCTGCGCGCGTCAATGAAGGAGACGGAGCGGCTGCGGCAGGAGAACAAGGAGCTGCTCGCCGCCGCGCAGGAACCGATCGCCGTCGTCGGCATGGGCTGCCGGCTGCCCGGTGGCATCCGGACCCCGGAGGAGTTCTGGCAGCTCGTCGCCGCGGGCGGTGACGCGGTCTCCGGGTTCCCCACCGACCGGGGCTGGGACCTGGAGGCGCTGTACGACCCGGACGCGGACCGCCCGGGCACGGTGTACACGCGCCACGGCGGATTCCTCACCGACATCGCGGAGTTCGACGCGGAGTTCTTCGGCATATCGCCGCGCGAGGCGGTCGCGATGGACCCCCAGCAGCGGCTTCTGCTGGAGACCTCGTGGGAGACGCTGGAGCGGGCCGGAATCGACCCGACGACGCTGCACGGCAGCCGCACCGGTGTGTACATGGGCACCGCCTTCCAGGACTACGCCCGCGTTCCCCCGGCCGAACTCGGCGAGTACGAGGGGTACTTCCTCACCTCCGGTGCGGCGAGCGTGCTCTCCGGCCGGATCGCGTACACGCTCGGCCTGGAGGGCCCCGCGGTCACCGTCGACACCGCCTGCTCGGCCTCGCTGGTGGCGATCCACGCCGCGTGCCAGGCGCTGCGCCGGGACGAGTGCTCGCTGGCGCTGGCCGGTGGCATCACCGTGATGACCACGCCGCACCAGTTGCAGGGCTTCAGCCGGCAGCGCGGGCTGTCCGCGGACGGGCGGTGCCGCTCCTTCGCCGCGGCGGCGGACGGCACAGGCCTCGCCGAGGGCGTCGGCGTGCTGGCGCTGGAGCGGCTGTCCGACGCGCGGCGGCTCGGGCACCGGGTGCTGGCCGTGGTGCGGGGCAGCGCCACCAACCAGGACGGGGCGAGCAACGGGCTGGCCGCGCCCAACGGCCCCGCGCAGGCGCGGGTGATCCGGCAGGCGCTGGCCGACGCCCGGCTGGCCCCCGGGGACGTCGACGCGGTGGAGGCCCACGGCACCGCCACCACCCTGGGCGACCCGATCGAGGCGCAGGCGCTGCTGGCCACCTACGGCCAGGACCGCACCGATCCGCTGTGGCTGGGCTCGGTGAAGTCCAACATCGGGCACACCCAGGCGGCGGCCGGTGTCGCCGGTGTCATCAAGATGGTGCTGGCGATGCAGCACGGCGTGCTGCCGGCCACCCTGCACGTGGACGAGCCGACGCCGCACGTGGACTGGTCGGCGGGGCGGGTGGAGCTGCTGACCGAGGCCACGCCGTGGCCGGAGACCGGCCGACCGCGCCGCGCCGGGGTGTCGTCGTTCGGCATCAGCGGCACCAACGCCCATGTGGTGCTGGAGCAGGCGCCCGAGCAGGAGGCCGCGGACACGGGTGCCGGCACCGCGCCGCGGGCGGTGCCCTGGCTGCTGTCGGCGCGCAGCCCCGAGGCCGTACGGGACCAGGCGCGCGCCCTGCTGGCCCGGCTGGACGCCGCGGACGCGCCGGACGCGGTGGCGGTCGGCCATGCGCTCGCGACCACCCGGACGGCGTTCGAGCACCGGGCCGCCGTCGTCGCGGAGAGCGGCGAGGAACTCGCCCGGGCCCTTGCGGCACTGGCCGAGGACCGCCCCGACCCGCGGGTGACGCTCGGTCAGGCGGTGCGCGGCAAGCTCGGCTTCCTCTTCACCGGCCAGGGCAGCCAGCGCGTGGGCATGGGCCGCGAGCTGTACGGCGCCTCGCCGGTGTTCGCCGAGGCGTTCGACGAGGTCTGCGCGGAGCTGGACCGGCATCTGCGGCGGCCGCTGCGCGAGGTGGTGTTCGGCGCCGACGGCACCGAGGGGCTGCTGGACCGGACCGAGTACACCCAGCCGGCGCTGTTCGCGCTGGAGGTCGCGCTGTTCCGGCTCGTCGCCCACCACGGGGTCCGTCCGGAGTATGTGACCGGGCACTCCATCGGCGAGGTGAGCGCCGCGCACGTGGCCGGGGTGCTGTCCCTGGCGGACGCGGCGGCCCTGGTGGCGGCGCGCGGCCGGCTGATGCAGGAGCTGCCGGAGGGCGGCGCCATGGTCGCCGTACAGGCGGCCGAGGAGGAGGTGCTGCCGCTGGTGGCCGAGCGGTCGGCACGGGTCGACCTGGCCGCGGTGAACGGTCCGGCCTCCGTGGTGGTGGCCGGTGAGCAGGACGCGGTGCTGGAGATCTCGGCGCACTTCGCCGAACAGGGGCGCAAGACCAAGCGGCTGACGGTCAGTCACGCCTTCCACTCGCCGCTCATCGACCCGATGCTGCCGGAGTTCCGCCGGGTGGTCGCCGGGCTCGCGTTCGGCTCCCCGGAGATCCCCGTCGTATCGGCGCTGACCGGCCGGGAGATCACCGCGGAGGAGCTGCGGACGCCCGAGTACTGGGTGCGGCACGCCCGGGGGACGGTGCGGTTCGCGGACGCGGTCCGCGCCATGGAGGCCGCGGGCGTACGCACCTTCCTGGAGCTGGGCCCCGACGGGACGCTGTGCGCGATGGGCCGCGACAGCCTCACGGCCGCGGACGCCGATCTGGTCCCGGCGCTGCGTGCGGAGCGGGCCGAGGAACTCACCGTGACGACCGCGCTCGCCCGGCTGCACACCCGGGGCGTCGCCGTGGACTGGCGGGTGTTCTACGGCCGAGCCGCAGCGCCGGCCGTCGAGCTGCCCGTCTACCCCTTCCAGCGCAGCCGCTACTGGCTGACGCCCGCCCGCTCGGCGGCGGTGGGTTCGGCCGGGCTCGGCGCGGCCGACCACCCGCTGCTCGGCGCCGTGGTGTCCCTGGCGGACGACGACGAACTGCTCTTCACCGGGCGGCTGTCCACGGGCGCGCACGGCTGGATCGCGGACCACCAGGTGTTCGGCCAGGCACTGCTGCCCGGCACGGGCTTCCTCGAACTCGCCCTGCACGCCGGGGAACGGGTCGGCCTGGACGTCGTACAGGAACTCACCTTCCACACCCCGCTGGTGCTCCCCGAGCGCGAGGCGGTCACCCTCCAGGTGCGCGTGGGCGCCGCGGGCGAGTCCGGGCAGCGCTCGCTGAGCCTGCACTCCCGGCCGGACCAGGCGGCGGACGACGAGCCGTGGACCCTGCACGCCACCGGTGTGCTGGCCCGGGCCGAGGCGCCCGGCGACACCGACGAGGAGGAGCTGGCCGTCTGGCCGCCGCGCGGCGCCGAACCGGTGGAGGTCGGCGGGCTCTACCCGCTGATGGCGGAGACGGGGCTGGACTACGGCCCGGTGTTCCAGGGGCTGCGGGCCGCCTGGCGGCGCGGCACCGAGCTGTTCGTGGAGACCGGGCTGCCGGACGGCACCCGGCCCGAGGAGTACGGCGTGCACCCCGCGCTGCTGGACGCGGCCCTGCACGGAGTGGCCCTGAACGTGGTGCTGCCCGAGTGGGACCAGGCCCGGCTGCCCTTCTCCTGGCGCGGGGTGACCCGGTACGCCGTCGGCGCGCCGTCGCTGCGGGTGCGGCTGGCGCCGGCCGGGGAGGACGCGGTGTCGGTGCTGGCCGCCGACGAGTCCGGCCGGGCCGTGCTGGCGGCCGACGCGCTGGTGCTGCGCCCGGCCGCGCGCGAGCGGATCGAGGCGGCCGGCTCCGCCACCCGGGACCGGCTCTTCCAGGTGGGCTGGGAGCCGCTCGCCGCCGCACCGCGGCCCGGTGCGGCCCCGGACCTGGTGGCCGTGGGCCCCGGCACCGGCGACCTGGTGCCGTATCTCACCGGCGGCTCCGCCGCACTCCACCCGGCCCCGGACGCCCTGGCCGCGGCCCTGGAAAGCGGCCGCGCGGCCCCCGCGGCGGTGCTGGTCTCCTTCCGTACCGACCCGGTCGCGGCGGACCCGGGTGCCGGTGCCACCGCGGCGGCGGATCGCGGTGACGCCGTGCGCGAGGCCGCGCACCGGGCGCTGGAGCTGGTGCAGGGCTGGGTCGCCGACGAGCGGTTCGCCGGTGTCCGGCTGGTGGTGCTGACCCGGCGCGCCGTCGCCGCGGGCAGCGAGGACGTGACCGACCTGACGCACAGCGCCGTGTGGGGGCTGCTGCGCACGGCCCAGTCGGAGCACCCCGGCCGGTTCACGCTGGTCGACCTCGACGGCGCTGCGGACGCGCTGGACCTGCTGCCGGCGGCGCTCGCCTCCGACGAGCCGCAACTGGCCGTGCGGGACGGCGAGTTGCGGGTGCCGCGGCTGACCCGGGTGCGCCCCGAGCGGGCGCTGGCCGTGCCGGCGGCGCCGGCCTGGCGGCTGGGCGTCGACGGCGGCGGCACGCTGGAGAACCTGGCCCTGCTGGACCACCCCGACGCCGCCGCCCCGCTCGCCCCCGGCCAGGTCCGGGTGGGCGTACGGGCGGCCGGTCTGAACTTCCGCGACGCGCTGAACGCCCTCGGCATGTACCCCGGAGAGGCCGGGCCGCTCGGTGTGGAGGGCGCCGGTGTGGTGCTCGAAACGGGTCCCGGGGTCGACACGTTGGCGCCCGGTGACCGGGTGTTCGGCATGATCTTCGGCGGGATCGGCCCGATGGCCGTGACCGACCACCGGCTGCTGGCCAGGGTCCCGGACGGCTGGTCCTTCGCCGAGGCGGCCTCCGTCCCGGCGGTCTTCCTCACCGCGTACTACGCGCTGGTCGGCCTGGCGGACCTGCGGCCCGGCGAGTCGGTGCTGGTGCACGCCGGCACCGGCGGCGTCGGCATGGCCGCCGTGCAGCTGGCCCGGCACCTGGGCGCCGAGGTGTACGCCACGGCCAGCCCCCCGAAGTGGGACACGCTCCGCGCGATGGGCCTGGACGACGACCACATCGCCTCCTCCCGGTCGCTGGACTTCGCGGAGAAGTTCCGGCGGACCAGCGGCGGGCGCGGCGTGGACGTCGTACTGAACTCGCTGGCCCGGGAGTTCGTGGACGCGTCGCTCGGGCTGCTGGGGCCGGGCGGCCGGTTCCTGGAGATGGGCAAGACGGACGTGCGGGACGCCCAGGAGGTCGCCGAGGCGCACCAGGGCGTCACCTACCGGGCGTTCGACCTGGTGGACGCGGGACCGGACCACACCCGGGAGATGCTCGGCACGGTCCTCGAGCTGTTCGCACAAGGTGCGCTGCGGCTGCCGCCCGTCACCTCGTGGGACGTGCGGCACGCGGCCGAGGCCTTCCGGTTCATCAGCCAGGCCCGCCACATCGGCAAGGTCGTGCTGACCGTGCCGTCCGGCCTGGACCCGGCGGGCACGGTGCTGATCACCGGTGGCACCGGCGCGCTCGGCGCCGGGGTGGCCCGCCGGCTGGTGGACCGGCACGGGGTGCGGAACCTGCTGCTGGTCAGCCGCCGGGGCGCCGCGGCGCCCGGGGCGGACGACCTGGTGGCCGAACTCTCCGCGCGGGGCGCCGCGGTGACGGTCGCGGCCTGCGACGTCGCCGACCGGGACGCGCTGCGGGAGCTGCTGGCCGCGGTGCCCGCGGACCGTCCGCTGACCGCCGTAGTGCACACCGCCGGCGTCCTGGACGACGGGGTCCTGGGGTCGCTCACCCCCGAGCGGCTGGACACCGTGCTGCGCCCCAAGGCGGACGCGGCGCTGCTCCTGGACGAACTCACCCGGGACGCCGATCTCGCCGCGTTCGTGCTGTTCTCCTCGACCGCCGGTGTGCTCGGCGGCCCGGGGCAGGCCAACTACGCGGCGGCCAACGTGCTGCTGGACGCGCTGGCCGCGCACCGCCGGGCGGCGGGACTGCCCGCGGTGTCGCTGGCCTGGGGGCCGTGGGAGGACTCCGGCAGCATGCTCGGCGGGCTGGGCGAGGTGGACCTGCGCCGGCTCGGCCGCACCGGTCTGGTGCCGCTCACCGACGAGGAGGGCCTGGACCTGTTCGACGCCGCCCTCGCCGCCGGGCGGGCCGCCCTCGTCCCGGCCAAGGTGGACGGCGCGCTGCTGCGCCGGGCGGCCGACGAGCTGCCGCTGCTGCTGCGCGGGCTCACCCGGACGCCGGTGCGCCGGGCGGCCCGCGAGGCGGCCCGGCCGGCCGCGACCGCGGCCCTGCGCAACCGGCTGGCGGGTGTGTCGGAGGCGGAGGGCGAGCAGCTCCTGCTCGATCTGGTACGCCGGCACGCGGCGACGGTGCTGGGCCACACCGACGGCGCGACCGTCGCCGCCGACCGCACCTTCAAGGAGCTGGGCTTCGACTCGCTGACCGCGGTGGAGCTGCGCAACCGGCTCAGCGGTGCCGCCGGGACGCAGCTGTCCGCCACGCTGGTCTTCGACCATCCGACGCCGGTCGTGCTGGCCCGGCATCTGCGGGCCGAACTGCTCGGCGCCGCGCCCGGCGGGGAGCCGGTCCCGGCCGCCGCGCAGGCGCAGGCGGCGGACGACGACCCGGTGGTGATCGTCTCGATGAGCTGCCGCTACCCGGGCGGCATCGCCACCCCGGAGGACCTGTGGCGGCTCGTCACCGACGAGACCGACGTCGTCCTGCCCTTCCCGGCCGACCGCGGCTGGGACGTGGACGGCATCTACGACCCGGACGGCACCCGGCCCGGCACGACCTATGTGCGGGTGGGCGGCTTCCTGGACGACGCGGCGCGGTTCGACGCGCAGCTGTTCGGCATCAGCCCGCGCGAGGCGCTGGCCATGGACCCGCAGCAGCGGCTGCTGCTGGAGACCTCGTGGGAGGTGCTGGAGCGGGCCGGGGTCGACCCGCTGTCGCTGAAGGGCCGCCAGGTCGGCGTGTTCATCGGGGCGGCGGCCCAGGGCTATCCGTCCGACCCGCGCCAGGCGCCCGAGGACCTGGGCGGCTATCTGCTGACCGGCAGCACCTCCAGCGTCATGTCCGGCCGGATCGCCTACGCCTTCGGCGTCGAGGGGCCGGCGGTGACCATCGACACCGCCTGCTCGTCCTCCCTGGTGGCGCTGCACCTGGCCGTGCAGGCGCTGCAACGGGGCGAGTGCTCGCTCGCGGTGGCCGGCGGCGCCGCCGTCATGGCCGCCCCGGACATCTTCCTGGAGTTCAGCCGGCAGCGCGGGCTGTCCCCGGACGGCCGCTGCAAGGCCTTCGCGGCGGCCGCCGACGGCACCGGCTGGGGCGAGGGCGTCGGCGCACTGCTGCTGGAGCGGCTGTCGGACGCACGGCGCAACGGCCACCCGGTGCTGGCGGTGGTGCGCGGCTCGGCGATCAACTCCGACGGCGCCAGCAACGGCCTGACCGCCCCGAACGGCCCCTCCCAGCAGCGGGTCATCCGGCAGGCCCTGGCCAACGCCGGTCTGGCGGCCGGTGACGTCGACGCGGTGGAGGCCCATGGCACCGGCACCCGGCTGGGCGACCCGATCGAGGCGCAGGCCCTGGCGGCGACGTACGGCCGTGAGCGCGAGCCGGAGCGTCCGCTGTGGCTGGGCTCGGTGAAGTCCAACATCGGGCACACCCAGGCCGCCGCGGGCGTGGCCGGCGTGATCAAGATGGTCGCGGCGCTGCGGCACGGGGTGCTGCCCCGCACGCTGCACGTCGACCGGCCGACCCCGGAGGTGGACTGGGCGGCGAGCGGGCTGTCGCTGCTGACCGAGGCCACCCCGTGGCCCGAGACCGGCCGGCCGCGCCGGGCCGCCGTCTCCTCCTTCGGGATCAGCGGCACCAACGCCCATGTGATCATCGAGCAGGCCCCGGAGACGGCCGAGGAGCCCGCGCCGGACGCCCCGGAGCAGGCCGCCCCGGCCGCGCTCGCCGCCGTACCGTGGGTGCTGTCCGGCAAGACCGGGACGGCGCTGCGCGCCCAGGCCCGGCGCCTGCTGTCGCGCCTGGCGGACACCGGTGCGCCGGACCTCGCGGGGATCGGACACGCGCTGGCCACCACCCGCGCCACGCTCGACGAGCGGGCCGTGGTGGTCGGCGCCGGCCTCGAAGAGCTGCGCGAGGGCCTGGCCGCCCTCGCCGAGGGCCGGGACGCGGACGGGGTCGTCCGGGGCACGGCCCGCGAGCGCGGCCGGACGGTGCTGGTGTTCTCCGGGCAGGGCTCGCAGTGGCCCGGTATGGCCGCCCGGCTCCTCGACGAGTCCGCGGTGTTCGCGGAGCGGATCCGGGAGTGCGAGGCCGCGCTGGCGCGGTATGTGGACTGGTCCCTGACGGAGGTGCTGCGGGGTGCCGAGGGCGCGCCGTCGCTGGACCGGGTGGACGTCGTCCAGCCCGCGCTGTTCTCGGTCATGGTGTCCCTGGCCCGGCTGTGGCAGCACTTCGGGGTGCGGCCGCAGGCGGTGATGGGCCACAGCCAGGGCGAGATCGCCGCCGCGTGCGTGGCCGGCGCGCTGACCCTGGACGACGCGGCCCGGGCGGTGGCGCTGCGCAGCAAGGCGCTGCTCGCGATGTCCGGCAAGGGCGGCATGGTGTCCGTCGCGCTGGGCGAGGAGGCGGTGTCCGAGCTGGTGGAGCAGTGGGCCGGCAAGGTGTCCGTGGCCTCGGTCAACGGCGCGTCGTCCACGGTCGTCTCCGGTGACCTGGACGCGCTGGAGGAGCTGGTGGCGCGCTGTGCCGCCGACGGGGTCCGCACCCGGGTGCTGCCGGTGGACTACGCCTCCCACTCCCCGCAGGTCGAGCAGGTCCGCGAGGAGCTGCTGCGGGAACTGGCGCCGATCTCGCCGCGGCCCGCGGAGATCCCCTTCTTCTCGACGGTGACCGGCACCGAGCTGGACACCACCGCGCTGGACGCCGAGTACTGGTACCGCAACCTGCGGCAGACCGTGCATCTGGAGCGGGTGACCCGGCTGCTGCTGGAGCAGGGCCACGACGTCTTCGTGGAGACCAGCCCGCACCCCGTGCTGACCATGGCGATCCAGCAGACCATGGACGCCGCGCACGTCGCCCACGGGGTGACGGTGGGCTCGCTGCGCCGGGAGGACGGCGGCCTCGGGCGGTTCCTGGCCTCCGCCGCCGAACTGCACACCCGGGGTGTGCCGGTGGACTGGGCCGCGGCCTTCCCCGAAGGCCGTACGGCCGCGGCCGCGCTGCCGACCTATCCGTTCGAGGGCGAGCGGTACTGGCTGGAGCGCACCGTCGCCGCGGCCGACGTCACCTCGGCCGGACTGGGCCGCACGCGCCACCCGCTGCTCGGCGCCCTGGTGGCGCTGCCCGGCCCGGCCGGCACGGTGCTGACCGGCCGGCTGTCCCTCACGGCCCAGCCCTGGCTGGCCGACCACGCGGTGCGGGACACGGTGCTCTTCCCCGGCACCGGCCTGGTGGAACTGGCGCTGCGCGCCGGTGCGGAGACCGGCTGCGGCACGGTCGAGGAACTCACCCTGCTGGAACCGCTGGTGGTGGACGAGGAGGGTGCCGTACAGCTGCGGGTGCTGACCGGGGAGGCGGACGGGACCGGACGCTGCTCCGTGGAGGTGCACTCGCGGCCCGAGGACGCGCCCGCGGACACCCCGTGGCAGAAGCACGCCGTCGGGGTGCTCGCCCCCGGCGGGCCGGCCGCACCGGACCGGCTGCCCGCGTGGCCGCCGGCGGACGCCGAACCGGTGGCCCTGGAGGACGGGTACGCCGTGCTGGCGGCGGCCGGACTGGAGTACGGCCCGGCCTTCCAAGGGCTGCGCGCGCTCTGGCGGCGCGACGGCGAGGTCTTCGCCGAGGTCCGCCTGCCGGACGAGGCGGAGGCGGGCCGGTACGGCGTGCATCCGGCGCTGTTCGACGCGGCGCTGCACGCAATGGTCCTGGGCGGGCTGGTGGCCGACGCCGGCGAGCCGCGGCTGCCGTACGCCTGGCAGGGCGTGTCCCTGCACGCCACGGGCGCGGCGGCGCTGCGGGTGCGGCTGGCGCCGGCGGCCGAGGACACCGTGTCCCTGACGGCGTTCGACACGGCGGGCGCTCCGGTGCTCTCGGTCGGCTCGCTGCGGGCGCGTCCGGTGCCGCCCGGGGCGCTGGCGAACTCCCGCCGGGCGGGCCTGCGTTCGCTGTTCCGGCTGACCGGCGAGCGGCTCGCGCCGGGGCGCGCGCCCCTCGGCGGGTGGGCCGTGCTGGGCCCCGACGACCTCCAGCTGGGGGCCGTGCTGGAGCGGGCCGGGGAGCGGCTCGACGGGTACGCGGACCTGGCGGCGCTGGCCACGGCGGTGGCCGCCGGAACGCCGGCGCCCGAGGTGGTCCTGGTGCCCTGCCTGTGCGACCCGCGGGAGGACGCGGGTCCGGCCGCGGCCGTGCACGGGACGGTCCACCGGGCGCTGGCGCTGACCCAGGAGTGGCTCGCCGACGAGCGGTTCGCCGGCTCGCGGCTGGTCTTCGCCACCCGGTACGCGATGTCCCTGGACGACGACGAGCCCGCGCACGACCTGCGGCACGCCCCGCTGTGGGGTCTGCTGCGCGCGGCGCAGTCGGAACACCCCGGCCGGTTCGTGCTGTTGGACACGGACGAGGACGCCGCGTCCCTGCGCGCACTGCCGCAGGCGCTGGGCGGCGACGAGCCCCAGCTGGTGGTCCGGCGGGGTGTGGTGCAGGCGCCGCGGCTCGCCCGGGTCTCCCCCGCCGCCGAGGCGGCGGACGGCCCGGCACCGCTCGCGCCGGAGGGTACGGTCCTGATCACCGGCGGCACCAGCGGCCTCGGCGCGCTGGTCGCCCGTCACCTGGTGGCCCGGCACGGGGTCACCCGGCTGCTGCTCACCAGCCGCGGCGGCCCGGACGCGCCGGGCGCGGCCGAGCTGGCGGCGGAGCTGAGCGGGCAGGGCGCCCGGGTCACGGTGGCCGCCTGCGACGTGGCCGACCGGGACGCGCTGGCCGCGGTGCTGGACGGGATCCCGGCCGCGCATCCGCTGACCGCGGTGGTGCACGCCGCCGGGGTGCTGGACGACGGGGTGCTCACCGCGCTGACCCCCGAGCGGGTCTCCGGGGTGCTGCGGCCCAAGGTGGACGGCGCGCTGCATCTGCACGAACTGACCCGTGACGCCCGCCTGTCGGCCTTCGTGCTGTTCTCCTCGGCCGCCGGGGTGCTGGGCACCGCGGGGCAGAGCGGGTACGCGGCGGCCAACGCCTTCCTGGACGGGCTCGCGCGCACCCGGCGGGCCGCCGGCCTCGCGGGCACCTCGCTCGCCTGGGGCATGTGGGAGGAGCGCAGCGGGCTGACCGGCGCGCTGTCCGAGGCGGACCTGCGGCGCATGGCGCGGTCCGGGGTCGGGCTGCTGCCCACCGACGAGGGCCTCGCGCTGTTCGACGCGGCGCTGGGCGCCCAGGACGCCGTCCTGGTGCCGCTGAAGCCGGCGCCGGCGGCCGACGCGGACGCGGTGCCGGCGGTGCTGCGCACGGTGCTCCGCGCCGGGCGGCGGGCCGGCGGCCCGGGCGCCGCGGACGGAGCGGGCCGGCCGTTCGCCGCGCAGGTGGCCGAACTCCCCGCGCAGGAGCGGGAGTCGGCGGTGCTGCGCCTGGTCCGGGAGCAGGCGGCGACGGTGCTGGGGCTCGCCTCGGCCGAGGCCGTGCCGGAGACCCGGGGCTTCCTGGAGCTGGGCTTCGACTCGCTGACCGCGGTCGAGCTGCGCACCCGGCTGAGCGCGGCCACCGGGCTGCGGCTGCCGGCGACGCTCGTCTTCGACCAGGCCACCCCGGTCAACACGGCCCGCTACCTGCGCGACCAGCTCTTCCCGGAGAGCCGGGAACTGACCGCGGAGGAGCTGGAGGAGAAGAAGTTCCGCGAGGCACTGGCCTCGATCCCGCTGGCCCGCTTCCGGCAGGCCGGTCTGCTGGCCGACCTGCTCCGGCTCGCCGGGGGCGAGGAGGCCGCGGACCCGGCGGCGCCGGGCGAGGAGGCGGCCGGGATCGACGACATGGACGTCGACGATCTCGTGCGCACGGCCTTCGGCGGGGACACGGCGTGATCACGGATGCGAACTGCGGGAGGGGCCATGGCCACAACCTCTGACAAGGTGGTCGAAGCACTACGGGCTTCGCTGAAGGAGAACGAACGGCTCAGGAAGGCGGCCGCGGCCGCGAACGAGCCGATAGCGATCGTCGGGATGGGCTGCCGGTACCCGGCCGGGGTGACCTCCCCGGAGGAGCTGTGGGAGCTGGTCGTGGACGGCCGCGACGCCGTCTCCGGGTTTCCCGCGGACCGCGGCTGGGACCTGGCGTCGCTGTTCTCCGACGACCCCGACCGGCCCGGGACCTCGTACACCCGCGAGGGCGGATTCCTGCACGACGCGGCGGAGTTCGACGCCTCCTTCTTCGGGATCTCCCCGCGCGAGGCGCTCGCCATGGACCCGCAGCAGCGGCTGCTCCTTGAGACGTCCTGGGAGGCCGCGGAGCGGGCCGGACTCGATCCGCGGACGCTGCGCGGCAGCCGCACCGGGGTCTTCGCCGGGGTGATGTACCACGAGTACGGCGCCCGGCCCGGTCTGCCGACCGAGGAGGTGGAGGGCTACCTGGGCACCGGCAGCGCGGGCAGCGTCGCCTCCGGCCGGATCTCGTACACCCTGGGCCTGGAGGGTCCCGCCGTCACGGTGGACACCGCGTGCTCGTCCTCGCTGGTGGCGCTGCACCTCGCCGTGCAGGCGCTGCGCCGGGGCGAGTGCTCGCTGGCCTTCGCCGGCGGGGTGACGGTGATGTCGACCCCGTCGACGTTCGTGGAGTTCAGCCGGCAGCGCGGGCTGGCCCCGGACGGCCGGTGCAAGTCCTTCGCCGACGCGGCGGACGGCGCCGGCTGGAGCGAGGGCGCCGGGGTGCTGCTGCTGGAGCGGCTCTCCGACGCGCGCCGCAACGGCCGGCGGATCCTCGCGGTGGTGCGCGGCAGTGCGGTCAACCAGGACGGCGCGAGCAGCGGGCTGACCGCGCCGAACGGGCCGTCGCAGCAGCGGGTGATCCGGCAGGCGCTGGACGACGCGGGTCTGACGACCGCGGACGTCGATGTGATCGAGGGCCACGGCACCGGCACCCCGCTCGGCGATCCGATGGAGGCCCAGGCCATCCTGGCGACCTTCGGCGCGGAGCGGGAACGCCCGCTGTGGCTGGGCTCGGTGAAGTCCAACATCGGACACACCCAGGCGGCCGCCGGGATCGCCGGGGTCATCAAGATGGTGCTGGCGCTGCGCCACGAGCTGCTCCCCCGGACCCTGCACGTCGACCGGCCCTCGACCCGGGTGGACTGGTCGGCGGGCGCGGTGGAGCTGCTGACCGAGAACCGGCCGTGGCCGGACCCGGGGCGGCCGCGCCGCGCCGGGGTGTCGTCCTTCGGCATCAGCGGCACCAACGCCCATGTGGTGGTGGAGGCGGCGCCCGCAGCCGAGCAGGACGCGGACCCCGTACGGCCCTCCCAGGCGCCGGACCGCGCGCTGCCGTGGGTCGTCTCGGGCCACAGCGAGGAGGCGCTGCGGGCGCAGGCCGAGCGGCTGCGCCGGCATCTCGCGGACCACCGCGACGCGTACCTCGCCGATGTGGCGTACTCGCTGGCCACGACGCGCACGGCGTTCGAGCACCGGGCGGTCGTCGTGGCCGCGGACCGCGCGGAGCTGGACCAGGGCCTGCGCCGGCTGGCGAACGGCGAACCGCCCGCCCTCGGCGCGCGCGGCACGGTGTCCGGGGGCCGGCTGGCGGTGCTGTTCACCGGTCAGGGCGCCCAGCGCGTGGGCATGGGCCGCGCGTGGTACGCCCAGTACCCGGTGTTCGCGCAGGCCTTCGACGCGGTGTGCGCGGAGCTGGACCGGCACCTGGACCGGCCGCTGCGCGAGGTGGTCATGGGCGCGCCGGGCACCGAGGGCCTGCTGGACGAGACCGGCTGGACCCAGCCGGCGCTGTTCGCCGTCGAGGTGGCGCTGTACCGGCTGGTGGAGTCCTGGGGCGTACGGGCGGACCTGGTGTCCGGCCACTCCATCGGCGAGCTGGCCGCGGCGCATGTCGCCGGGGTGCTGTCCCTGCCGGACGCGGCCGTGCTGGCCACGGCCCGGGGCCGTCTGATGCAGGCGCTGCCGCGCGGCGGGGCGATGACCGCGGTGCAGGCGAGCGCGGAGGAGGTGGCCCCGCTGCTGGCCGAGCGGGACGGGCGTGCCGGGCTCGCGGCGGTCAACGGCCCGTCGTCCGTGGTGGTCGCGGGTGACGAGGACGCGGTGTCCGAGGTGGCCGCGCACTTCGCCGGGCTGGGCCGCAGCACCAAGCGGCTGCGGGTCAGCCACGCCTTCCACTCGCACCGCATGGACGCCATGGTCGCGGAGTTCGAGGAGGTGGTGCGGGGGGTGACCCTGCGCGCCCCGGAGATCCCGCTGGTGTCCGCGCTGACCGGGACCCTGGTGCCGGCCGAGGAGGTGTGCAGCCCCGCGTACTGGGCCCGGCACGCCCGGGAGACGGTGCGGTTCCTCGACGCCGTGCGCACGCTGGAGGCCGAAGGGGCCACCGTGTTCCTGGAGCTGGGCCCGGACGCGGTGCTCGCGGCCATGGCCCAGGAGTGCGTCACCGGCGAGGGCGCCGTGTTCGCCGCGGCGGCCCACCGTGACACGCCGGAGCAGCAGACGCTGCCGGCGGCGCTGGGCGCGCTGTACGCGCGCGGGGTCGCGGTGGACTGGCCGGCGGTGTTCGCCGGTACCGGCGCCCGGCCGGTCGAGCTGCCGACCTACGCCTTCCAGCGCGAGCGGTACTGGCTGGCGGCGGACGCGGCGGACCCGCTCCCGGCGCTGGTGGACGACCACCGCTACCGCCTCGACTGGGCGGCCCTGGACGCGGCCGCGGGCCCGGGCCGGCTGTCCGGCCGGTGGCTGCTCGTGTCCCCCGAGGGCGTTGACGACGCCGACGCCCTGGCGGCCGTGGTGCGGGCGGCCTGTGAAGGCGCCGGCGCGGACGAGGTACGCCACCTGGCGCTCACCGCCGGCGACGCGGCCGACCGCTCGGCACTCGCCGCCCGGCTGCGCGACATCGCGGCCGACGGTGCGCCGGCCGGGGTGCTGTCCCTGCTGGCACTGGACGAACGACCCCTGTCCGACCCGGAGTTCGCGGCCGCCGGACACTCCGCCATGGCCCAGGGGCTGGCCGCCACCGTCGTACTGACGCAGGCGCTGGACGACGCCGGGATCGACGGCCCGCTGTGGCACCTGACCCAGGGCGCGGTCGCGGTCGGCGCCGACCCGGTGCGGCATCCGGCGCAGGCCGCCGTGTGGGGGCTGGGCAGGGTCGCGGCGCTCGAACGGCCGGACGGCACCGGCGGCCTGGTCGATCTGCCGGAGCTGCTCGACGAGCCCGCGCTGCGGCACCTGACCGGTGTCCTCGCGGACCCCGGCGAGGAGACCCAGCTGGCCGTCCGCGCCGACGCCGTCCACGGCTGCCGGCTGGTGCGCGCCCCGCTGGCCCAGACGCCGGTACGGCGTACCTGGCGGCCGGCCGGAGCCGCGCTGGTGACCGGCGGCACGGGTGCGCTCGGCGCGCAGGTGGCCCGCTGGCTGGCCGCCCGGGGCGTGCCCCACCTGCTGCTGCTCAGCCGGCGCGGCCCCGACGCCCCCGGGGTGGCCGAGCTGACGGCCGAACTCAAGGAACTGGGCAGCGAGGTGACCGTCGCCGCCTGCGACCTCGCCGACCGGGAGGCGCTGCGCCGGGCCGTCGCGGCGCTGCCCGCGGAGCACCCGGTGACCACGGTCGTCCACGCGGCGGGCGACATCCAGCGGGAGAAGCCGCTGGCCGAGTGCTCGCTCGCGGAGATCGCCGAGGTGCTGTCCGGCAAGGTCGAGGGGGCCCGGAACCTGGACGCCGTCTTCGACGGCGGCCCCGGCCGCTCCCCCGACGCGTTCGTGCTGTTCTCCTCCGGCGCCGGGCTGTGGGGCAACGTCGGCCAGGCGGCCTACGCGGCGGCCAACGCCTTCCTGGACGCGCTGGCGAGCGAGCGCCGCGCCCGCGGGCTGGCCGCGACCTCGGTGGCGTGGGGCGCGTGGGACGGCGGTGGCATGGCGGCCGCCGAGGGCGCGGGCGAGCTGCTGCGCGAGCGCGGGGTGCCGCTGATGGCACCGGAGACGGCGCTGGCGGGACTCCAGGCGGCCCTCGACCGCGACGAGACCCTCACGGCCTTCGCCGGCATCGACTGGGAGCGGTTCGCGCCCGCGTACAGCCTGACCCGGTCCCGGGCGCTGCTGGCCGACCTGCCCGACGCGCGGCGCGCCGTGCAGGGCGGGACCGGGTCCGGCGGGGCGGACGCCGCCCTGCGGGAGCGGCTCGCGGGGCTGGCCGAGGACGAGCAGGACCGGCTGCTGCTGGAGCTGGTGCGCGACCGGGCGGCCGCCGCCCTCGGGCACCGCTCGGCCGAACAGGTCCGCGCCTCGCAGGCGTTCAAGGACCTCGGCTTCGACTCGATGGCGTCGCTGACCCTGCGCAACCGGCTCGCCGAGGCCACCGGCCTCTCCCTGCCCACCACGGTGGTCTTCGACCATGCCACCCCGGCCGCGCTGGCCCGGCATCTGCGCGAGCAGCTGCGGCCCGACACGGCGGGCGCGGAGGCGGTGCTCGCCGAGGTGGACCGGTGGGCGGCGGCCGTGGAGGCGCTGGAGCCCGACGCCGAGGCGCACGGCCGGGTCGTCGCCCGGCTGCGCTCGCTGCTGTGGAAGTGGGACCGGTCCGGCGCGGGCGCCGCGACGGGGCCGGCCGACGACGCCCTGGACCTCGCCAGTGACGAGGAGATCTTCGACATCGTCGACAAGGAGCTGGGAATCTCGTGACGACCTCAGAGGACAAACTCCGGCAGTATCTGAAGCTCGTCACCACCGAGCTGCGCCAGACCCGGGCCCGGCTCGAGGACGCCGAGGAGCAGCGGTACGAGCCGGTGGCGATCGTCGCCATGGGGTGCCGCTTCCCCGGGGACGTCGAGACCCCCGAAGACCTGTGGCGGCTGGTCGCCGACGGCACGGACGCGGTCACCGGCCTGCCGGAGGACCGCAACTGGGACGTGGCGGGCCTGTACGACCCGGAGCCGGGCCGGCCGGGCAAGAGCTACGCCCGGGAGGGCGCCTTCCTGCGCGACCCGGCGGGCTTCGACGCCGAGTTCTTCGGCATCAACCCGCGTGAGGCCCTGGCGACCGACCCCCAGCAGCGGCTCTGGCTGGAGATCGTCTGGGAGGCGCTGGAGCGCGCCGGGATCGTCCCGGAGAGTCTGCGCGGCAGCCGGGCCGGGGTCTTCGTCGGGCTGACGCACCAGGGGTACGCGTTCCCCACCCGGGCCGACGAGGCCGACGAGGTGGCCGGCTACCGGCTGACCGGCAGCACCGCGGCCGTGGCGGCCGGGCGCACCTCCTATGTGCTCGGACTGACCGGCCCGGCGGTGACCATCGACACCGCGTGCTCCTCCTCGCTGGTGGCGCTGCACCAGGCGTGTCACGCGCTGCGCTCCGGAGAGTGCTCGCTGGCGCTGGCCGGCGGGGTCACGGTGATGTCCACGCCGAACGCCTTCGTGGAGTTCAGCCGGCAGCGCGGGCTGGCCGCGGACGGCCGGTGCAAGTCGTTCGCCGCGGCGGCCGACGGCACCGGCTGGGGCGAGGGCGCCGGCGTGCTGGTGCTGGAGCGGCTGTCCGACGCGCGGCGCAACGGCCATCCGGTGCTCGCCGTGATCCGCGGCTCCGCCGTCAATCACGGGGGCGCCGGCAACGGGCTGACGGCCCCCAACGGCCCCTCCCAGCGCCGTCTGATCGAGGAGGCGCTGGCCGCCGCCCGGCTGACGCCCGCCGACGTCGACGCGGTCGAGGCGCACGGGACGGGGACCACGCTGGGCGATCCGATCGAGGCGCAGGCGCTGCTCGCGACCTACGGTCAGGGGCGCCCGGCGGACCGCCCGCTGTGGCTGGGCTCGGTGAAGTCCAACATCGGCCACACCCAGGCGGCCTCGGGCGTGGCCGGGGTGATCAAGATGGTGATGGCGCTGCGGCACGGCGTACTGCCGCGCACGCTGCACGTGGACGAGCCCACCCCGCACGTCGACTGGTCGGCCGGCGCGGTACGGCTGCTCACCGACGAGCAGCCCTGGCCCGGCTCCGACCGGCCGCGCCGTGCGGGCGTGTCGTCGTTCGGCGTCAGCGGCACCAACGCCCATGTCATCGTGGAGCAGGCGCCGCAGGAGGAGCCCGCCCCCGAGTCCGCCGGCCCCTCCTCCGCCTCCGACCAGGACGTGGTGCTGCCGTGGCTGCTGTCCGCCCGGAGCGCGGAGGCGCTGCGTGCGCAGGCGGCCCGGCTCGCCGCGTACGCCGAGGCCCGTCCGGAGCTGTCCGACGCGGCCATCGGCCGGGCCCTCGCCACCACCCGGTCCGTCTTCGCGCACCGCGCGGTGGTGGTCGGCAATGACCGCGGCGAGCTGGTCAAGGGGCTGGTGGCCGTGGACCGGGGCGAGGAGTCCCCGGCGGTGGTGTGCGGCCGTACCCGCGAGGACCGGGACGGCACCGGGTCCCCGGCCGGGCGGGAGCGGACGGTGTTCGTCTTCCCCGGCCAGGGCTCGCAGTTCGCCGGCATGGCCGCGGGCCTGCTGGAGTCGGAGCCGGTGTTCCGGGCGGCCGTCGAGGAGTGCGCGGAGGCCCTGGCACCGCATGTGGACTGGTCGCTGCTGGACGTGCTGCGCGGCGAGGCCGGGGCCGACTGGCTGGAGCGGGTGGACGTCGTACAGCCGGCGCTGTTCGCGGTGATGGTGTCGCTGGCCGCGCTGTGGCGGTCGGTGGGCGTGGAGCCGGACGCGGTGGTGGGCCACTCGCAGGGCGAGATCGCCGCCGCGTGTGTGGCGGGCGTGCTGTCGCTTCAGGACGCGGCCCGGGTGGTGGCCGTGCGCAGCAAGGCGCTGCGGGCGCTGGCCGGCCGCGGCGGCATGGTGACGGTCGCGCTCGGCGAGGAGGCGGCCGCGGCGCGCATCGCGCCGTGGGACGGCCGGCTGTCGGTGGCCGCCGTCAACAGCCCGTCGTCGGTGGTGGTCTCCGGCGACGGGGACGCCCTGGAGGAGCTGCTGGCCGGGTGTGCCGAGGACGGGGTGCGGGCCCGCCGGATCCCGGTGGACTACGCCTCGCACTCCCCGCAGGTCGAGGAGGTGCGCGAGGACCTGCTGGCGGCGCTGGCCGGGATCGAGCACCACACGCCGCGGGTGGCGTTCTGTTCGACGGTGACCGGGACCTTCCTGGACGAAGATGGGCTGGACGCCGGGTACTGGTACCGCAATCTGCGCCGGCCGGTGCGGCTGGCGCAGGTGACCCAGGCGCTCGCGGCCGAGGGCTACGGGGTGTTCCTGGAGGTCAGCCCGCACCCGGTGCTGACCGTCCCGCTCCAGGAGACGATGGAGGCGGCCGAGGCGCCCGGCGTGCTGGTCGCCGGGACGCTGCGCCGGGACGACGGCGGGCGGGCCGGATTCCTGCGCGCGGCGGGCGGGCTGTTCGTGCACGGCGTCCCGGTCGACTGGGCGCGGCTGTTCCCGCAGGACGGCGGGGCCCGGCCGGCGGTGGACCTGCCGACGTACCCCTTCCAGCGGCAGCACTACTGGCTGGACGACCGGGACGCGGGCGCGGACGTCACGGCGGCGGGGCTCGCGCCGGGCGGCCATCCGCTGGTCGGGGCGGTCGTCGCGGCGGCCACCGGCGAGGGGCTGGTGCTCAGCGGGCGCCTCTCGGTGCGCACCCATCCCTGGCTCGCCGACCACGCGGTGCACGGCGCGGTGCTGCTGCCCGGGACCGCCTTCCTCGAACTGGCGCTGTACGCGGGCCGGTTGCTGGACGCGGGGCGGGTGCAGGAGCTGACCGTCGAGGCTCCGCTGACGCTGAGCGAGGACGGCGAGGTGACCCTTCAGCTGGTGGCCGACCGCCGTGCGGACGGGGCGGGCTGGACCGTGGGCGTGCACTCCAGGACCGGGGACGACGAGCCCTGGACCCGGCACGCGTCCGGGGTCCTCGCCGAGGACGGGCCCGCGCCCGCCGCCGGGTTCGCGGCCTGGCCGCCGCCGGGCGCCGTCCCGGTCGACGTGCGCGACCACTACCTCCGGCTGGCCGACCGCGGCTACGCGTACGGACCGGCCTTCCAGGGGCTGGCCGCCGCCTGGCGGCTGGGCGACTCCGTGCTCGCCGAGGTACGGCCGGCCGAGGAGAACCTGGCCGACGCCGAGGCCTTCGGCCTGCACCCGGCGCTGCTGGACGCGGCCCTGCACGCCGTCGCCTTCACCGGCGGGGACGCGGCGGAGCCGGGGCCCGCGCTGCTGCCGTTCTCCTGGAGCGATGTCTCGCTGCACGCCGTCGGCGCGGGAGCGGTGCGGGCGGTGCTGTCCCCGGCGGGCAAGGACGCCGTGACGGTCGCCCTCTTCGACGCGGCCGGGCTGCCCGTCGCCACGGTGGGCTCGCTGGCCCTGCGCCCGGTCGACCCCGAACGGCTGGCCGCCGCCTCCGCGGCCGGCCACGACGGGCTGTTCCGCCTGGACTGGCCGGCCGCACCGGCCGCCGGGGACCCGGGCGACACCGCGCCGGAGGACTGGGCCCTGGTGGGTCCCGGCCTCGACGAGGTCGCGGCCGCGCTTCCCGGCGTACGGCACCACGCCGACCTGGCGGCCCTGGCCGGCGGCGTCGGCCCGGACGGGACCGCCCCGGGCACGGTGCTGGTGTCCTGCGTGCCGGCCCCCGCCGAGGCGGGGGACGTGCACGGCGTGGCGGCGCGGGCGCTGGGGCTGGTGCGGGAGTTCCTCGCCGACGAACGGCTCCTGGCGGCGCGGCTGGTGATGCTCACCCGGGGTGCGGTCGCGGTGGACGCCACGGACGTCCCGGACCCCGCGCAGGCGGCGGTCTGGGGGCTCGTACGGACCGCGCAGACCGAACACCCCGGCCGGTTCGTACTGGTGGACCTCGACGGCGCCGCAGCGCCGGCCGGGCCGCCGGTCGCCGCCCTGGCCACCGGCGAGCCGCAGCTCGCCGTGCGCGCGGGCGAGGTCCGGGTACCGCGGCTCGCGCGGGCCGGCGGAGCGGAGCGGCAGCCCGCCGGGCGGCCCTCCTTCGCCGGGGGCACCGTCCTGATCACCGGCGGCACCGGGCTGCTCGGCGGGCTGCTGGCCCGTCATCTGGTCACCGGGTACGCGGCCGAGCGGCTGCTGCTGGTGAGCCGTCAGGGGCCGGCCGCGCCGGGCGCCCCCGAGTTGGTGGCGGAGCTGGCCGCGCTCGGAGCCACGGCCGAGGCCGTCGCCTGCGACGTGTCCGACCGGGACGCGCTGGCCGCGGTGTTCGACCGGATCCCGGCCGCGCAGCCGCTGACCGCCGTGATCCACGCGGCCGGGGTGCTGGACGACGCGGTGGTGACCGATGTGACCCCGGATCGGCTGGACCGCGTGCTGCGGCCCAAGACCGACGCGGCCGGGCATCTGGACGCGCTGACCCGCGGGCTGGACCTGTCGGCGTTCGTGCTGTTCTCGTCGGCCTCCGGGACCCTCGGCACGGCCGCGCAGGGGGCGTACGCCGCGGCCAACGCCGCCCTGGACGCGCTGGCGCAGCGCCGCCGCGCGGACGGTCTGCCCGCCACCTCGCTGGCCTGGGGGTTCTGGGCGCAGCAGAGCGGGATGACCGGGCATCTCGGCGAGCTGGACCTGGCCCGGATCGCCCGGTCCGGGATGCGCCCGCTGACCTCCGAGGAGGGGCTGGCGCTGTTCGACCGGGCGCTGGCGGCCGGCGACCCGGTGCTGGCACCGCTGCGGATCGACACCGCGGCGCTGCGGGCCCGGGCCGCCGCCTCCGACGCGGTGCCGGCGGTGCTGCGCGCCCTGGCCGGTCCCGCGGTGCGCCGGGCGGCGGCCGCAGGAACCGGTGCGCGCCCGGCGGAGCAGCCGGCGCTCGCGGGCCTGGCGGAGCTGCCTGCCGAGGAGCGGGCGCGGGTGCTGCTGGAGCTGGTGCGGACCACGGTGGCGGCGGTGCTGGGCCACCGCTCCCCCGACGAGGTGCCGGAGACCCGCGGCTTCGTGGAGATGGGCTTCGACTCGCTGACCGCGGTCGAGCTGCGCAACCGGCTCGCCGCCGCCGTCGGACGGCGCCTGCCGACCACCCTCGTCTTCGACCACCCCACGCCCCGCGCCGTCGCCCGGCACCTGGACACGCTGCTGGCCCCGGCCGCGGCACCGGACGGGGACGACGTCCTGGCCGGCCTCGACCGGCTGGCGGCCGGGCTGCGCGCCGCGGACGAGGGCGGCGAGCTGCGCGAGCAAGCCGTGGCGCGGCTGTCGGAGCTGCTGGCCGAGCTGACCGGAGCCGCCGCCGACGCGGGGCCGGGGCTCGACGGCGCCACCGACGAGGAGCTCTTCGACCTGGTCGACAACCGGTTCAGCAATGCCAATTGACGAGCGTGACCAGCGTGACCAGCCGTCGTGCCGGCTGTCGGGAAGGTGTGGAACGCATGGCGGATGAGAACAAGCTCCGCGAATATCTCAAGCGGGCGATCGCGGAGGGACAGCAGACCCGGCAGCGCCTGGACGAGGTGGAGGCCAGGGCCCGGGAACCGATCGCGGTGGTCTCCATGGCCTGCCGGTTCCCCGGGGGCGCCACCGGCCCCGAGGAGCTGTGGCGGCTGGTCGCCGACGGCCGTGACACGCTCTCCGGGCTGCCCGCCGACCGGGGCTGGGACCTGGACCGGCTGCTCGGCGACGCCGACGGGCCGGGCAGGTCGCACGCCGGGGTGGGCGGCTTCCTGTACGACGCCGCGGACTTCGACCCGGAGTTCTTCGGGATCAGCCCGCGCGAGGCGCTGGCGATGGACCCCCAGCAGCGGCTGGTGCTGGAGCTGGCCTGGGAGGTCATGGAGCGGGCCCGGATCGCCCCGGACTCGCTGCGCGGCAGCCGGACCGGGGTCTTCCTCGGGGTGATGTACAGCGACTACGGCAGCCGGGTCACCCAGGCCCCGGAGGAGCTGGAGGGGTATATCGGCAACGGCAGCGCGGGCAGCGTCGCCTCCGGCCGGCTGGCGTACACGTTCGGGCTGGAGGGCCCGGCGGTGACGGTGGACACCGCGTGCTCGTCGTCGCTGGTGGCGCTGCATCTGGCGAGCAACGCGCTGCGCAACGGGGAGTGTTCGCTGGCGCTGGCCGGCGGGGTGACGGTGATGTCCACCCCCGGGGTGTTCGTGGAGTTCAGCCGGCAGGGCGGGCTGGCCACGGACGGCCGGTGCAAGTCGTTCGCCGCGGCGGCCGACGGCACCGGCTGGGGCGAGGGCGCCGGTCTGCTGGTGCTGGAGCGGCTGTCCGACGCGCGGCGCAACGGCCATCCGGTGCTCGCCGTGATCCGCGGCTCCGCCGTCAACCAGGACGGCGCGAGCAGCGGACTGACCGTGCCGAACGGCCCCTCCCAGCAGCGGGTCATCCGGGCGGCGCTGGACCGGGCCAGGCTGTCCCCGGCGGACGTGGACGCCGTCGAGGCGCACGGCACCGGCACCCGGCTCGGCGACCCGATCGAGGCGCAGGCGCTGCTCTCGACCTACGGCCAGGGCCGCCCGGCGGACCGTCCGCTGTGGCTGGGCTCGGTGAAGTCCAACATCGGCCACACCCAGGCGGCGGCCGGGGTCGCCGGGGTGATCAAGATGGTGATGGCGCTGCGGCACGGCGTGCTGCCGCGCACGCTGCACGTGGACGAGCCCACCCCGCACGTCGACTGGTCGGCGGGCGCGGTACGGCTGTTGACGCAGGACCAGCAGTGGCCGGCGTCCGACCGGCCGCGCCGCGCGGGTGTCTCGTCCTTCGGCGTCAGCGGCACCAACGCCCATGTGATCCTGGAGCAGGCACCGCAGGAGGAGCCCGCCCCGGAGCCCGCGGCCGTCCCCTCCGCCTCCGACCAGGACGTGGTGCTGCCCTGGCTGCTGTCCGCCCGGAGCGAGGAGGCGCTGCGCGCGCAGGCGGCCCGGCTGGTGGCGCATCTCGACGCCCGCCCGGACGAGCGGCCCGTCGACACCGCCTGGTCGCTGAGCCGGCGCGCGGTGCTCGACCACCGTGCGGTCGTGGTGGCCCGGGACCGGGACGAGGTGCGCCGGACCCTGCGGGCGCTCGCGGACGGCGGCACCGCGCCCGGCCTGGTGCGGGGCACGGCCGGCGGCGCGGGTCTCGCCTTCCTGTTCACCGGCCAGGGCAGCCAGCGCCGGGAGATGGGCCAGGAACTGTACGCCGCCTTCCCGGCGTTCGCCGATGCGCTGGACACCGTCTCGGAGGCGCTCGACGCCCATCTGGACCGTCCGCTGAAGGAGGTCGTCGCCGGCGCCGCGGACGCGGACGGTCTGCTGGACGAGACCGCGTACGCGCAGCCCGCGCTGTTCGCCTTCGAGGTGGCGCTGTTCCGGCTGCTCGAACAGTGGGGTGTGCGGCCGGACTTCGTCGCCGGCCACTCGATCGGCGAGCTGGCCGCGGCGCACGCCGTCGGGGTGCTGTCCCTGCCGGACGCCGCGCTGCTGGTCGCCGAGCGCGGCCGGCTGATGCAGCGGATGCCGTCGGGCGGCGCGATGGTCGCGGTCCAGGCCGCCGAGGAGGAGGTGCTGCCGTATCTGGCGGACTTCCACGGCAGGGTCGCCGTCGCGGCGGTCAACGGGCCGTCCTCGGTGGTGCTCAGCGGCGATCTGGCCGCGGTCGAGGAGACGGCGCGGATGTTCGGCGCGCGCGGGCGCAAGACCCGGCGGCTGACGGTGAGCCACGCCTTCCACTCGGCGCACATGGACGGGATGCTGGACGCCTTCCGGGAGGTGGCGCGAGGCCTTCAGTTCCGGCCGCCCCGGATCCCGCTGGTGTCCACCCTGACCGGGGCCGTGGCCACCGCGGAGGAACTGGCTTCGCCCGACTACTGGGTGCGCCATGCGCGGGGCTCGGTGCGGTTCCTGGACGCCGTGCGCACGCTGGAGGCCCGGGGCGCCGGGAAGTTCCTGGAGCTGGGTCCGGACGGTGTGCTGACGGCGATGGCGCAGAGCTGCCTCACGGCGGAGGGCGCGGTGTCCGCGGCGACCGCGCGCGCCGGCCGCTCGGAGGCGGAGACACTGGTCGCGGCCGTGTCCCGGATGCACGCGCACGGCACACCGGTGGACTGGGACGCGTACTTCGCGGGCACCGGTCCCCGGCCGGTCGACCTGCCCACCTATCCGTTCCAGCGGCGCCGGTTCTGGCTGGACCCGACCGCGGACGGGACGGCGGCCGGAGCACCGGACCTGGCCGGTCTGCGCGCGGTGGAACACGCCCTGCTGCGGGCCGCGGTGGAGCTGCCGACCGGGGACGGGATCCTGTTCACCGGCCGGCTGTCCGCGGCCGAGCACCCCTGGCTCGCCGACCACACGGTGCTCGGCGCCCCGCTGCTGCCCGGTACCGCCCTGGTGGACCTGGCGCTGGCGGCCGGCCGGGAGGCGGGGCTGCCGGAGCTGGAGGAGCTGACCCTTGAGGCGCCGCTGGTCCTGGACGGGGACGGCGCGGTGACCGTCCAGGTCTTCCTCGGCCCGGCCGACGACTCGGGGCGCCGCCCGGTGAGCATCCACTCGGCCGCCGGGGACGCGGCGCCGGGACAGCCGCCGGTGCGGCACGCCACCGGTGTGCTCGCCGCCCCGGCCGGCGGGGAGCCGGAACCGCTCGCGGTGTGGCCGCCCGAGGGCGCCGACGCGATCGGGGTGGCGGACCTGTACGACGATCTCGCCGCCGCGGGGCTGGGCTACGGCCCGGTGTTCCGCGGGCTGCGCGCGGCGTGGCGGCGCGGTGCGGAGGTGTTCGCCGAGGTGGCGTTCCCCGCCGAGGACGCGGGGGGCACCGACGGGTTCGGTGTGCATCCGGCGCTGCTGGACGCGGCCCTGCACGGGGCCGCCCTGGGCGGTCTGGTCGAGGGTGGGGGCGCGGCGCGGGTGCCGTTCTCCTGGAACGGCGTGGCGCTGCATCGCACCGGCGCGGCGCGGCTGCGCGTCAGGCTGGCACCGGCCGGGAGCGACGGGGTCGCGGTGACGGCCGCGGACGAGGAGGGGCGGCCGGTGGCGTCGGTGCGGTCCCTGGTGCTGCGGCCGGTCTCGCCGGAGCAGATCCGGGCCGCGGGCGGGGTACGGCGCGATGTGCTGTTCCGGCTCGACTGGCCGCGCCTCGACGAGCAGCCGGCGCCGGAACAGGACGCGGCCCCGGTGCGGCGCTGCGCGGTGCTGGGCCCGGACGGCGACGGACCGGCGGCGCGGTGGGCGGCCGGGCTGGAGGCCGCCGGTGTCGAGGTCGTCCGCGCGGCCGAGCCGGCGCAGTGGCACGAGCCGGTGCCGGACGCCGTCGTCCTGGCCGTGGACACCGGGGCCGGGCGCAACGCCGTACACGAGGCGCTCGCGGCGGCCCAGGCGTGGCTCGCGGACCCGCGCTCCGCCGGCGCCCGGCTGGCGTTCGTGACCGAGGGCGCGGTGGCGGCCGCCGGCGGGGACACCGTCCCGGCGCCGGCCCAGGCGGCCGTGTGGGGGCTGATCCGGTCCGCGCAGACGGAGAACCCGGGCCGCTTCGTGCTCGTCGACATGGACGCTGCCGAGGAGTCGCCGCGGGCGCTGGCCGCGGCGCTCGGCAGCGGCGAACCCCAGCTGGCGATCCGCGCCGGCGCGCTCACGGTCCCCCGGCTCACCCGGGTCGCGGTGCCCGCCGCGCCGGAGCAGCTCGCGGACCCGGACGGCACCGCCCCCCGCCCGCCCGCGCCGGACCCGGAGGGCACCGTGCTGGTGACCGGCGGCACCGGTGGGCTCGGCGCCCAGGTGGCGCGGCGGCTGGTCGTCCGGCACGGGGTACGGCATCTGCTGCTGGCGAGCCGGCGCGGTCCGGCGGCCGACGGCGCCGCCGAGCTGGCCGGCGAACTCACCGCGCTGGGTGCCCGGGTGACCGTCGCCGCCTGCGACGTGGCCGACCGGGAGGCGCTGGCCCGGCTGCTGGCGGACATCCCGGCCGCGCATCCGCTGACCGCCGTGGTGCACACCGCCGGGGTCCTGGACGACGGGGTGCTCACCTCGCTGACCCCCGAGCGGCTGGACGCGGTGCTGCGGGCCAAGGCGGACTCCGCGGCGCATCTGCACGAGCTGACCGGCGACGCCCGGCTCTCGGCGTTCGTCCTGTTCTCCTCGGCGTCCGGGGTGCTGGGCGCCGCGGGGCAGGGCAACTACGCCGCCGCGAACGCCTGGCTCGACGCTCTGGCGCAGCACCGGGCCGCGCGCGGGCTGCCCGGGGTCTCGCTGGCCTGGGGTCCCTGGGAGGAGCAGCAGGGCGGCATGACCGCCACGCTGGACCGGGGCGAGCTGGCCCGGTTCGCGCGCACCGGTGTCGCCGCCCTCCCCGCCGACCAGGCGCTCGCCCTGTTCGACGCGGTCTGGGCGGGCGAGGACCCGCTGCTGGTGCCGATGCGTCTGGACACCGCGGTGCTGCGCGGCAGCGCGGGCGGCACGGACGTACCGGCCGCACTACGCGGACTGGTGCCCCCGGCGCGGCGCCGGCCGGCCCCGGCCGCCCGGCCGCTCGCCGAGCTGGCCGGGGAGGAGCGGGCCGCGGCGCTGCGCGAGCTGGTGCGAGCGCGCGCGGCCGGGGTGCTCGGCCATGCCGCGCCGGAGGAGTTCGACGACAGCCGGCCGTTCCTTGAGTCCGGGTTCGACTCGCTGACCGCGGTGGAGCTGCGCAACGCGCTCGGCGAGGCGACGGGCCTCCGGCTGCCCGCCACGGTGGTGTTCGACAGCGGCACCCCCGAGGCGCTCGCCGCCCGGCTGGGCGAGCTGCTGGACGCCGCCCGGCCCGGCGGGGACGGGGCCGGCGCCGCGCCGCAGGACACCATCGACGCCCTGTACCGGCAGGCCTGTGCCGAGGACCGGATCGGCGAGGCGAACGAGTTCCTGATGGCCGCCTCCAGGCTGCGTCCGGCGTTCACCGCCGACCGTGCGGAGGCCGCCGTCCTGGAGCCGCTGCGCCTGGCCACCGGTCCCGAGGAGCCCGTGCTGATCTGCTTCCCGAGCGTCGGCGCGTCGTCGAGCCCGTTGCAGTACGCCCGGTTCGCCACCGCGCTGGACGGGGTGCGCACGGTGTCGGTGCTGCCGGTGCCGGGCTTCGTCGCAAACGAGCCGGTGCCCGCCGACTTCGCCGCCATGGTGCAGACCCAGGCCGAGGCGGTGCTGGCTTGCGCGGGCGAGGCGCCGTTCGTCCTGGTCGGCTACTCCTCGGGCGGCTGGCTGGCCAACGCGGTGGCGGGGCAGCTGGAGCGGCAGGGCCGCGGCCCGTCGGCCGTGGTGCTGCTGGACACCTACTTCGTCGACAGCAGTCTGCCGGCGATCCAGCCGGCCCTCACCCGGGGCATGTTCGACCGCGAGGACGTGTTCGGGCGGATCGACCATGTCCGGTGGACGGCGATGGGCGCGTATCTGCGGCTGTTCGCCGACTTCACCCCGTCCGCCACGCGGGCGCCGACGGTGCTGGTCCAGGCCTCGGACCCGATGCCGGCCGCGGACGACACGGCACCGTGGCCCGGCCCCGGGGAACGGACCCTGGCCTTCCCCATGGCCGTACGGCCGGTGCCGGGCGACCACTTCACGATCGTGGAGGACGCCGCCGAAGCGGTCGCGCACGCGGTGCACGACTGGCTCACCTCGAACTGACACCACGTCACACCCGACCGACGAGAGAGAGAACGCACATGTCCGAGACATCGACGGTGACCGGCGAGGACCTGCACGAGTACCCGATGCGGCGCGGCTGCCCCTACCACCCGCCGGCGGAGTACACCGAGCTGGACGCGCAGGGCCCGCTGTCCCAGGTGCGGCTGTACGACGGCCGTACCGCCTGGCTGGTGACCCGGTACCCGGAGACCCGGGAGATGTTCGCCGACGCGAAGGTCTTCTCCTCCGACCACGACAACCCGAAGTTCCCGATCCTCGCCGAGCGGGAGAAGAACTTCCCCGAGTTCACCCAGGAGCTGTTCGGCCTGGACGGCGAGGCGCACAAGGCGCGCCGGAAGATGCTGCTGCCGCGCTTCACCGCCAAGCAGGTGGAGAAGATGCGGCCGATGATCCAGGAGGTCGCCGACGAGCTGATCGACGAGCTGCTGCGGCGCGGCGGCCCGGTCGACCTGGTCGCGGTGCTGGGCAGGCCGCTGCCGTCGCGGGTGATCTGCCGGCTGCTCGGCATCTCCTACGAGGAGCACGAGCTGTTCGAGGTGCACGCCCAGGGCATCATGCAGGCCCCCGACCTGGAGAAGGCGGTGCTGGCCGGCCGGGAGCTGCTCGACTACCTGGTGCAGGTGGTGCAGGCCAAGCAGGACCACCTCGGCGACGACCTGCTCAGCACGCTGATCACCGAGCGGCTGCACACCGGCGAGCTGACCGAGATCGAGGTGTCCAAGCTCATGGTCGCCCTGCTGATCGGCGGCCAGGAGACGACCACCAGCATGATCGGTCTGGGCACCCTCACGCTGCTGGAGCACCCCGATCAGCTGGCGCTGCTGCGCAAGGACCCCAGCCTGCTGCCCGGCGCGGTGGAGGAGCTGATGCGCTTCCTGTCCATCGCGGACCTGACCACGCTGCGGGTGGCCACCCGGGATGTGGAGGTGGCCGGGCAGCAGATCAAGGAGGGGGACGGCGTCATCCTCTCGACCGCCGCCGCCAACCGCGACCCCGCGTTCTTCGAGAACCCCGACACCTTCGACATCCGCCGCTCGACCCAGGGCCACCTGGCGTTCGGGCACGGCCCGCACCGCTGCCTGGGCGAGAACCTGGCCCGGGCCGAGCTGGAGATCCTCTTCGGCACCCTCTTCGACCGGATCCCGACGCTGCGGCTGGCCGTCCCGGTGGACCAGGTCCGCATGAAGGTCGGCATGACGCTGGAGGGTCTGCACGACCTCCCCGTCACCTGGTAGGCGACGCCCCGCCCGGCCGCACACTCCCCGTAAGGAAGCACGCATGGACGACCGTTACGCGATCATCGAGACCTGTGATCGCATGGGCTGGCACACCGACCGGCACGAATGGGACGAGGTCACCGACCTGTTCACGGACAAGGTGCTGCTGGACTACACCAGTCTGCTCGGCGGAGAACCGAGCACGGTGAGCGCCAAGGAGCTGGTCGGTTCCTGGATCGCCGTGCTCGGCGGTTACGACGCCTCCCAGCACCTGATGACCAACCACCTGGTGACGCTGAAGGGCGACACCGCGGAATGCACCGCCTCCTTCCAGGCCACGCACCGGCTGGACAACCTCATGGGTTCCCCGCTGTGGCGGGTCGGCGGAACCTACCGTTTCCACCTCGTCCGGTCCGCGGACCGCTGGAAGATCGACGAGTTGGCGATGACGGTTCTCTGGGCCGAGGGAAACAAGAACATCGCGGATATCGCCGCGGCCCGGCAGGCGGAGCGGAAATCCGGGGAATAGCGCTGTGCCCCGCGCCGGGCGCGGCGCATTCGGCGGCCGCGCCCGGCGGAAAAGCCCGGAAACAGTACAACCCGTAAGAGAACACGGCGAAGACGGAAGACAGGAGCACGTTCATCATGGCTCAGGGGAGCAATGCGTCGGCAGGTCTGCCGGGCAAGCGCGCACTCGTCACGGGCGGTACCCGCGGAATCGGCCTGGCGATTGTGCAGCGGCTGGCCGAGGAGGGGGTGACCGTGGTGACCTCGGCACGCAAGGAGGCGCCGGGTCTGCCGGACTCGGTGACGCTGGTGACCGCCGACGTGAGCACCCCGGAGGGCGTGCGGCAGCTGGCCGAATCCGCCTTCGAGCTGCTCGGCGGCATCGACATCCTGGTCAACAACGCGGGCGGGGCGAGCAGCGGCGGAATGCCGCAACTCGGCGGGTACGCCTCGATCTCCGACGAGGAGTGGGTCGACGCGCTGAACACGAACTACCTCGCCGCGGTCCGGCTGGACCGGGCCGTGCTGCCGTCGATGGTCGAGCAGGGCAGCGGGGTGATCATCGAGATGGCCTCGACCGTCGCCCGCCGCCCGGCCGGGCCCCTGCTGCACTACGGTGCGGCGAAGGCCGCGCTGGTCAACTACGCGAAGGGACTGGCCACCGAGGTCGCACCGCACGGCATCCGGGTCAACAGCATCCTGCCCGGCCTGGTCAGGACGCCCGCCATGGATCTGGTCGCGGAGCACATCATGGGCGCCACCGGGCAGGACAGCGACGCGGTCGTCCAGATGATGGTCCAGTCGGAGGGTTCCCCGATGCCGGGCATCACCGAGCCCTCGGACGTGGCCGACCTGGTGGCGTTCCTCGCCTCGGACCGGGCCCGGCGGATCACCGGTGCCGGCTATGTCATCGACGGCGGTGCGCTGCCGCAGCTCTGACCGCCGCGGGCGGCTTGCCGACGGACCCTACGGGCCGGTGTCCCACGACACCGGCCCGTAGCCGTGCGGGCGTTACCCCTGGCCGAAAACATGCGCACCGCGGGGCGGAAGGAGAGGGTTCTTGTAGATCCACCCGGGATGCAATTTTTTACAGCTCGAACTCTTCGAATGTATGCTTCAACCTCTTGTCTTGCTCCACCTGCTGATGTGCTGTCAAAACGGCGAATCGGCTTGCGGAGACGGTTGCCGAGCCCCTACCCCCTCCCGCCGATCGGGGTCCGTTCCTACTACGGAGGACAGGAGCATGCCCAAGTCCGCACCGATACCCCACGAATCCTCGAGTGACGGGAAAAAGGCGCTCACGTCCCTTGAACTCATGGGTCTGGCGGGGTTACTTCGGGCATGGCGCGCCGCGGCCGGCCAGAAACGGGGCCTCGACCGTCCGCTCACCCAGAAAGAGGTGGCGCAGGCGATCGGCCGCAGCGTGCGGTGGTACATCGACCTGGAGGGCGGCGCGACCCCCCGCCTGGAGCGGTCCATCCTCGACGCGCTCACCAAGGAACTGATGCTCGGCCCCGACCAGGAGGCCACCCTTCATCTGTACGCCCTCGGGGGTGCGGTCACCACACCGCTGCCGGCGCTGAGCGCGGAGGCGGCGAGCCTGATGGAGCTGCTGCTCGACCAGCAGATGCCCAACCCGGCGTACATCAGCGACCTCAGCTGGGACATCATCGGCTACAACACCGCCATGGCCGAGTGGTACCCGTGGGTGCGCGAGCCCGGGGCCAACCTCATGCGCTGGGCGCTGCGCAGCAAGGAGGCCCGCCGGCAGCTCATCAACTGGGAGCACCACGCAGCGATCTACCTGGAGCAGCTCCGCTTCGCCCTCGCCGAGCACCCGCACAACACCGAGCTCCAGGACCTGCTCACCTACATCCTCCAGGACCCGGACTGCGAACGGCTCTGGCACGCCAGCTCCGAGGTCCGCAGAAGCGGTGAGGGCCGCCACTTCCTCCAGGCCCTGCCGCGCCACGACTACGCGACCATCCATGTGGTGAGCAACGTCCTGTATCCCGCGGGACTGCCCAACTCCCGGCTGGTCGTGATCACCTGGATCAAGCACGAGGGGACGCACCTGCACGACTGCCGGCCCGCGCTCGACAGACGGCGCACCCCGGCCCGGGAAGCCGTCGTGGACCCGCACCACCCCACCGCGGAGGCGCAGTTCTCCGTGCCCACCCCGCAGGAGGCGGCGGCGCTGGCCGGGCCGGGGGCCGTACCGCTGCCCGCGCTGAGCCGGCTCGCGGGCCCGCGGCACCAGCTCACCCTCTCCACCGAGCGGGACTCCGTCATCTGGGCCGAGCAGCAGGACACCGGGTACTGGGTCTTCGACGAGCTGGACCCGTACACCGTCATCAGGAAGCTGCCCCGCCATCGCACCCCCCTCGAGGCGCCCGAGGAGTACCAGGCGCTGATCCGTGCCCTGCTGCCGGACGACCCGAAGGCGGCGGCGGCACGGGCCGATGTGCTGCTCGCCGACTATCTGGCCCGGATCCGGCATCTGGCCGAGATCCGGCGGGAGCTGGGCCTGCGCCACCCGGACAGGGTGCCGCCGGCCGATCCGCTCGGCGACGCGCTGGAGCACCCGAAGATCACCGAGGCGCTGCGGCTGCCGCCCGACGACGACTCCCGGCCGGAATAGTCCGGCCGGAGCCACCGCCCGGCTGTTTCACCGGCGCACCCCGTACAGTAAGAGCCGTGATCGTCACGCAGCCCGCCCGGCGCACGGCCGGGGCCCGCCACCGCCGGGTGGTGCGGCCCGCCGTGCTGATCGCGGCGCTGCTCGGGCTGTTCCTGATGCACGGCGCCCCGGCCGCGGCCGCCGGCGGCTGCCACGGGACCATGCCGGACACGGCCGTCATGACGGCCGCGCACCCCGCCGCCCACACCGCGATGACACCCCCGGGCGACCGGGCCACCCCGAGCGCGGGCCACTCCATGCGCGGCGCGCTGTGCCTGGCCACCACACCGCGCCCGGCGGTCCCCCTGCCGCCGCTGTCCGCGGTGGCCGTCCTGCTTCCGGCCGCCGCCCTGTTGCCATGGGTCCGGCGGTCGTACGGCGACGCCCGCCGCCGGGGACCACCGGCCGGCGGACGCGGCCTTCTGCTCCAGGTGTGCGTCGCGCGGACGTGACACGACCCCCGGGCCCCGGCGCGATGCCGCGGTCCGGCCCCGGTCTCCTGTCACTCCGCGCCCGTTCACGGCGCCCACCTGGAAAGACACCTTCATGTCCCAGCGTCTGCGGACGACCCGCCGCGCCCTCATGTCGGCCGCCGCCACCGCGGCCCTCGCCCTGACCCTGGCCGCCTGCGGCTCCGACTCGAGCCACGACTCGGGTCACGGTTCCGCCATGGCCGGCATGGACCACAGCAGCACACCGTCGCCCTCGGCGTCCGGCCACGACATGGCGTCGATGCCCGGCATGGACTCCGGATCCGCCGGAAACGGCCTGGCCGCCGCCCAGGACGGCTACCGGATGACCGCCACGGCCACCGGCCTCCCCGCCGGCAAGGCGGCCGGTTACCGCTTCACCATCACCGGCCCGGACGGCCGGCCGGTCACCGATTTCGCCGTCGACCAGACCAAGCGGATGCACTTCTACGCGATCCGCTCCGACCTCACCGGCTTCCAGCATCTGCACCCCGTCATGGCCGCGGACGGCACCTGGACCGCGACCCCCGCCGCGCTGCGGCCGGGCAACTGGCGGATGTACGCCTCCTTCACCCCCGGCAGCGGTCCCGGCAAGGGCAAGGTCCTCGTGCTCAGCCGCACCGTGCGGGTCTCCGGCACGGCGACGGCGGCGCCGCTGCCCAAGGCGACCGGCACCACCACCGTCGACGGGTACACCGTGACGCTGAAGGGCGAGCCGATGGCCGGCATGGCCCACCAGCTGACCGCCACCGTCACCAAGGACGGCCGGCCGGTCACCGATCTCCAGCCCTACCTGGACACCTACGCCCATCTGACCGCCTTCCACCAGGGCGACCTCGCCTTCGCCCACCTCCACCCGGAGACCGAGGTGAGCGGCGACCACGGCGGGCCCTCCCTGGCCTTCCACGCCGAGTTCGCCCGCTCCGGCGACTGGCGGCTCTTCCTCCAGTTCCGGACCGGGGGACGACTGCACACCGCGGCCCTCACCCTGCAGGTGAACTGACCGCCCGCGTCCGGCCCGTCCCCCGTCGCCGGCGGGGCGGGCCGGGCGCGGTCAGTGGCCGCCGACGGCCAGCTCGTAGTCGCCGATCAGATCGCCGAGCAGGGTTCCGGCGGTGAGGTCGCTGGAGACGTGCCCGGCCATGTAGAGGCGGGAGTAGAGGACCTCGTCCTGCATCCACCGGTAGTCCGCGGCGCGGTGCGGGGACAGACCGCCGAGGAAGGTGACGGCGGCGGCGGCCCGGGTCGCGTGCCGGGAGGGGTAGGAGTAGGGGCCCCTGGCGCCGGGCTTGATGTGCTTGTCCGGGCGCAGGGCGGGGTCGAGGACGAAGGGCGCGGGCTGCCGGTCACGGGCGGCCAGCTGGTCGCTGACGGTCTTGGCGAGCTTGAGGGCCGCCTTGAGCCCGGCCTTCTCCGCCGTGCCCTGCGCCGCGGGGAGGAGTTCCCGCTGGTCGTGCTGGTACAGCTTCCAGATGTCCTTCTTACCGTTGATTTCCAGCCAGGTTGCCGCCTTCTTCCCGGCGGCCGTGCGCTTGCGGGCGAGGGCCTGGACCTGGCCGAGTTCGGCGGTGCGCTCCTTCGCCGAGGGCGGCGCGGGGATCTGCCGGGCGGCCCAGGCGGCGAACGCCTTGTCGTCGCGGGCGGTGCCGTGCGCCTTCTTCCACCGGGCGAAGAGTGCGTCGGCCCGCCGGCGCTGGGCGTCGGCCTGCCGGCCGATCGGTGCGATGTCGGCGTCGGTGAAGAGCGGCGGGGGCGGGTTCTGCCGGATGCGGGCGGTCGCCGAGAGCTTCTGCTTCCCGGTGACGGCCGTGGGCAGCAGGCGAGGCCGCAGCAGCCCGAAGGCGGCGACCGCCACGGCGAGCAGCGCGATGACCGCGTACTGCCATTGGACGCGGCGCAGGATGTTCATCGGGAGAGGGTCCTTTCCGGAAGCGGTGCGGGGTGGGCCGCGGCGGTGAAGTGGGTGCGCGCGAGGCGGCGTACGTCGTTGTCGGGCAGCCCGGGGGTGAGCAGGGACTGGAGGACGATGTACTTGCTCAGCGAGACCGGCCGGGCGCCGAGGCTCAGCAGCAGGCGGTCGGCGGGGGCGGGCCGGGCGCCGCCCTTGGTCTCCACGAGGATCCGTCCCGGGGCGAGGGCGGCGGTGCGGTCGCCGCGATGCCCGGTGAGCAGGCCGTCCAGCGTGACCCGGCTGCCCCGGTCCAGGTCGGCGAGGGCGGCCCGCACGTACCTGACCTCGGCCGCCGGGGTCAGCAGCGAGGCGGTGACCGGGATGTCGGCCTGCCGGAGCACGTCGTCGACGAACCGCGCCGCGGCGGCGTCGAGGCGGCCGTAGGCGTGAGCCGGTACCTTCAGCGCGTGTTTGACGGTGGCGCCCCGGCCGTCCTTCGTCTTCACCTCCACCCGGCACAGCCCGTCCTCCGCGTACAGCCGGGTGCGTACCTTCCAGCGCCGGCGGCGCCGCTGGACGTGGGCGCGCCAGGCGCCGAGTTCCGCCGTGTCGAAGTAGGCGGAGAGATAGCTCGTCGTACGGCGGCCGGCCAGGTCCAGGACATGGTGGCTGGCGGCGAGCCGGTCCACGAGGAGGCGGGCGCGGTCCAGCGGCAGCAGGTACTTGCGGTCGGTGCGGTGCTGGAGCGCGGCGGCCGCGTCCACCTCGGCGAGCGTCGCACCGCGCAGTCCGGACAGACCGAGAGCGGACGCGAGGGGGCCCGCGGACGTCATACGGCGGTCACCTGCTCGAGGGGCTCTGCCTCGTCCCGTACGGCGGCGGGTTCGTCCGGGGCGAGGGGGTAGCGGGCGGACACCCGGGTGGTCTCGCGGACGTAGTCGACCTCCTCGACCGCCACCGACAGCGGAGCCCGGCCGTAGCGCAGGGCGACGTCCTCGGTGATCAGGGACGGGTCGTCGTACACCCGGTCCAGGGTCAGCTTCACGGTGCGGGTGGGCGGCGGGTAGGCACGGGGGTCGTCCACCAGCAGCACGGCGAGCAGCACCACCACGTCCAGGGCGATGACGAGCCAGCCGGCGCGCTGCGGCAGCCCGGTGCACAGGCCGATGACCAGGGTCACGAAGGTGTAGGCGACATCGCGCAGGGTGAAGGCGGCGCTGCGCAGCCGGACCAGGGAGAGGATGCCGAACAGGCCGAAGCCGACCCCGGCCGGGAACTTGCCGGCGCCGATCGCGCTCATCGCCGCGAACAGGCCGATGTTCAGGGTCACCAGCACCAGCGGCATCGCCGGTGCGGTGGGACGGCGCCGGTAGAGCCAGCCCACCAGGAGCAGCAGGGCGATGACGTCGAGCCCGCCGCGGGTGCTGAGGTCGAGGGCGGTGAGGTGGCGGGTGATGCCCTTGGCGGCGAGCACCAGTGCGTGCATGGCTGTCCCTTCCGTCCGGGCACGTCGGACGGCGGACCGGTCGCGGTCCGCGGTGCACCGCGACATGAAGGAAGGTAGGGATGTCACATGAACAGACCATGAAGGCTTTCCCGGCTCCGGGACGGCCCCGGCGGGCGGTTAGCCTGACCGGCATGCACTACCTGGTCGTCGATGACGAGACCCGCCTCACGGACCTCGTCGTCCGCTACCTCACCGAGTCCGGACACACCGCCGAGGGCCGCTACGACGGCCCCTCCGGTCTGGCCGCCGCCCGCGATCCGCGCCTGGACGGGATCGTCCTGGACGTGATGCTGCCGGGGACGGACGGGGTGGAGGTGTGCCGGACGCTGCGCGGCGAGGGCATCGATGTGCCGGTCGTGCTGCTCACCGCGCGCGGCGCGATCAGCGAGCGGGTGGCCGGTCTGGACGCGGGTGCCGACGACTATCTCGTCAAGCCGTTCGCCATGGAGGAGCTGCTGGCCCGGCTGCGGGCGATATCCCGGCGCCGCCCCGACTCCTCCGGCCGGCTCCGGGTGGGCGACCTCCTGCTCGACCCCGAGCAGCAGCGGGCCTGGCGGGCGGGAAGCGAACTGGAGCTGTCCCGGCGGGAGTTCGCCGTACTGCGGGTGCTGATGGAGAACGCCGGCCGGGTGGTGACCCGGCTCCAGCTGCTGGAGGAGGTCTGGGACGGCGAGACGGATCTGCGCAGCAACGCCATCGACGTCCATGTCTCCAAGGTGCGCGCGAAGGCCGACCGCGCCTTCGGCCGTACGACCATCACCACCCTGCGCGGACGCGGCTACCGGCTGGAGACCGCCGCGTGACGCTGCCCGGACGGCTGCGCGCCTGGTTCGGGCGGCTGCCCGTCGTCACCCGCCTGGTGCTGGCCGTCGCCGTGACCATGTCCCTCGTGCTGGCCGCGGCGGCCTGGCTGGTCTACTGGCGGGTGGAGAGCGCCCTGGACCGGCAGCTGCACGACGACCTGGTCACCTACCAGCACAGCCTCGACGGGGCCGTGCGCACCGGCACCGCACCGCCACCGGGCCCGAGCGGCAGCCTCTACCAGGTCCTCGACCTCCGCGGCCGGGTGCTCGGCGCGAGTCCCGCCGTGCACCGCCGCGCCCTGCTCACCCCCGCCGAACTCGCCTCCGCCGCCGGGGGCAGGACGGTACGGCGCGATGTCGGCTCCCTGCTGCCGATGGCCCCGGACACCCTGCGGCTGCTGGCCGAGCGGGTCCCTGCCCGGGGCGCACCCCGCGTGGTCGTCGCCGCCGTCCGCCGCGGGCATCGTGACGAGGCCCTGCGCGAGCTCCTCGCCCAGCTCGCCCTCGCCTCCGGGCTCACCCTGATCGCCGCCTCCTACGTCGGCTACCGCACCGCGCGCGCCGCCCTGCGCCCCGTCGAGCGGTACCGCACCGCGGCGGCCACCCTCGCCGACGGCGCACAGAAGCTGCGGCTGGACGTGCCCGCCGACCGCGACGACGAGATCACCCGGCTCGGCCACACCCTCAACCGCATGCTCGACCGGCTGGAGGCCGCCGCCGCGCGCGAGCACCGGTTCATCGCGGACGCCAGCCACGAGCTGCGCACCCCGCTGTCCCTGCTGCGGGCCGAGGTCGACGTCGCGCTGCACCGCCCCCGCTCGGCCGCGGAGCTCACCGAGACCCTGCGCTCGGTGGACGCGGAAGTGCAGCGTCTGATCGATCTCTCCAACGCCCTGCTGGACCTGGAGGAACTCGGCGGCACCGACCGTGTCACGCGGGCGCCCGTGGCCCTCGCCGACCTCCTCGGCACCGCCGTGGCGCCGCATCTGCGCACCGCCGAACGGGCCGGGCGGGAGCTGGCCACGACGGTGCAGGACACCACCGTGGAGGTGGACGCGCGGTGGCTGGTGCCCGCCCTCGGCAATCTCGTCGACAACGCGCTGCGGCACGGCGAGGGCGCCGTACGGCTCACGGCTGCCGTCCGCGAGAACCGGCTGCGGGTGTCGGTCACGGACGAGGGGCCGGGCTTTCCGCCCGACTTCCTGCCGCGCGCGTTCGAGCGGTTCGCCCGTGCCGAGGCCAGCCGGGCCGGTGAGGGCTCCGGTCTCGGGCTGTCCTTCGTGAGCGCGGTGGCCGCGGCGCACGGCGGCACCGCACACGCCGAGAACGCGGCGGGCGGGGCAGCGGTGACGCTCGAGCTGCCGTGTTGATCCGCCGCTCGGCCAAAGCCGCGGGCCCGGGCCGGCCGGGGCAGGCGGTTCGCCCGGTGGCGGGTGATGCTGGAGCGGACAGCTCTGCCAGATGAGCCTGGAGGCCCGGCCGGTGATCGCCGTCAACCCGATGAACAGCGCCTCGGTGCTGGCCGCCTTCGGCGCGCTGGGCGTCCTGGTGGTGACCTTCGCCGAGTCCGGTCTGCTGGTCGTCGGGTTCCTCCTGCCCGGCGACACCCTGCTCTTCCCGGCCGGGGTGCTGTGCGCGGGCAGCGGTGACCAGCCGCCGCGGCTGTCGCTGTGGCAGGTGCTGCTGTGCGCGGCCGTCGGCGCCGTGGCCGGAGGGCAGGTCGGCTATCTGATCGGGCGGCACGGCGGCCGGGCGCTGCTGGCCCGCACCTCCAGCCGCCGGGCGAAGGCGGCGACGGTCCGGGCCGAGCAGCTGCTGTCCCGGTACGGCTACGGCAAGGCGCTCGTGCTCGGCCGGTTCGTGCCCCTGCTGCGGACCGTCCTGCACCCGGTGGCGGGGGTGCTCGAGGTGCCCCTGCGCCCGTTCACCCTGTGGCAGGCCGTGGGCGGGGTGCTCTGGTCGCAGCTGCTGGTGCTGGCCGGATACACGCTGGGCGCGTCGGTGCCGCACGTCGACGACTATCTGCTGCCGCTGGTCGCGGTGGTCGTCGTCCTGTCGCTGCTGCCGCTGCTGGTCGAGGCCCGCCGCGCCGGCCGGCAGCGGCGCGACACCTCCGGCTGAGCGCCGCGCCCGGCGGGTACCACCCGGCCGTTCGGCCGACGACGCCTTCTGGACGGGCCGCTGACGTTCCCCGAGACTGGACCGGATCCGGCGCTCCGCCTCCCAGGGACGGTGACATGGAAGAGGAAGTCCCCCGCGTCGAACTCACCCCGCAGGCGGCGGAGCTGGTGCGCCGGCTGCGCGCCGAGCACGGCCCCCTGATGTTCCACCAGTCCGGCGGCTGCTGCGACGGCAGCGCACCCATGTGCTACCCGGACGGCGAGTTCCGCACCGGCGGCTCGGACGTGCTGCTGGCCGAGCTGGCGGTGGAGGGGGTGGCGGAACCCGTGACCTTCTGGATGTCCCGGAGTCAGTACGAGGTGTGGCGCCACACCCGGCTGATCGTGGACGTCGTACCAGGAAGAGGCAGCGGTTTCTCGCTGGAGGCACCCGAGGGGGTGCGTTTTCTCACCCGTTCTCGCGTCGTCGAGGCTTAGTCCGCCCGCGAGCCGCAGAGGTCTGGTGCACTGCCCCTGAACAGAGGGATTCCACGGGCAGTTGACGAGACATCAGGGGGCACGGTGACGAGACGTCGCAGGCGTTCGGCAGCGGGCAGAGCGGTTCTCACGGTGGTCACGGCGTTCGGAGTGCTGGCCGGTGCGGCCGTGGCGGAGGCGGCACCGGCCGGTGCCGTGCCGGCCGGCCGGCGGATCGCGCCGGGGGTCACCTACCGGCAGTTCGACGTCGACGCGGCCGCCGGTACGGCGCACGCCCATCTGCTCACGGTCGACCTGGCCAATCCCCATGTCCGGGTCGACCTGCTGCACCCGGGCGCGGTGGCGGCCCGGGCCACGGTCTCCCGGATGGCGGACTCGGCCGGGGCGGTCGCCGGGGTCAACGGGGACTTCTTCAACATCACCGAGTCCCAGCACCCCGGCGTCGAGGCCACCGGCGCGAGCGTCGGCCCGGCCGTCGCGGACGGTACGGTGCTCAAGGCGGCGGTGCCGAAGGGCCAGCGGTTCGGTCCCGCACTGCCCCCGGGGACGAGCACCCAGGACGTCCTCGGCGTCGGCACCGACCGGCGGGCCCACCTGGACCGGCTCTCGCTGTCCGGCTCCGTCGACACCCCGGAGGGCCGGCTGGCGCTGGAGGGCCTCAACCAGTACGCGCTCCCCGAGAACTCCGTCGGCGCCTTCACCCACCTGTGGGGCAGCACCTCCCGGGAGCGCGCCGTCTGCGGCACCGACACCGAACGGGCGGCGCCGTGCAGCACCGACACCTACGAGGTGACGGTCACCGACGGCCGGGTGGTCTCCGCCGCCGACGCCCCGGGCAGCGGCCCGATCGCCGCGGACAGCACGGTGCTGGTGGGCCGCGAGGAGGGTGCGCGGCAGCTGCGGAAGCTGTCCGTCGGCGACGCGGTGAGCGTCAGCCACACCCTGGTGGCGGCGTCCGGGACGCCGTACGCCTTCGCGATCGGCGGCTTCCCGGTGCTGCGGGACGGCGCGCCGCTGACCGGGCTGGACGACACCACCACGGCGGTGCGCACGGTCGTGGGCTTCAAGGACGGCGGACAGCAGCTGCTGCTCCTGGTGCTGGACGGGGCCGCCGCCTACCGGACCGGGATGACGGTCGCGGAGGAGGCGGACACCATGCGGTCGCTGGGTGCGACCGACGCGTTCAACCTGGACGGCGGCGGCTCCTCGGAGCTGGTCACCCGGGATGCGGACGCGAGCGCGGTGACGGTCCGCAACCACCCGAGCGGTGGCGCCGAGCGCGCCGTCGCCAACGGCATCGGCGTCTTCTCGCTGCCGTAGGGCCTGTCTTTCGACGCCGGCAAGATCCGAAAGAGAGGCCCTGACTCAGGGCCGCAGACTGCTCACCAGGTCGGCCGTGGTGGTGAGCCCGCTGCTGATGGTGGGCGCCATGCTGGTGCCGGCCAGGAAGAAGCCGAGCAGCATGCAGACCACGGCGTGGGAGACCTTCAGCGCGCCGTTGCGCATGAAGATCACGGCAAGGATCAGGAGCAGCAGCACCACAGAGATGGAAATGGCCATCGCGAACCTCCTCCGCCACGCGCGTTTCGCGGCGTTCGGCCGCAAGTGTGGCGTAGCGGAGGGTTCGTCCGGGCAGCTGACGTGTCCTCCGTTCGTGTGAAGTCTCGCCCGCGTACCGGAAAGGCCCGCCCCGGGTGGGGCGGGCCTCGGTCGCGGTGCGGCGGGTCAGGGGGCCTGGAGGTCGACCAGCCCGGCCAGTGCCTCGCGGTGCGCCCCGGCCGTCCCGTAGGCGATCGAGTCGGCCTTGGCCCGCTTCAGATAGAGGTGGACCGGGTGCTCCCAGGTCATGCCGATCCCGCCGTGCAGCTGGAGCGCCTCCTCCGTGGCGTGGACGGCGACGGGGGCGGCGTAGGCCTGGGCGAGGGCCACGTGGAGGTCGGTCTCGGTACCGGTGGCGAGGGCGTCCGCGGCGGCGCGGGCGGCGGCCCGGAGGTTGACCACCTCCAGCCACAGCTGTGCGAGCCGGTGCTTGAGCGCCTGGAAGCCGCCGACCGGCCGGTTGAACTGCTTGCGCTCCTTCAGATAGCGGACCGTCTCGGTCAACGCCCAGTCGGCGACGCCCAGTTGCTCGGAGGCGAGCAGACCGGCGGCGGCACCGAGGGCCCGGCGTACGGCGGGTTCGGCGTCGCCGACCCGGCGGCCCGGGGCGCCGTCCAGCCGCACCGACGCCAGCGGCCGGGTCAGGTCCAGGGAGACCTGCGGGGTGACCGTCACGGCGTCGGCGGTCACGGCGTACAGCCCGCCGTCGTCGGCCGGGACGAGCAGGACGTCGGCGACGGCGGCGTCCGCGACCCCGGTCAGCTCGCCGTGCAGGGCGTCGCCCTCCCGTCGTACCACCGGGAAGGGCGCACCCGGCGCCGTGTGCAGGCCGACCGCGAGGACGCCGATGGTCCGGCCGCCGGCCAGCTGTCCGAGCAGCTCCTCGTCGCCGCAGGCCAGCAGCGCCTCGGTGGCCACGACCGCGCTGGAGAGATACGGCACGGGTGCCACCGCGCGCCCCAGCTCCTCCAGGACGACGGCGACTTCGCGGTGGGTGGCGCCCTGGCCGCCCAGGGCCTCCGGCACCAGCAGGCCCGCGAGGCCCATGCCGTCGGCGAGCGCCTTCCAGGCGGCGAGGTCGTGCGGCGCGTCGGACTCGGTGCGCGCGATGACCCCGGGGGCGTCGCAGTGGTCGACGAGCAGGTCGCGTACGGCGGCCCGCAGCGCCTCTTCCTCCTCCGAGTACAGCAGGTCGGTCATCGGGCGAGGTCCTTCCAGGCGACGTCCTTGTCGGTGCGCGGCTCGGCGGGCAGTCCGAGCACCCGCTCGGCGACGATGTTCAGCAGGACCTCGCTGGTCCCGCCCTCGATGCTGTTGCCCTTGGCGCGCAGATAGCGGTATCCGGCGTCCCGGCCGGTGAAGTCGACCATCTCCGGGCGGCGCATGGTCCAGTCGTCGTACAACAGGCCCTCGGCGCCGCGGAGTTCGACCTCCAGGCCGCTGATCTCCTGGTTGAGGCGGGCGAAGGCGAGCTTCATGCCGGAGCCCTCGTAGCCCGGCTGTCCGGCGACGAGCTGCTGGCGCAGGCGTTCGGCGGTGAGACGGGACACCTCGGCCTCGGCCCAGAGCTTCAACAGCCGCTGGTGCAGTTCGTGGGTGCGCAGTTCGGGGCGTTCGCGCCAGGTCTTCGCGACCGGGCCGATCATCCCGCCCTCGCGCGGCAGGGCCATGCCGCCGATGGAGACCCGCTCGTTCATCAGCGTGGTCTGGGCGACCCGCCAGCCGTCGCCGATCTCGCCGAGCCGGTGGGAGTCGGGGATGCGGACGTCGGTGAGGAAGACCTCGTTGAACTCGGCCTCGCCGGTGATCTGGCGCAGCGGCCGGACCTCGACACCGGGGTCGGTCATGTCGCAGACGAAGTAGGTGATGCCCGCGTGCTTCGGCACGTCCGGGTCGGTGCGGGCGATGAGGATGGCCCAGCGGGCGGTGTGGGCGCTGGAGGTCCACACCTTCTGCCCGTTGACCACCCAGGTGTCGCCCTCGCGGACGGCCCGGGTGCCGAGCGCGGCCAGGTCGGAACCGGCGCCGGGCTCGCTGAACAGCTGGCACCAGACCTCCTCCCCGGTCCACAGCGGCCGCAGAAAGCGCTGCTTCTGCTCCTCGGTGCCGTATTTGAGGACGGTCGGCGCGGCCATGCCCAGGCCGATGCCGATGCGCCGCGGGTCGTTGTCCGGGGCGCCCGCGGCCTCCAGCTCGGCGTCCACGACCGCCTGGAGCGAGCGCGGGACACCGAGGCCGCCGAGGCCCTCGGGGTAGTGCACCCAGGCGAGTCCGGCGTCGAAGCGGGCCCGCAGGAAGTCCAGCCGGTCGGTCGCGGCGGGCGGATACGCGGCCAGCAACTCGGCCGTACGGCGCCGGAGTTCGGTGGCGTCGGTCATGCGGCGGCTCCCTTGTCCAGGACCACGGCCACCCGGCCGGTGGTCACCCCGTCGGCGACGCGCTGCACGGCGTCGGCCGTGCCGGCGAGCGGCACCCGCTCGCTCACCAGCGGCCGGATCGCGCCACGGGCGGCCAGTTCGGTCAGTTCCTCGTGGCAGCGCTGGACCAGCTTGGGGTTCTTGGTGTTGTACAGGCCCCAGTGGAGGCCGAGGATCGAGTAGTTCTTCACCAGGGCGTGGTTGAGCGCCGGGCTGGGGATGGTGCCGGAGGCGAAGCCGACGACGACGATCCGGCCCTCGAAGGCGACCACCTTGGCGGACTGGGCGTAGGCCGCACCGCCCACGGGGTCGTAGATCACATCGGCGCCGCGGCCGCCGGTGGCCTCCTTGACCGCCGCGACGACGTCCTCGGCGCGCCGGTCGACCACCACGTCGCAGCCCAGCTCGCGGGCGACGGCGGCCTTGTCCGCGCCGCCGACCACACCGATCACGGTGGCGCCGGCGGCCTTGCCGAGCTGGACGGCGGCGCTGCCGACGCCTCCGGCGGCGGCGTGCACGAGCAGGGTCTCGCCGGCCTCCAGACGGGCGCGGCGGTGCAGGCCGAACCAGCCGGTCTGGTAGCCGATGTGCAGGGCCGCGGCCTCGGCGTCGTCCAGCGCCTCGGGGGCGGGCAGCAGGGCGCGGGCGTCGGCGAGGGTGTACTCGGCGAAGCCGCCGTGCGGCAGCACGGGGTTGGCGATCACCCGGCGGCCGTCCGCGGTCTCGCCGCAGATCTCCACGCCGGGCGTGAACGGCAGCGGCGGGCGCACCTGGTACTGGCCCCGGCACAGCAGCGCGTCCGGGAAGTTGACGTTGGCGGCCCGCACCCGGAGCAGCACCTGGCCGTCGCCGGGGGTGGGCGGCTCCACCTCCAGCAGGCGCATCACCTCGCTCGGCTCGCCGTTCTCGTGCACTTGCCATGCCTGCATGCGGGGCCTCCACGACTGCTTCGTCCGACCGGGTCCAACCGCATACTAAGCGGTCGCTTGCTGATCAGGGAACAGTCGGCCGGGAAGAGACCGGTGCGCTCACGAACGGGACGGCCGCGCCCGGACGTGCATCCGTTCCCCCTGCGGACCGAACAGGCTGAGGAACTCCACCGGCCCCTCCCCCGTCGACCCGAACCAGTGCGGCACCCGGGTGTCGAACTCGGCCGCCTCCCCCGCCGTCAGCACCACGTCGTGCTCGCCGAGGACCAGCCGAAGCCGGCCCGAGAGCACATACAGCCACTCGTACCCCTCGTGGGTGCGCGGGTCCGGTTCCTGCTTGCGCTGCGGTTCGAGCACCTTGAAGGCCTGGAGGCCGCCGGGCTGGCGGGTCAGCGGCCAGTGGGTGCGCCCGCCGCGCACGATCGGCTTGGCCCGCACCCGCGGATCCCCGGCCGGCGGCGCCCCGACCAGCTCGTCCAGCGGCACCTGGTGGGCCTGGGCGATGGGCAGCAGCAGCTCCAGGCTGGGCCTGCGCAGACCGGACTCCAGCCGGGACAGGGTGCTCACGGAGATCCCCGTCGCCTCCGACAGGGCGGCCAGCGTCACCTCCCGCTCCTTGCGGATACGGCGCAGCCGCGGCCCCACCTCGGCCAGAACCTCGTCAGTGCTCATGCCGGTATTGCAGTTTTGGCAAAGGTGTTTGTCAATACCGCAGAGCGGGGCGCCTGCCGGCGAGGAGGCGGCGGAGACGACCGGGCCGTGGCCGCGCGTCGTGGCACCGACGGGGTGCGGCCGGGATGCGCTGCGCGGCGGAGCGGGTCGACGCCGAATGGACATGGCCCGGCCCCGGCCCTCCGCCGCCGGCACCCGCCTGGCCGGGCCCCTCCGGGCAAGCCGCCCACCTGCGGGTGGCGGCCCACGCGAACGGGCCCCTCCGGGAAAGGCACCCGCCTGTGAGCGGCGGGCCACGCGAGCGGGCCCCTCCAGGGAAGGCTCCGCCTGCGGGCAGCGGGCCACGCAAGGGGGACCCAGCCGGGGAAGGCACCCGCCTGCGGGCAGCGGGCCACGCAAGGGGCCCCCGGGGAAGGCCCCGGCCTGCGGGGAACCCGCTCCAGGGAAGGCACCCGCCTGCGGACAGCGGCCCACACGAGCGGCACCCCATACGGGGAGGCGCCGGCTTGCGGGCAGTGGCCCACGCGAGCGGGACCCCCTCCGTGGAAGGCACCGACCCGTGGGCAGCGAGCCACACGAGGAGGAACCCTCCCGGGGAAAGCGCCGACCGGTAGGCAGCGGACCACGCGAGAAGTGCACTCCCACCGGGGAAGGCACCCACCCGCGGGCAACGGCCCACGCAAGGGGGACCCCGCCGGGAAGGCCCCGGCCTGCGGACAGCGGGCCACACGAGCGGCGCCCCCGCCGGGAATGGCGCCCGCC
>NZ_JBVIJC010000012.1:159376-322869 GCF_055581605.1 Streptomyces sp. NPDC031418
GCAACGGCCCACGCAAGGGGGACCCCGCCGGGAAGGCCCCGGCCTGCGGACAGCGGGCCACACGAGCGGCGCCCCCGCCGGGAATGGCGCCCGCCTGTGAGCAGCAGCCCACGCGAGCGGCACCCCATACGGGGAGGCGCCGACCTGTAGGCAGCGGGACGCGCGCGGCTTCGCCGGGCAGGACGTCGACGGGGGCGGCAGGGGCACCGGGCGGGCGCGGCGATCGACGGAGGAGGCCGGTTTCCGCCCTCGGCAGCGGAGCGCCACGCGGCGCGTTGAGGCACGCTGAACGCATGCTTCTGTCTCGGTTGGCCCAGGTGTCCCGGGACGTCGCGGCGACGGCGTCCCGCTCGCGCAAGACCGCTCTGCTCGCCGACCTCTTCCGGGAGGCGCAGCCGGACGACGTGCCGATCGTCATCCCGTATCTGGCCGGCCGGCTGCCGCAGGGGCGGCTCGGCGTCGGCTGGAAGGTGCTGGGCCACCGGGTGCCGCCGGCCGCCGTACCGACGCTCACCGTCGCCGAGGTCGACGCCCGGCTCGGCGCGCTCGGCAAGGTGTCCGGCCCCGGCTCGCAGGCGGAGCGGATCCGGCTGGTCGGCGAGCTGATGGGCGCGGCCACCGAGGAGGAGCAGCGCTTTCTGCTCGGGCTGCTCACCGGCGAGGTCCGGCAGGGCGCGCTGGACGCGGTCGCCGTGGAGGGGCTGGCCCGGGCGACCGGCGCGGACCCGGCGGACGTGCGCCGGGCGGTGATGCTCGCCGGGTCGCTCCAGACGGTCGCCGAGGTCCTGCTCGCCGAGGGGCCGCCGGCGCTGGACCTGTTCCGGCTCACCGTCGGCCGCCCGGTCCTGCCCATGCTGGCGCACAGCGCGTCCTCGGTCGCCGAGGCGGTGGAGAAGCTGGGCGCCTGCGCGGTGGAGGAGAAGCTGGACGGCATCCGGATCCAGGTCCACCGGGACGGCGACACCGTCCGGGTGCACACCCGCACCCTGGACGACATCACCGAGCGCCTGCCCGAAGTGACCGCAGCCGCCCGGGAGTTGACCGGCGAGCGGTTCATCCTGGACGGCGAGGTGATCTCCTTCGACGCGGCCGGGCGGCCCCGCTCCTTCCAGGAGACCGCGGGCCGGGTCGGTTCCCGGACGGACGTGGCGCGGGCGGCCGGAGAGGTGCCGGTCTCCGCCGTCTTCTTCGACGCGCTCGCGATCGACGGCGCGGACCTGCTGGACCTGTCCTTCGCCGAGCGGCACGCCCGGCTGGCCCGGCTGGTGCCCGAGCCGATGCGGGTGCGCCGGACGGTGGCGCACGGGCCCGGGGACATCCCGGAGGCGGAGCGGTTCCTCGCCGACACCCTCGCCCGCGGCCACGAGGGCGTCATGGTGAAGGCGCTGGACGCCCCCTACAGCGCGGGCCGGCGCGGCGCCTCCTGGCTGAAGGTCAAACCCGTGCACACCCTCGACCTGGTCGTCCTGGCCGCCGAGTGGGGCCACGGCCGGCGCACCGGCAAGCTGTCCAACCTGCACCTCGGCGCCCGCACGGCGGACGGCGGCTTCGCCATGCTCGGCAAGACCTTCAAGGGCATGACGGACGCGATGCTCGCCTGGCAGACCGAACGGCTCCAGCGGCTGGCGGTGGCCGAGGAGGGCTGGGGGGTCCGGGTCCGTCCCGAACTCGTCGTGGAGATCGCCTACGACGGCCTCCAGCGCTCCTCCCGCTACCCGGCCGGCGTCACCCTGCGCTTCGCCCGCGTGGTCCGCTACCGCGAGGACAAGCGCCCCGAGGAGGCGGATACCGTGGAGGCCCTGCTGGCGTCCCACCCGGAGGTCACACCATGACGGTGCGCACGACCAGGCGCAGCGCGGGACTGCTGGTGTTCCGGCGCACCGACGCCGGGCTCGAAGTGCTGCTGGGCCACATGGGCGGCCCGTTCTGGGCGCGGAAGGACGCGGGCGCGTGGACCGTGCCCAAGGGCGAGTACGACCCCGGGGAGCCCGCCTGGGAGGCGGCCCGGCGGGAGTTCCGGGAGGAGCTGGGGCTGGCGCCGCCCGACGGGGAGGCCGTACCGCTGGGCGAGGTCGCGCAGAAGAACGGCAAGGTCGTGACCGCGTGGGCGGTGGAGGCGGACCCGGACCTGAGCGGGTTCAGCCCCGGCACCTTCGCCATGGAGTGGCCGCCGCGCTCCGGCCGGGTGCAGGAGTTCCCGGAGCTGGACCGCGTCGCCTGGCTCTCCGTGGACCGGGCCCGGGAGCTGATCGTCGCGGCCCAGGCGGCGTTTCTCGACCGGCTGGCGGAGCACTCGGGCTGAACAGCGCATCACACGTTGCGGCCCGCGCGCGGGGGCGCGAAGGTCGAGACAAGCCCGCTCCCAGGGAGGCCAGCCATGCCCATCGCGACGGTGAACCCGGCGAACGGCGAGACGCTCAAGACGTACGAGCCCATGGGCGAGGAAGAGCTGGAACGCCGGCTCCAGCTCGCCGAGGCCACGTTCCGCACCTACCGGACGACCGCGTTCGCCGACCGCGCCCGGCTGATGACCCGGGCCGCCGGTCTGCTGGACGAGGACCAGCAGGAGATCGCCCGGGTCATGACCACGGAGATGGGCAAGCCGATCGCGCAGGCCCGCGCCGAGGCCGCGAAGTGCGCCAAGGCGATGCGCTGGTACGCCGAGCGCGCCGAGGGCCTGCTGGCCGACGAGGAGCCCCCGGAGGCGGACGTACGGGACTCGGGCGCGTCCCGGGTGCGGGTGCGGTACCGCCCGCTGGGGCCGGTCCTCGCGGTGATGCCGTGGAACTTCCCGCTGTGGCAGGTGATCCGGTTCGCGGCACCGGCCCTGATGGCGGGCAACGTGGGCCTGCTCAAGCACGCGTCCAACGTCCCGCAGACCGCCCTGTACCTGGAGGACCTGTTCCACCGGGCGGGCTTCCCGGAGGGCTGCTTCCAGACGCTGCTGGTCGGTTCCGCGGCGGTGGACGACATCCTGCGGGACGAGCGGGTGAAGGCGGCCACCCTGACCGGCAGCGAGCCGGCGGGCCGGGCGGTCGGCTCCACCGCCGGGGAGATGATCAAGAAGACGGTGCTGGAGCTGGGCGGCAGCGATCCCTATGTGGTGATGCCGTCGGCCGACCTGGACCGGGCGGCCGAGGTCGCGGTGACCGCGCGGTGCCAGAACAACGGGCAGTCCTGCATCGCCGCGAAGCGGTTCATCGTGCACACCGACGTCTACGACGCGTTCACCGAGAGGTTCGTCGCCGGCATGCGGGCGCTCAGGGTCGGCGACCCGCTGGCGGAGGACACGGACATCGGGCCGCTCTCCAGCGAGCGGGGGCGGGCCGATCTGGAGGAGCTGGTGGACGACGCCAGGCGGGGCGGGGCCCAGGTGCTGTGCGGCGGTGAGCGGCCGGACGGGCCGGGCTGGTACTACCCGCCGACCGTGCTCGCCGGCATCACCCGGGAGATGCGCATCCACCGCGAGGAGGCGTTCGGGCCGGTCGCCACGGTGTACCGGGCCGGTGACGTGGACGAGGCGATCCTGATCGCCAACGACTCGCTGTTCGGGCTGAGTTCGAACGTGTGGACGCGGGAGGACGGCGAGGTCGAGCGGTTCGCCCGGGACCTGGACGCCGGCGCCGTGTACGTCAACGGCATGACCGCCTCCCATCCGGCGTTCCCGTTCGGCGGGACGAAGCGGTCGGGGTACGGGCGTGAGCTGTCCGGGCACGGAATCCGGGAGTTCTGCAACATCACCACGGTTTGGCAGGGTGCGTAGGGGCCGCGCGACTACCATCCCCTTTTGTGAACCGCGAAGTGACCCTCCCTCTGATCGTCGACGACCGCGGTACCTTGCAGGTGTCCGCGGCCGATGTGAGCAAGTTGTTGCGCACCGTGGGCGGGCGATGGCTGCGGCTGGTCGAGGCCGGGGAGCAGGGTCTGGACGAGGACACGGTCGCCGCGCTGACCATCGAGCTGGCGAAGCTGGCGGACCGGATCGACGTGGCCTGCATCGCCCACAGCAGCGGAGCGCCGTAGCGCCGCGGGCCGGCCGGCCCGCGGCATCACCCTGCGCAACCCTCCCGCGACCAGCGAGGATCGACGCCGTGTCCCCGATTCGGAGTAATCCGGCGCGTGCTCATCGCCCTCCCGGGTGACGGTGGGTGGAGCACCCACAGAGGTGAACCACCTTCTGGCCGGTGGGCGCGAGCTCACCGGGAAGCGGAAAGCAGGGACGGTTCATGGCGACTTTGTGCAGACCCTCGGTGTCGGTCCCGGAGCACGTGATCACGATGGAGGAGACGCTGGAGCTGGCGCGCTCCCGCCACGCGGACCACCCTCAACTGGCGCTCGCGCTGCGGCTGATCGAGAACACGGGTGTCAAGACCCGGCACATCGTGCAGCCCATCGAGGAGACGCTGAAGCACCCGGGCTTCGAGGACCGCAACAAGATCTACGAGGCCGAGGCCAAGGCCCGGGTCCCGGCGGTGATCCAGCGCGCGCTGGACGACGCGGAGCTGCTCACCAGCGACATCGACGTGATCGTCTACGTGTCGTGCACGGGCTTCATGATGCCCTCGCTGACGGCGTGGCTGATCAACGAGATGGACTTCGACAGCACCACCCGCCAGCTGCCCATAGCCCAGCTGGGCTGCGCGGCGGGCGGCGCGGCGATCAACCGGGCGCACGACTTCTGCTCGGCCTACCCGAACGCCAACGTGCTGATCGTGGCCTGCGAGTTCTGCTCGCTGTGCTACCAGCCCACCGACCTCGGCGTCGGCTCGCTGCTGTCCAACGGCCTCTTCGGTGACGGCGTCGCCGCCGCCGTGGTCCGCGGGCGCGGCGGCACCGGCGTCCACCTGGAGCGCAACGGCTCCTACCTGATCCCGAAGACCGAGGACTGGATCGCGTACGACGTCCGGGCCACCGGCTTCCACTTCCTGCTGGACAAGCGGGTTCCGACCACCATGGAGCCGCTCGCTCCGGCGCTGAAGGACCTGGCCGGGCTGCACGGCTGGGACGCGTCCGACCTGGACTTCTACATCATCCACGCGGGCGGCCCACGGATCCTGGACGACCTCAGCAAGTTCCTCCAGGTCGACCCGCACGCGTTCCGGTTCAGCCGGGCCACGCTCACCGAGTACGGCAACATAGCCAGCGCCGTCGTGCTGGACGCGCTGCGCCGGCTGTTCGACGAGGGCGGCGCCGAGGACCGGGCCCGCGGGCTGCTCGCCGGGTTCGGCCCCGGCATCACCGCCGAGATGACGGTGGGCCGCTGGACCAGCGGGAACGGAGCCGGGCGATGACCGAGGAGACCACGCTCACCGGGACGCTCCCGCCGATCCGGCACTGGCCGGCGTTCGACCTGCCGGGGACGGCCTTCGACCCGGTGCTGACCGATCTGATGCGCGAGGGCCCGGTCACCCGCATCCAGCTGCCCAACGGCGAGGGCTGGGCCTGGCTGGTCACCCGCTACGACGACGTGCGGATGGTCACCAACGACCCGCGCTTCGGCCGCGAGGCGGTCATGGGCCGGCAGGTCACCCGGCTCGCCCCGCACTTCATCCCGGACCGGGGCGCGGTCGGCTTCCTCGACCCGCCCGACCACACCCGGCTGCGCCGCTCGGTGGCCGCCGCGTTCACCGCGAAGGGCGTGGAGCGGGTGCGCGAGAAGGCCCGCGGCATGCTGGAGGAGCTGGTGGACGAGCTGCTCCAGGACGGCCCGCCGGCCGACCTCACGGCGGCCGTCCTCAGCCCCTTCCCCATCGCGGTGATCTGCGAGCTGATGGGCGTCCCGGCCGGCGACCGGCACGAGATGCACACCTGGACCCAGCTGATCCTGTCCTCCGCGCACGGCAAGGACATCAGCGAGAAGGCCAAGCGCGAGATGAGCGCCTACTTCTCCGATCTGATCGCGCTGCGCGAGGGCAGCACCGGCGAGGACGTCACCTCTCTGCTCGGCGCCGCCGTGGGCCGGGGCGAGGTCACCCTCGAGGAGGCCGTCGGGCTCGCGGTGCTGCTCCAGATCGGCGGCGAGGCGGTCACCAACAACAGCGGGCAGATGTTCTACCTGCTGCTGACCCGGCCCGACCTCACCGAGCGGCTGCGCGCCGAGCCGGAGATCCGCCGGCAGGCCATCGACGAGCTGCTGCGCTACATCCCGCACCGCAACGCGGTCGGCCTGTCCCGGATCGCCCTGGAGGACGTGGAGATCCGCGGCACCCTGATCCGGGCCGGCGACGCCGTCTACGTCTCCTACCTGGCGGCCAACCGGGACCCGGACGTCTTCCCCGACCCGGAGGCCATCGACTTCTCCCGCAGCCCGAACCCGCATGTGGCGTTCGGCTTCGGCCCGCACTACTGCCCCGGCGGCATGCTGGCCCGGCTGGAGTCGGAACTGCTGGTGGACGCCCTGCTCGACCGGATTCCGGGTCTGCGGCTGGCGGTGCCGCCGAACCAGGTGCCCTTCAAGAAGGGCGCGCTGATCCGCGGCCCCGAGGCCCTGCCGGTGACCTGGTGAGCGGACCATGACGGAGACGGAGGGACTCTACGTACCGCCGGGCCACGGCCGCGTCGTGGCGACCCCGGCCCAGCGGGTGACGTTCAAGGTCACCGGCACCCACTCGCGGATGGCCTCCACCTTCGAGGTGGAGGTCCCGCCCGGCTTCGACGTGGGCGCCCATGTGCACACGCGCAGCGAGGAGCTGTTCTACGTCCTGGAGGGCGAGCTGGATGTGCTCGCCTTCGAGCCGCGCGTGCGCACCCCCGACAACTGGCAGAAGTGGGAGTCGAGTTCGGGACGCCGGACGGTCCGGGCGACCCCGGGGACGGTGATCGTCGTACCGCCGGGGTGCCCGCACGCCTTCGCCAATCCCACCGAGACGCCCGCGAGGATGTTCTTCCAGGCGTCTCCGCCTCCGGACCACGAGCGCTATTTCGAGGAACTCCTGGAGATCCTCGGCAACGGCGGCCCGCCGGACCAGGAGGCGATCGAGGCACTGCGCACCAAGTACGACATCGAACAGCTGACGCCGCTCCGGCACCGCTGACGGAGCTAGCGGATCGGCATCCCGGAGAGGGTGCGGGCGATCACCAGTCGCTGGATCTCGCTCGTGCCCTCGAAGATGGTGTAGATCGCGCTGTCGCGGTGCATGCGCTCCACCGGGTACTCGCGGGTGTAGCCGTTGCCGCCCAGGATCTGGATGGCCTGCGCGGTCACCTTCTTCGCGGTCTCGCTGGCGAAGAGCTTGGACATCGAGCCCTCGGCGGCGGTGAACGGCTTGCCGTTGACCGCCATCCAGGAGGCCCGCCAGACCAGCAGCCGCGCCGCGTCGATCTGGGTCCGCATGTCCGCCAGCTGGAACGCGACCCCCTGGTTGTCGATGATCGGCCGCCCGAACTGCTCACGGGTCTTCGCGTAGTCGAGGGCGACCTCGTAGGCGGCCCGGGCGGTGCCGATGGCCATGGCGCCCACCGCCGGCCGGCTCGCCTCGAAGGTCGCCATCGCCGCGTTCTTGACCCGCTCTCCGCCGGCGGCCCGCGCCCGGGCCAGCCGCTCGTCCAGCTTCTCCTTGCCGCCGAGCAGGCAGGAGCCGGGGACGCGGACGTTGTCGAGGATCACCTCGGCGGTGTGCGAGGCGCGGATGCCGTGCTTCTTGAACTTCTGCCCCTGGGACAGCCCCGCGGTGCCCGGCGGGACGATGAAGGAGGCGTGGCCCTTGGAGCCCAGCTCCGGGTCGACGACCGCGACGACGACATGGACGTTGGCGATGCCCCCGTTGGTCGCCCAGGTCTTGGTGCCGTTGATCACCCACTCGTCCTTGGCCTCGTCGTACACGGCACGCGTGCGCATGGAGGCCACGTCGGAGCCGGCGTCGGGCTCGGAGGAGCAGAAGGCGGCGAGCTTGACGTCGTTCTGGTCGCCGTACATCTGCGGGATCCAGGTGCCGATCTGCTCGTCGGTGCCGTTGGCGAGGACGCCCACGGCGGCGAGGCCGGTGCCCACAATGGAGAGGGCGATGCCCGCGTCGCCCCAGAACAGCTCCTCCATGGCCATCGGGATGCCGAGGCCGGTGGGGTCGAAGTACTGCTGTGCGTAGAAGTCGAGGGAGTAGATGCCGACCTTCGCGGCCTCCTGGATGACCGGCCAGGGAGTCTCCTCGCGCTCGTCCCACTCCGCGGCGGCGGGGCGGATCACGTCCGCGGCGAAGCCATGGAGCCAGTCCCGGACTTCCTTCTGTTCGTCGTTCAGCTCCATGGTGAACTCGGCCATGTCCCCTCCAGCGGCGCGTACGGTGTTACTAGCGGTAACCGCAGTCTGTTACCGACGGGTAGGAAAAGTCAACCGTGGCTGACCCCTCGGCATCCCGCTCCATGTCAGGGGCCCGGTCAGTGCTAGTTTGCGCAGGCGTCACCGAATCACCACGGGTGGGGAGAGCACATGGACACCACACAGCGGACCGAGCAGCAGCGGTCCGCCGACCGCAGACGGCGCGAGCTGCTGGAGGCCGCCGACCGGGTGGTGCTCCGCGACGGCCCGCGGGCGTCGATGAACGCGATCGCGGCGGAGGCGGGCATCACCAAGCCGATCCTCTACCGCCACTTCGGCGACAAGGGGGGCCTGTACGCCGCCCTCGCCACCCGGCACACCGACGCACTGCTCGCCTCGCTCCGGGCGGCGCTGGACGCCCCCGCCGACCGGCGCGAGCGGGTGGAGTCCACCCTGGACACCTACCTCGCGGCGATCGAGGCCCGGCCCCAGGTGTACCGGTTCCTGATGCACCCGGCGGAGGGCAGCACCGGCGGCGACCAGGGCTTCGACGTCGGCAAGCACTCCGCTCCGCTGCTGAGGCGGATGGGCGAGGAGCTGGCCCAGGTCATCGAGGAGCGGGTGGACCTCGGTCCGGAGAGCCAGCAGCTCGCCCGGGTCTGGGGACACGGGATCGTCGGCATGATGCACGCGGCCGGGGACTGGTGGCTGGGCGAACGGCCCTGCTCCCGGGCCGAGTTGGTGCGGTCGCTGGCGGACCTGCTGTGGGGCCGGCTGGCGGCGGCCGGGGACCGGGTCGGCGGACCGGGGTTCTGAGGACCGCCCTCCGACCCGGAGGGGACGCGCCGGCCGCGGGCCCCCGGGAGACCTCCCTCACTTCCCCCAGGAGGCCTTGGAGATCTGCCGGAGCAGCCTGCGCTTGCGCCACCCCGTGAGGTGATCCGCGTACACCCGGCCCTCCAGGTGGTCGCACTCGTGCTGCAGGCACCTGGCGAAGAAACCCGTGCCGTGCACCGTGACCGGCTCCCCGGTCATCGTGCGGCCCTCGACCACCGCGTGGTCGTAGCGCTCGGTACCCGCCTCCAGGCCCGGCAGGGACAGACAGCCCTCCGGGCCGCGGAGCACGATCCCGTCGGCCTCCACCAGGCGCGGATTCACGATATGCCCGAGATGCCGGACATCTTCGTCGTCCGGGCAGTCGTACACGAACACCCGCAGTCCCACTCCCACCTGATTCGCCGCCAGGCCCACCCCCTGCGCCGCGTACATGGTGGCGAACAAGTCCTCCACGAGGCGGGCCAGTTCGGGGCCGAAGTCGGTGACGTCCGCGCAGGGCGTGTGCAGGGCGGTGTCGCCGTGCAGGGTGAGAGGCCGGACGCGCCCGCGGGCGCCCGGAATGGAACCGTGTCGCATGGCGGCAAGGGTACGGTTCGTTCGACCCATGCCCGCCGCGCTGGCGTGGGCCGGGATTCGGGTGTGCGAATGGATCTCGATAGGCTGAGCTTCACACCACGTTGCCGGATTGCCCCAGGCGCGGCGCGTACGCAAGGAGGATCGAGAACTGATGGCAGGCAACTCGGACCCGCTCACGCCGCGGGCCAAGCTGGCCGTGACCGCGGGTAAGGCGGTCGCTGCGGCCTCGCGCGCCGCAGGGCGCGGCAGCGGGTCGGTGATCGGCGGCCGGGTCGCGCTGAAGCTCGACCCCGATCTGCTCGGACGGCTGGCCCAGAACCTGGACGTCGTCCTGGTGTCCGCCACCAACGGCAAGACCACGACCACCCGGCTCATCGCGGAGGCGCTGCGGGCCGCGGGCCCGGTCGTGTCGAACGCGCTCGGCGCCAACATGCCGGCCGGCATCACCTCCGCCCTGGCCGGGGGCACGGAGTCGAAGTTCGGCGTGATCGAGGTCGACGAGAAGTACCTGGCCGGTGTGGCGCGGGACACGGACCCGAAGTGCATCGCCCTGCTCAACCTCTCCCGCGACCAGCTCGACCGCGCCGCGGAGACCCGGATGCTCGCCGAGAACTGGCGCGAGGGTCTGGCCGGCTCCAAGGCCGTGGTCGTCGCCAACTGCGACGACCCGCTGGTGGTGTGGGCCGCCTCGTCCTCCCCGAATGTGATCTGGGTCGCGGCCGGGCAGATGTGGAAGGACGACGCCTGGTCCTGCCCGGCGTGCGGTGGCGTGATGCAGCGCCCCGGCGACGACTGGTTCTGCGGTGAGTGCGGCTTCCGCCGGCCCACCCCGACCTGGGCGCTCTCCGGCGACCATGTGCTGGACCCGCACGGCTCCGCCTGGCCGATCCACCTCCAGCTGCCGGGCCGCGCAAACAAGGCGAACGCGGCCAGCTCCGCGGCGGTCGCCGCCGTCTTCGGGGTGCCGCCGCAGGTCGCCCTGGAGCGGATGTACCAGGTGCAGGCGGTGGCCGGCCGGTACGACGTCGTGCAGTTCCTGAACCGCGATCTGCGGCTGCTGCTGGCCAAGAACCCGGCCGGCTGGCTGGAGACGTTCTCGCTGATCGACCCGCCGCCCGCCCCGGTGATCCTGTCCGTGAACGCCCGCTCGGCCGACGGCACCGACACCTCCTGGCTGTGGGACGTCGACTACACCCGGCTGACCGGTCACCCGATCTTCGTCATCGGTGACCGCAAGCTGGACCTCGCCGTCCGCCTGGAGGTCGCGAACCAGCACTTCCAGGTCTGCGACGACCTCGACCAGGCGGTGCAGATGTGCCCGCCGGGCCGGGTGGAGGTCATCGCGAACTACACCGCGTTCCAGGACCTGCGCCGCCGCGTCGGCAACTGATCTTCGAAGGGCGATCACCTCATGAGCGACAACCAACTGCGGCTGGTGTGGATCTATCCGGACCTGCTCAGCACCTACGGTGACCAGGGCAATGTGCTCGTCGTGGAGCGCCGGGCCCGGCAGCGCGGCCTGGACGTGGCCCGGCTGGACGTCCGCAGCGACCAGCCGATCCCGACCTCGGGCGACATCTACCTGATCGGCGGTGGCGAGGACCGTCCGCAGCGGCTCGCCGCCGAGCGGCTGCGCCGGGACGGTCATCTCCAGCGGGCGGTGCAGAACGGCGCGATCGTCTTCTCCGTCTGCGCCGGCTACCAGATCCTGGGCCACGAGTTCATCAACGACCTCGGCCAGCGTGAGCCGGGCCTCGGTCTGCTGGACGTGGTGTCGGTGCGCGGCGAGGGCGAGCGGTGCGTGGGCGACGTCCTGGCCGACATCGACCCGCAGCTGGGCCTGCCCCCGCTGACCGGCTTCGAGAACCACCAGGGCGTCACCCACCTCGGCCCGGCGGCCCGCCCGCTGGCCCGGGTGCAGATCGGCAAGGGCAACGGCACCGGGGACGGCACGGAGGGCGCGTACAACGGGACGGTCTTCGGGACGTACATGCACGGCCCGGTCCTCGCCCGCAACCCGCTGATCGCCGATCTGCTGCTGAAGCTGGCGCTCGACGTCAATGCGCTGCCGCCGATCGACGACCGCTGGTACGAGGCGCTCCGCAACGAGCGCATCGCGGCTGCGCAGCAGCCTGCGTAGGCACTGTTGCGCAGCAGCCTGCGTAGGCACTGTTGCGCAGCAGCCTGCGTAGGCACGGTTGCGCAGCAGCCTGCGCAGGCACGGTTGATCACTGCCGGGAAGCCCCCTGCCTGAGCGCTTGCGCTCCAGGTCAGGGGGCTTTTCCGTGGTCTTCGGCGGGGCGGCGGGGAGCCCGCCTGACGGGCCGTCCGCTCACATGTGCGGGCGCGTCCAGCAGGCGGACGCCCGCTACGGCGGGGCCCCCTCGCGCCGGTAGGGTGGCGGTGAATCCGCCGGACAACGTGGTCCGGTCTGACCGGCCCACGTTGAGAAGGTAAACGGGCTATGCGCATTGGTGTCCTCACGTCCGGCGGCGACTGCCCCGGCCTGAACGCCGTCATCCGGTCCGTCGTGCACCGTGCCGTCGCCGACCACGGCGACGAGGTCATCGGCTTCCGGGACGGCTGGAAGGGCCTCCTGGAATGCGACTACACGAAGCTCGACCTCGACGCCGTGGGCGGCATCCTGGCGCGCGGCGGCACCATCCTCGGCTCCTCCCGGGTCCGTCCGGAGCATCTGCGGGACGGGGTGGAGCGGGCCAGGGGCCATGTCGCGGAACTCGGCCTGGACGCGATCATCCCGATCGGCGGTGAGGGCACCCTGAAGGCGGCCCGGCTGCTGTCGGACAACGGGCTGCCCATCGTGGGCGTGCCCAAGACCATCGACAACGACATCGCCGTCACGGACGTCACCTTCGGCTTCGACACCGCCGTCGGTGTCGCGACGGAGGCCCTGGACCGGCTGAAGACCACCGCCGAGTCGCACCAGCGGGTGCTGATCGTGGAGGTCATGGGCCGGCACACCGGCTGGATCGCGCTGCACTCCGGCATGGCGGCCGGCGCCCACGCCGTCGTGGTACCGGAACGGCCCTTCGACATCGACGAGTTGACCAGGAAGGTCGGCGAGCGGTTCGCGGCGGGCAAGCGGTTCGCCATCGTGGTCGCCGCCGAGGGCGCCAAGCCGAAGCCGGGCACCATGGACTTCGACGAGGGCGGCAAGGACATCTACGGGCACGAGCGGTTCGCCGGGATAGCGCGTCAGCTCTCGGTGGAGCTGGAGCAGCGGCTCGGCAAGGAGGCGCGGCCGGTCATCCTCGGGCATGTACAGCGGGGTGGCACGCCGACCGCCTACGACCGGGTGCTGGCGACGCGGTTCGGCTGGCACGCCGTGGAGGCCGTGCACCGGGGCGAGTTCGGCATGATGACGGCGCTGCGCGGGACCGACATCGTGATGGTGTCGCTGGCGGAGGCGGTCGAGACCCTCAAGACGGTGCCGACCGAGCGCTACGACGAGGCGGAGTGCGTGCTCTAGCCCGTCCGGGCTGTGGGCTGTGGTTCGGCCGAGAACAACCCGCCCCCGGTCACCGTCGTGACCGGGGGCGGTTCTACTCTTGGTGCGGACACAGACAGCTGTGGACAGACACCGCACACCCCCACGAACCAGGAGCCGCAGGATGGATCACGGCGGGCACGGCATGATGATGGATCTGCCGCCGTTCACGCTGGGGCGGGGGCTCCAGTGGTCGGCGGACCCGTTCTTCCTCGTCGCCTGTCTGCTGGGGCTGGGTCTGTACGGCTGGGGTGTGGTGCGGCTGCGGCGGCGCGGGGACGCGTGGCCGGTGGGCCGTACGGTGTCGTACGCCGTGGGTGTTGCGACCATCGGCCTGGTGATGTGCACCAGGCTGAACGACTACGGCATGGTGATGTTCAGCGTGCACATGGTGCAGCACATGATCATCAGCATGCTGTCGCCGATCCTGATCCTGCTCGGCGCACCGGTCACCCTGGCGCTGCGGGCGCTGCCGGCCGCCGGCCGGGGCCGCAAGGGTCCGCGCGAGCTGCTGCTGGCGCTGCTGCACAGCCGGTACATGCGGATCATCACCCACCCGGCCTTCACCATCCCGCTGTTCATCGCGAGCCTGTACGCGCTGTACTTCACCCCGCTGTTCGACTTCCTGATGGGGTCCAGGGCCGGGCACATCGCGATGATGGTGCACTTCCTGGCAGTGGGCGTGGTGTTCTTCTGGCCGATCATGGGGGTCGACCCGGGCCCGCACCGGCCGGGGTACGTGATGCGGATGCTGGAGCTGTTCGCGGGCATGCCGTTCCACGCGTTCTTCGGCATCGCGCTGATGATGGCGTCGGCGCCGATGGTGGAGACGTTCGAGCACCCGCCGGCCTCGCTCGGCGTCGACGCGCTGGCCGACCAGGTCTCGGCCGGCGGCATCGCCTGGGCCTTCAGCGAGGTCCCGTCCGTGCTGGTGCTGATCGCCCTGCTGTTCCAGTGGTACCGCTCCGAGCAGCGGCAGGCCAGGCGCACGGACCGGGCCGCGGACCGGGACGGCGACAAGGAGCTGGAGGCGTACAACGCCTATCTGGCCTCGCTCGGCGCCCGCAAGGGCTGAGCGGACGGCCTACGGCTGGGTGAGGACCATGGCGAGGGTCAGCAGGCCCAGCACCACCCAGCCGAACCACAGCCAGCCGTTGCTGCCGAGCGCGACCGTGTAGGCGGTCACGACGACGAGCCCGCCGACCGTGAGTGCCCCCATCGCCTTGGTGGAACCGCTTGTGGAACCGGGCATCGCGACACCCTCCTCATGGTCCGTACCGACCATGGTGCCCCGGCTGCGGGCGAAAGGGGATGCCCTCGGTGATTACAGTGCCCGCATGAACAGCAGGACGTCGTCGTTCGACGACCTCGACCGCAAGATCATCACCGCGCTGATGGCCAACGCCCGGACCAGTTTCGCCGAGATCGGCGCGGACATCGGGCTGTCCGCCACGGCGGTCAAGCGGCGCGTGGACCGGCTCCGGGAGACCGGGGTGATCACCGGGTTCACGGCGACGGTGAAGCCCGCGGCGCTCGGCTGGCGCACGGAGGCGTATGTCGAGGTGTACTGCGAAGGCGCGGCCCCGCCCCGGCGGATCGCCGAGGTGGTGCGCAACCACCCGGAGATCACGGCGGCCATGACCGTGACCGGCGGCGCGGACGCGCTGCTGCATGTGCGGGCGCGGGATGTGGAGCACTTCGAGGAGGTGCTGGAGCGGATCCGCGTCGAGCCGTTCATCCGGAAGACGATCAGTGTGATGGTGTTGTCCCACCTCCTCCCGGAAAGCCCGGAAGCGGGTGCCACCCATGCGGCACCGGAGTGACCCGAGCAGGCGCAGCACTCGTGCGTGCACCCCTGGAAAGACGCAGCGATGCTGCACATCCACGCAGCTTTTCATTCTTGTCGTCCGTCCTCCTCGCTTTCTACCGTGGTGTCACCCCCAGTGACAGTCAGCAAAGCGGAGGAAACCCTCTGTGTCGGAGAGCCGTGCACAGCGCCACCGGCGCTTTCTCGTCTGCGAACCCAGACATTTCGCGGTGCAGTACGCGATCAACCCCTGGATGCATCCCGACCGGCCGGTCGACGTGGACCTCGCCCAGGAGCAGTGGCAGGAGCTGATCCGCGTCTACCGCGCCCATGGCCACACCGTGGACGCGGTCGAGCCGGTGCCCGGGCTGCCGGACATGGTGTTCGCCGCGAACGCCGCGTTCGTGGTGGGCGGCCGGGTCTTCGGCTCCCTGTTCCACGCGCCGGAGCGGCGTCCCGAGTCCACGCACTACGACACCTGGTTCAAGACGGCGGGGTACGACGTCTACCGCCCCGAGTCGGTGTCCGAGGGCGAGGGCGACCTGGTGTGGACGGGCCGGTACGTGCTCGCCGGCACCGGGTTCCGCACCACCCGTGAGGCGCACCGGGAGGCGCAGGAGTTCCTCGGCCACCCGGTGATCGGTCTGACGCTGGTGGATCCGTACTTCTACCACCTGGACACGGCGCTGTTCGTGCTGGACGACGACAACATCTGCTACTACCCGGAGGCGTTCTCCGCGGGCAGCCGGGAGGTGCTGCGGCGGCTGTACCCGGACGCGGTGCTCGCCACCCGCGAGGACGCGATGGCGTTCGGGCTGAACTCCGTCTCCGACGGCCGGAACGTCTTCATCGCGCCCCGGGCCGAGGCGCTCGCCGAACGCCTCGCCGACCACGGCTACCACCCCGTCCCCGTCGACCTGTCCGAGTTCCACAAGGCCGGCGGCGGCATCAAGTGCTGCACCCAGGAGATCCGCTGATGACCGCACCCGCCCGCACCCGTACGTCCGGCGACCTGATCCGCGCCGAGGAGCCGGTCCTCGCGCACAACTACCACCCGCTGCCCGTGGTCGTCGCGCGTGCCGAGGGCACCTGGGTGGAGGACGTCGAGGGCAACCGCTACCTCGACATGCTCGCCGGGTACTCGGCGCTGAACTTCGGCCACCGGCACCCGGCGCTGATCGAGGCCGCGCACCGCCAGCTGGACCGGCTGACGCTCACCTCGCGGGCGTTCCACAACGACCGGCTCGCCGAGTTCGCCGAGCGGCTCGCGGAGCTGACCGGCCTGGACATGGTGCTGCCGATGAACACCGGCGCCGAGGCGGTGGAGAGCGGCATCAAGGTGGCCCGCAAGTGGGCCTACGACGTGAAGGGCGTCCCGGCCGACCGGGCGACGATCGTGGTCGCGGCGGAGAACTTCCACGGCCGTACGACGACCATCGTCAGCTTCTCCACCGACGAGACGGCCCGCGCCGGCTTCGGCCCCTTCACCCCCGGCTTCCGGGTCGTGCCGTACAACGACCTGGCCGCGCTGGAGGCGGCGGTCGACGAGACCACCGCGGCGGTGCTGATCGAGCCCATCCAGGGCGAGGCCGGCGTGATCATCCCGGACGACGGCTATCTCGCCGGGGTGCGGGAGCTGACCCGGCGCGCGGGGTGCCTGTTCATCGCGGACGAGATCCAGTCGGGGCTGGGCCGCACCGGCCGTACCCTCGCCGTCGAGCACGAGGACGTCGTGCCGGACGTGCTGCTGCTCGGCAAGGCCCTGGGCGGCGGGATCGTACCGGTGTCGGCGGTGGTGGCCCGGCGCGAGGTGCTGGGGGTGCTGCACCCGGGCGAGCACGGCTCGACGTTCGGCGGCAACCCGCTGGCCGCGGCGGTCGGCACGGCCGTGGTGGAGCTGCTGGAGACCGGCGAGTACCAGCGCCGCGCCGCCGAGCTGGGTGTCGTCCTGCGCGGCGGGCTGACCGAGCTGGTCGGCAGGGGCGTGGTCGGCTTCCGCTCCCGGGGCCTGTGGGCGGGCGTGGACATCGACCCGGCCATCGGCACCGGCCGTGAGATCAGCGAGCGGCTGATGCGGGAGGGCGTCCTGGCCAAGGACACCCATGGCTCCACCGTCCGGCTGGCGCCGCCGCTGACCATCACCGCCGAGGAGCTGCGTTCCGCGCTGGCGGCCCTGGAGAAGGTTCTCGCCTGAGTAACGTCCTGGTCCTGGGACCATCAACTCCTGTCCGGCCCCTAGGACAAAGGCGGTTCACAGGAGTACCGTTCCGGCGCTCGGCAACGGGAGATCATGTGCGGCCGTAGGGGCGGCCGCGCCCCGTGCCGGAGAAGCCGGAGAAAAGTCCATGCGCGTCACTTCCGCACGGCGCAGACCGCGCCGCGGCGCGAACGGCGGCGGTAGAGCGGCATTCGCCGCCACCGCCGCCGCACTCCTGATAGCCGGGACGGGACCCGTCGCCGCGTTCGGAGCGGGCAGCGACACGGGAACCGGCCGCCATGACGTGGCGGGCGAGGAGTCCCACGAACTGATGGAGTCCATCGACTCGTTCAACGAGCCGCGGCTCTCCCCCAGCGACCAGGTCGCTCCGGGCGCCTACGCCGCCGCCTGGGCCCACATCAAGAACATGCCGGTGGCGTCCGGCAGTTGGTCGGAGGTCACCACCTCTCCGTACAACGAGGACGCCGCCCACTACCGCGACCAGTCCGCCTCCAACTCCGGTGGCGGGGCGGGCCATTCGGCGGGCCGGATCGCCGCCCTGGCCACCGACCCCGGCCACGCCGGTGTGGTCTACGCGGGCGCCGCCGGCGGTGGCGTGTTCCGCTCCACCGACGACGGCAGGACCTGGACGCCGATCGCCGACCGGCTGCCCGCGCTGTCCGTGGGTGCCCTCGCGGTCGCGCCCGACGGCTCGCTGTGGCTGGCCACCGGCGAGGCGACCACCGCCTCCGACAACTACCTGGGCAGCGGCGTCTACCGGCTCGCCGACCCGGTCACCGGCACCTTCGCGGAGAGCGACAAGGTCGGCGGCACCGAGCTGGACAGCAGCTCCGTGCACACCCTCACCTTCGACAAGGCGGCCGGTTACGTCTTCGCGGCCTCCTCGCACGGCGTCTTCCGGCGCCCGCTGTCGGCCGACCGGTCCAGCGCCTGGACCAAGGTCCTCGCCCCCTGCGCGGGCGTCGGGATCAGCGGGGTGAGCTGCGGGGTGGACAGCCACTACGCGGACATCGCCGACGACATCGCCGTACAGCCCGGCAGCGACGGCAGGAAGCTGCTCGCAGACGTGGCCTGGCGCGGCGGCGCGGCCTACAACGGCTTCTACTACTCCGCGGACGCGGGCGTCACCTGGAAGCGCGCCAACCCGACCGGCGCGGTCAACCCCGCCGAGATCGGCAACGCGGCCTTCGCCTACTCGGCCGACGGCAGCAAGCTGTATGTCTCGATGGAGTCCCCCAAACTCCTGAACAAGTCCTCCGGCTCCGGCGTCTACTCGGTCCTCGCCGGTGTGTACGTCAGCTCCAGCGGCAACGCCGACGGCCCGTTCAAGCAGATCGCGTCGGCCTCCTCGCTGTCCGCCAGCGGTTCCGCGATGAAGGTCAACGAGATCGGCACCGGCTACCAGCCCGGCTCCCAGTCCTGGTACGACCAGGTCATCACGGTCGACCCGACCGACCCGAACCATGTCTACCTGGGCCTCGAGGAGATGTTCGAGTCCCGGGACGGCGGCGCCACCTGGAAGACGATCGGCCGGTACTGGAACTTCGGCATGCCGTGCTACTCGCCCGATCCGGCCGCGGACACGTGTGACGGCGATGTGATGCACTCCGACCAGCACGCCCTCGCCATCTCCCAGTGGCCCGGCAAGGCCCCGGAGGTCTTCGTCGGCAACGACGGCGGCGCCTACGCCCGTCCCACCGCGCAGACCACGTCCGGCTGGCGCAACCTCAACGAGTCCGGCACGCTGCGCAGCCTCCAGTACTACTCGGTGCGCGCGGGGAAGATGACCGACGGCAGCGGCGAGGCCGTCTGGGGCGGTCTCCAGGACAACGGCGTCTCGCTGCTGGCCCCCAAGGGCGCCACCTACCAGGGCGCGCAGCTCAACCCGGACGGCGAGATGGTCTCCCCGTTCGGCGGCGACGGCGGCGACCAGCTGGTCAACCCCGCCAACGGCTGCCAGACGGTCGGCGAGTACGTCGACCTGGCGCTCCAGATCACCGACAACTGCGGCTACACCGCGAGCGCCGACGGCGCCGAGGACGTCATCACGGACATCGCACCGGGCGACCCGGGGGCCCGCTTCATCGCCCCGTTCGCCGCGGACGAGACCGACCCGAACGGCCTGTGGATCGCGGGCGGCCAGTACGTGTGGGGCAACACCAGGACCTGGCAGAGCACCTCGGGCGCCGACTGGACCAGGCTGTACGACCTGGGCGCGGGCCACTCCGCCTCCGCGGTCGCCAGCCGCGGCCATGTGAGCTGGGCGGCCTGGTGCGGCCCCTGCTCGAAGGTGGACGGCACCTTCGGCCGGGGCATCGCCACCAACTACGGCGGTACCTGGCACCAGGTGAACCTGCCCGCCGACTTCCCGAACCGCTATGTCGCCGGGCTGAGCATCGACCCGTCCGACGCCTCCGGCAAGACGGTCTACGCGGTGGTCAACGGCTTCTCGCGGCACTGGAACGAGGGCCCCGGCGCCGGCTACGGCCATGTCTGGCGGACCACGGACGGCGGCGCGACCTGGACCGACGTCAGCGGTGACGCCGCCGCCACGGACTCCTTCCCGGACGCCCCGGCCAACGCGGCGCTGGTCACCCGGGACGGCACCCTCGTGGTCGCCACCGACCTCGGTGTCTTCACCAGCACCTCGGCCGGCCACTGGTCCCGGCTGGGCACCAACCTGCCCACCTCGCCGGCGGTCTATCTGTCGCCGAGCCCGGACGGCAGCCGGATGTACGTGGCCACGCACGGCCGCGGCATCTGGAAGACGGCGATGCCGTAGACCCCCGCTGCGACGACGAGGCCCCGGGAATCTCCCGGGGCCTCTTGGCGTACGGCGGAAAAGGTCAGGCGGAGGCAGGCGCCGCCGGGCACAGCCAGTGCGCGGCCGCCGCCAGCAGGGTCGTCACGCCGGTCTGGATGGCCGGCCTCGGCAGGGGCGCGAAGTGCGGGGAGTGGTTGGACGGGATGTGCGAGGGCAGGCCGTTCTCCAGCAGGCCGGTGAGGGAGACGCCGGTGTAGAGGGCAGGGTCGGCGCCGCCGAAGTGCCAGAAGACGGAGGGGACGCCGAGGGTGGTGCCGAAGATGCCGAAGTCCTCGCTGCCGGTGATGGGCTGGGGCAGGGCGAGGACGCGTCCCTCGCCGAGCGCGCCGGTCAGGGCGGTCTGGACGGCGGCGGTGGCCGCGGGGTCGTTGGACAGGACCGGGAAGGACTTGAGGGGTTCGATCTGCGGGTCCTTGGGGGCGCCTGAGGCGGCGGCCTCGGCCCGCACGATCCGCTCGACCGCCGCCAGCACCCGTTCGCGCACCGCCGTGGTGGTGGAGCGGATGTTGACGGTCAGTTCGGCGGTGTCCGGGATGATGTTCTCCTTCGTACCGCTGTGGATCGAGCCGACCGTCACCACGGCGGCCTGGTTGGCGCCGATCTCGCGGGAGACGACGGTCTGCAGGCGGGTGACGACCGCGGCCGCCATGACGATCGGGTCCACGGTCAGCTCCGGGCTGGAGCCGTGTCCGCCCCGCCCGAACAGGGTGATGCGGAAGCTGTCGGAGGCCGCCATCACCGGTCCGGGGCGGGTGCCGACGACCCCGGCGGGGGCGGGGGCCACATGCTGGCCGAGGCAGACGTCGGGCCGGGGAAAGCGGTCCGCGAAGCCGTCACCGACCATCACCGCGGCCCCGCCGACCTCCTCGGCGGGCTGGAACACCGCGACCACCGTGCCCCGCCAGTGGTCCCGGGCGGCGGCCAGCAGGGCGGTGGCGCCGAGCAGGCAGGTGACGTGCATGTCGTGCCCGCAGGCGTGCATCACGGGCACCTCCTCGCCGCGGGCGTCGGTGCCGGTCGCGGTGGAGGCGTACGGCAGTCCCGTCTCCTCCTTGACCGGCAGGGCGTCCATGTCGGCGCGCAGCAGGACGACCGGCCCGGGGCCGTTCGCGAGGACGCCGACCACACCGGTGCCGCCGACTCCCTCGGTGACCTCCCAGCCCTGCTCGCGCAGGCGGGCGGCCACGGTCCGGGCGGTGCGGAACTCCTGGAAGGACAGCTCGGGGTGGGCGTGCAGGTCCTGGTAGAGGGCGAGCAGGCCGGGCAGGCGGTCCGGGAGTCCGGCGAGCAGGGGGGCGAGGGTCATGAGGGCTCCAGAGTGCGTGCGTCGGAAAGGAGGGCGGCCGCGCGGAACGCGTCGGCGTCCTGCGGGGTCAGCCACGCCATGACGGCGGCGGCGACCGCGCCCAGGACCAGACAGGCGAAGGCGGCCCGGAAGGAGAAGGCGTCGGCGAGGACGCCCAGGACCGGCGGGGTGATCATGCCGGCCAGCTGGCCACCGAAGACGATCACGGCGCTGCCCACACCGACCCGACCGGGCGGCAGCGCGCGCAGCGGCACGGCGAAGATCGGCATGTAGGCGAGGGAGGCGACGGAGACGGCCACCGCGACCAGGACGAGGAAGCCGGTGAGCGAGGAGACCACGGCCAGCAGCGCCAGGGCGAGCGCGGACACCGCCATGGCGGGCACGATCACCGTGCGGTGGTGCCCGCCGAGCCGGTCGGCCAGCCGCCCGCCGACGATCGTGGCGATGGCCGCGCCGAGCGCCGGTACGGCGGCCAGGGCGCCGATCGAGGTGAGGGAGACCCCGCGGTCGTCGTCGAGGTAGGTGGGCACCCAGGTGGTCAGGCCCCAGACGATGGTGTTGTAGCCGTACATCATCCCGGCGAAGCGCCACAGCACACCGGTGCGCAGCACCTGCCCCAGCACCTCCCGGCCGGCCGGGGCCGGGGTGCCGCCGCCGTCGAGCGGGGCCGGCAGCCACAGCCGTAGCGCCCCCAGGACGAGCACGCCGAGGGCGGCCGTCGAGAAGAAGGCCGAGCGCCAGCCGAAGGCGCTGATCAGCGGGGCGGCGAGGAGCGGGACCAGGACCGCGGCGAACGCGTTGGAGCTGAGGATCAGGCCGTTGGCGCCCATCCGCTGCGCGGGCGTGGTCCGCTCCACCAGCAGCGTGGTGGAGGCCGGCGGGAAGGCACCCTCGGCCATGCCGAACAGGAACCGTACGACGAGCAGCACGGCGAAGGACCGGGCGAACCCGGTGAGGGCGGTGAACACGGACCACAGCAGCAGCGCCCAGCAGGTCACCCGGCGTGCCCCGAACCGGTCGCTGAGCATGCCGCCGGGGATCTGGCAGAGGGCGTACGCGAGGAAGAACGCGGAGACCAGCAAGCCCTGCGCGCCGTGCCCGAGCCGGAACTCGTGGCCGAGCGAGGGCAGGGCGAGGTTGATCACGAGGCGGTCGGCGTAGTCGACCAGCCAGGCGGCGAAGAGCAGGGTGACGGTGGTCCGGACGGTCCGGGACACGGCACTCCTCTCGGGCTCGGATGCGGCGCGGGGCCTCACGGGTGGCTCGGGGGCGGTTCGGTACGGCCGGGAGGGCTGCGGCCCGGCGGGAAGTGCCCTTACGATCCGGCCCATGAGCGGAACACCTCGGAAATTGCCGGAAACCATCAGCGAGGCCTCTGCTCTGCCGGATTCCGGCAGCCTCCGCTTCTCCGAGCTGGATCTGGCGCTCGTCGACGCCTTGCAGACCGCGCCCCGCGCCCCCTGGTCCCGGATCGGCCGGGCGCTGGGCGTGGACGCGACCACGGCGGCCCGGCGCTGGGAGCGGCTGCGCGCGGGCGGACTGGCCTGGATCACGGCGTACGACGCGGCGAAGACGCTCACGGTCGCCCATGTGGAGGTGCGGTGCCGGCCCCGCCGTCTGGAGTCGGTGAGCGCCGCGGTGGCCCGGCTGCCGTGGGTGTTCAGCGTGGACGAGACCGCCGGTGACTTCGATCTGTTCCTCGGGGTGGCGGCGCCCGACCTCGGCACGCTGGGCCGGGCGGTGCGCGAGGAGATCGGCGGGCTGCGCGGGGTCCGTACGATCCGCACCCTGCTGGGGATCACGCAGTACGGCGAGGGCAGCGACTGGCGCACCCGGGCGATGGGCCCGGCCGACCGTGCCGCCCTCGGCGACGCCCGGCCGTCGGCCCGCGCGCCGTACAGCGCGCGCACGCACGGCGGGCCCGCGCGTGAGGACCGGGCCATGCTCGACGCGCTCGCCGAGGACGGCCGGCTCGGCTACACCGAACTGGCGGCGGTGACGGGCCTGAGCGAGCACACGGTTCGCCGCCGGCTCGGGCGCATGCTGCGGGCGGGGGACGTCACCATCCGCTGCGATCTGGCGCACCAGCTCGCCGGGCTGTCGACGACGGTCGTCTACCGCGCCCATGTGCCGCACGTCCATCTCGCCCACACCGGAAACGCCCTGGCCCGCCTCGACCAGGTGCGGATGTGCGCCTCGGTGAGCGGCCGGTACAACCTGCTCGTGCTGGTGTGGCTGCCCGAGCTGGGTTCGGTCGACCCGTTCGAGGCGCTGCTCGCGGACCGCTTCCCGATGCTGGAGGTGAAGGACCGCACGGTGGTGCTGCACTCGCCGAAGCGGATGGGCCGGCTGCTCGACGCCCACGGCCGGGCCGCCGGCCGGGTGCCGTTCGCGCCGCCCGAGCCGCCGCACCCGCTTGTCAGGTGACCCGGCAGGGGTCAGCCTGGTCGGATACGGACCGGGCGGAGGGTGAGCCGTGTTCTACTACCTGCTCAAGTACGTGCTGCTGGGCCCCTTGCTCCGGCTGGTCTTCCGGCCCCGGATCGAGGGCCTGGAGAACGTGCCGGCGCACGGCCCGGCCATCGTCGCCGGCAACCATCTCTCCTTCTCGGACCACTTTCTGATGCCAGCGATGCTGAAGCGGCGCATCACCTTCCTCGCCAAGGCGGAGTACTTCACCGGGCCGGGGGTGAAGGGGCGGCTGACCGCGTTCTTCTTCCGCAGCGCCGGGCAGATCCCGGTGGACCGCTCGGGCCGGGAGGCGGGCCGGGCCGCGATCCGCGAGGGGCTCGGGGTGCTCGGCAGGGGCGAGTTGCTCGGCGTCTACCCGGAAGGGACGCGCTCGCACGACGGGCGGCTCTACAAGGGCAAGGTGGGGGTCGCGGTGATGGCGCTCACGGCGGGTGTGCCGGTGGTGCCGTGCGCGATGATCGGCACCTTCGAGGCGCAGCCGCCCGGGCGGGTGGTCCCGCGGATCCGCCCGGTCACCATCCGCTTCGGCACTCCGCTGGACTTCTCCCGGTACGCCGGGATGGAGCACGAGAAGGCCGTCCTGCGGGCCGTCACCGACGAGATCATGTACGCGATCCTCACGCTGTCCGGGCAGGAGTACGTCGACGAGTACGCGGCGGTCGTCAAGGAGCGGCAGGCAGCCTCGGGCAACACCCGCAAGCTCCCGCGGCCGCCGCGGAGTTGAGCGGGGGGGGGGGGGGGGGGGGGGGGGGGGGGGGCCCCCCCGCCCCCCCCCCCCCCCCCCCCGTCATCGTACGAACGCGGTCACGGCTTGGGCGTGGCGTGCGGAGCGCAGGTCACGTCCGCGTCGTCCAGCGTGCCGGCGAGCAGATAGGCGTCGACGCGCTGGTTGATGCACGGGTTGACCAGGCCGGTCACCCCGTGGGAGCCCGCGTCCTTCTCGGTGATCAGGCGGGAGCCGTCGAAGCGCTGGTGCAGTTCGACCGCGCCCTGGTACGGGGTGGCGGCGTCCCGGGTGGACTGCACGATGAGCACCGGCGGCAGGCCCTCGTGGGTGGTGACGTCGACCGGGTGGTGCTGCTTGACCGGCCAGCTGGCACAGGGGAGGTTCATCCAGGCGTTGGACCAGGTCAAGAAGGGATAGTCGCGGTTGAGCCGGGTGTTGTCCCGGTCCCAGGTGCGCCAGTTGGTGGGCCACTTGGCGTCGGTGCACTCGACGGCCGTGTAGACGGCGTTGCTGTTCTCCGCGGATATGTTGCCCGCGGTGTTCGTCGGGTCGGGCGCGGCGGCGGCGATCAGGGGCTGGGTGTCACCTGCGACGGCCTTGGCGAACGCGGTGGCGACCGGCACCCACGAGGAGTCGTAGTACGGCGCCTTCTGGAAGAAGGAGATCAGCTCGGCCGGGCCGACGACCCCGCCGATGGGGTTCTTCTTGGCGGTGGCGCGCAGCTGGAGCCACTGGGCCTGGACGGCGTCCCGGGTGGTGCCGAGGTGGAAGACGGCGTCGTTCGCGGCGACCCAGTCCTCCCAGTCCTTCCAGCGGCCCTCGAAGGCGATGTCCTGCTCCAGGTTGGCCTGGTACCAGATGTTCTCGCGGGAGGGGTTGACCACGCTGTCCACGATCATGCGGCGCAGATGGCCCGGGAAGAGCGTGCCGTAGACGGCGCCGAGGTAGGTGCCGTAGGAGACACCGAGGTAGTTGAGCTTCTGCTCGCCGAGCGCGGCGCGGATGACGTCCAGGTCGCGGGCCGTGTTCGGGGTGGTCATCTGCTGGAGCATCGCGCGGCCGGTGCGGTCCAGGCAGCCGTCGGCGTAGTCGCGGGCGAGCGCGCGCTGGGCGGTCTTGTCGGCCTCGGTGTCCGGCACCGGGTCCATCTTCGGCGCCTTCACGTACTCCTGCGGGTCCGCGCAGGAGATGGGCGTGGAGTGGCCGACACCGCGCGGGTCGAAGCCGACGAAGTCATAGGCCTTGGCGACGTTCGCCCAGACGGCGTTCTTGGTGGTGACCCGGCGCGGGAAGCGCAGCCCGGAGCCGCCGGGGCCGCCCGGGTTGTAGACGAGGGCGCCCTGCCGCTCGGCCGGGGTGCCGGTGTTGCCGATGCGGTCGACGGCGAGCTGGATCTGCTCGCCGTACGGGTGGGCGTAGTCCAGCGGCACGCTGACCCAGCCGCACTGGATGGGCTTCTCCAGCCCCCAGTCGGCCGGGCAGTCCTGCCAGTCGATGCCGGTCTCGGCGGCCCGGGCGGCGGCTATCGCGGCTCCCCTGGCCTCGCGGTCCTGGCTCGGCCGGCCGACGGCGCCGGCGGCGGGCGCGGACACGGCACCGGCGATCAGCGTGGCGGTGACGAGTGCTCCGGCGGAACCGAGCGCCAGTAGACGGCTCTTCGGTCTGTTGTCCCTCAAGAGGGCCCCTCCCCCTGCATAGGCATCGCTGCGAGTTGGTCAGTCGGCGGATCCTTTCGGCTGTGAGCGGCCCGAGAACAGAGGATGCCGCTCATCTTTACCAATCCGATAAACGGATGGTCATGTCCGTTGGTGGGAGGGGGTGTTCACCGGGCCGCCTGGCGGGGGCGCGTTCAGCCGAGGGAGGCCAACGACTCGTCCAGGAGGCGCCGCAGCCGCAGGGCGTCCGGCGCCACGGCGCTGACCAGGACCGCCGGCCCGGCCAGGGGGATCAGCGCGGCGCTCTCCCCCAGCATCCGCCCCTCCACCAGGTGCTGCGCGAACTCGGGCCGCACCACGAGGAGTTGGCCGACCGCCCGGTGCCCGGCGAGCACCGCGGGACCGTCCCATCCGCCCGGTGCCCCGGGTCCGCAGGACAGTTCCTGGTCGAGCACGGTACGGCCCGCCACCCGTACGGTCAGCCGGCTGGTGAGCCGGCCCGGCTGCTCCCCGGCCCGGCCGAGCACCTGCTCCTCGCGCAGCACGAGCCGGGCCCCGGCGGCGAGTTCGGCGCGGGTGGCGACACACAGATCGCTGCCCTTCGCCGAGATCAACTGCTCGGGCATCCAGTGCAGTTCGGCGTCGTCGGCCACCTCGAGCCGGACGTCGTAGCGGGCCTCGCCGCCGGCCTGGCCGGGCAGCGCGAGGGTGGCCGCGGCCGAGCCGACGTGCAGCAGGGCGCCCGCCTCGACCCGGGCGTGCAGCTGGAACCGGTCGCCGCCGAGGGGCCCGCTCATCGCGCCGACGACCATCACCCGCGCGCCGGCGCCGCTCGCCCGGGTCCGGCGCAGCGCCAGCGGGCCCTCGCCGTCCAGGACGGGCAGCGCGGTACCGCCGCGCCCGTCGGCGCGGGCGACGATCCGCGCGCTCGCCCGTACGCCGGTGGCGGTCATGCCTTCGTCCACGCGGCGAGCCGGTCCCGGACCCAGGCGGCGACGTCGGCGACGCCCTTGTCGCTCCGCAACGACTGGAACACCACAGGGAGTTGGGCCCGCTGCGCCGTGGCGTCGGCGGCCATCCGGGTGAGGTCGGAGCCGACGTACGGGGCGAGGTCGGTCTTGTTGACGACGAGCAGGTCGGCGGTGGTGACACCGGGGCCGCCCTTGCGCGGGATGTCGTCGCCGCCGGCCACGTCGATGACGAAGATCTGCGCGTCCACGAGCCCCTTGGAGAAGGTGGCGGTGAGGTTGTCGCCGCCGGACTCGACCAGGATCAGGTCCAGCGGGCCGACGGCGTCCTCCAGGTCCTCGACGGCCTCCAGGTTGGCGGAGATGTCGTCGCGGATGGCGGTGTGCGGGCAGGCGCCGGTCTCGACGGCCGTGATCCGCTCGGGCGGCAGCACGGCCTCCCGCAGCAGGAACTCGGCGTCCTCACGGGTGTAGATGTCGTTGGTGACGACCGCGAGGGACAGTTCGTCGCGCAGCGCCCGGCAGAGCGCGGCGACGGTGGCGGTCTTCCCGGACCCGACGGGCCCGCCGAGCCCGATGCGCAGCGCACGGCGCGATCCGTCGGGCCGGCCCGCGTCGGCGCTGACGGCGGCGGGGCCGGAGTGGTCGTGGTCGAGGTGCATGTGCGGCTCCTTGTGCGAGTGGCCGGGTGAGGGGACGGCCACGTGTGGTCCAAGCTGTTCGGGGGCGAAGGGGCGGGGTCAGGACGCGAACAGCCGCACCGGCCAGGCCGCGTGCGCCTCCGCCATGACCTCCAGCACCGGTGCCGAGGCGGCGGGCAGCGCGTCGACCCCGTCGGCGGCCACCCGGCGCGCCGCCGTCACCGCCGCGTCGGCGACGCGGTCCAGTTCCGGCGCCAGCCGGGCCAGCACCCCGGTGGCGTCGAAGGGGTCGAGGCTGAGCAGCCGGACGGTGGCCGTCGCCGGTCCGCTGACGCTCTCGTAGACCGCGCAGTACGCCGCGTCCTCGGGCGTGAGTCCGGCCGCCCGCGCGGCCAGCCCGAGCACCACCGGCTGATGGGCGCCCTTGGGGAACGCCCGGGCCAGCGCGTCGAGTTCGGCCGACGGCCAGCTCGCCCGGGCGGCCCGCAGCAGCTGCCGGCCGAGGCGGCGCGCGGCGGTCCGCAGGGCGGGGGACGGCGTACGGGCGTCCGCCGCGGCGTCCAGCTCCCCCGGGTCGGCGCCGAGTACGGCGGCGGCCGCCAGCGCGCCCGCGACCCGCCCTGCGGTGTGCAGCCGGCCCCGGCAGAAGTCCTCCAGGCTCGCGGCGCAGGTGATCCGGCCCGCCTTGACCGCGGCCTCCGCCCCGCCGGAGTGCGCGTGCCCTCCGGCGGGGAACCGGCCGTCGGCCAGGACGAGCAGTGCTGCCCTGGACATCAGAAGAGGAAGTAACGCTGGGCCATGGGCAGTTCGGCGGCCGGGGTGGCCTCGACCAGTTCGCCGTCGATGCGCACGGCGAAGCTGTCGGGGTCGATCCGGACGTCCGGCCGGGCGTCGTTCTCCCGCATGTCGGCCTTGGTGACCCCGCGCGTGGACTCGATCGCCGCGAACCGCTTGCCGAGCCCCAGCCGCTGCGGCAGCCCGTCCTCGATCGCCTCCTGGGAGACGAAGTTGACCGAGTTGCCGGCCGGGGCGCGGCCGATCGCGCCGTACATGGGGCGCGGCAGGATGGGCTGCGGGGTGGGGATGGAGGCGTTGGCGTCGCCCATCTGCGCGTAGGCGATCTGTCCGCCCTTGAGTACGAGGAGCGGCTTGACCCCGAAGAAGGCGGGCTCCCACAGCACCAGGTCGGCGAGTTTGCCGGTCTCCACCGAGCCGATCTCGGCGGCGAGGCCCTGGGCGAGCGCCGGGTTGATCGTGTACTTGGCGACATAGCGCCGTACCCGGTGGTTGTCGGCGCGGCCGTCGCCCGGCAGCGCGCCCCGCCGGCGCTTCATCACGTGCGCCGTCTGCCAGGTGCGCAGGACGACCTCGCCGACGCGGCCCATGGCCTGGGCGTCGGAGGAGATGATCGAGATCGCGCCGAGGTCGTGCAGGATGTCCTCCGCGCCGATGGTGGACGGCCGGATCCGGGACTCGGCGAAGGCCAGGTCCTCGGGGACCGCCGGGTTGAGGTGGTGGCACACCATCAGCATGTCGAGGTGTTCCTCGGCGGTGTTGACGGTGAACGGCCGGGTCGGGTTGGTGGAGCTGGGCAGCACGTTGGGCTGGGAGACGACCGTCATGATGTCCGGCGCGTGCCCGCCGCCGGCGCCCTCGGTGTGGTACGAGTGGATGCCCCGGCCGCCTATCGCGGCGAGGGTGTCGGCGACGAAGCCCGCCTCGTTCAGCGTGTCGGTGTGGATCGCGACCTGGATGCCGGTGCGGTCGGCGACGGTGAGCGCGGCGTCGATGACGGCCGGGGTGGAGCCCCAGTCCTCGTGCAGCTTCAGGCCGACGGCGCCGCCGCGGATCTGGGAGAGCATCGCCTCGTGCGAGACGGTGTTGCCCTTGCCGAGCAGGCCGACGTTGACCGGGTAGGCCTCCATCGCCTCCAGCATCCGGGCCAGGTGCCAGGGGCCGGGGGTGACGGTGGTGGCCTTGGAGCCCTCGGCGGGTCCGGTGCCGCCGCCGACCAGGGTGGTGATGCCGGAGGCCAGTGCCTCGTCGGCGACCTGGGGGCAGATGAAGTGGACGTGCGCGTCGATGGCACCGGCGGTGAGGATCCGTCCGTTGCCCGCGATGATCTCGGTCTCGGGGCCGATGACCAGGTCGGGGTGGACACCGTCCATGGTGTCCGGGTTGCCCGCCTTGCCGAGCGCGGTGATCCGGCCGTCCCGGATGCCCACGTCGGCCTTGACGACGCCCCAGTGGTCGACGACGACGGCACCGGTGATCACGGTGTCGGGGGTGCCCTCGGCGCGGGTCGCGCGGGACTGGCCCATCGACTCGCGGATGACCTTGCCGCCACCGAAGACCGACTCGTCCCCGGAGGTGCCGGGGCCGCCGGAGCGGTCCTCCTCGATCTCGATCAGCAGGTCGGTGTCGGCGAGCCGGATGCGGTCGCCGGTGGTGGGGCCGAACAGATCGGCGTAGGCGGCGCGGCTGATCTCAGGCATCGAGGGCCCCTCCGGTCTCCCCGCGCAGCCCCGGCACGACCCGGGCGCCGGCGAGGGGGACGAGTTCGACGTCGACGGGGATGCCGGGCTCGAAGCGCACGGCGGTGCCCGCGGCGACGTTCAGCCGCTTGCCGCGGGCGGCGGCACGGTCGAACTCCAGCCCGGGGTTGGCCTCGGCGAAGTGGTAGTGGGAGCCGACCTGGACCGGCCGGTCGGCGGCGTTGAGGACGGTGAGCGCGGTGACCTCGCGGCCCTCGTTGAAGGGCACGGGGTCGTCCGCGAACAGGATCTCTCCGGGGATCATCGCGGCCCTCAGACGATCGGCTCGTGGACGGTGACGAGCTTGGTGCCGTCCGGGAAGGTGGCCTCGACCTGGACGTCGTGGATCATCTCCGCGATGCCGTCCATGACGTCGTCCCTGGTGAGCAGCTTGCGGCCGGAGGACATCAGTTCGGCGACGGTACGGCCGTCCCGCGCGCCCTCCAGGATGTGCGACGTGATGAGGGCGACCGCCTCCGGGTGGTTGAGCCTGAGGCCGCGGGCCCTGCGCTTCTCGGCCACGTCGGCCGCCACGTGAATGAGCAGTCGCTCTTGCTCGTGCGGGGTCAGTTGCACGTCCCACCTCACAGTCCTTGCTCCGGACCGTGCGGGGTCCGGCTGCCGCAGCCACCACGACGGGGATAGATGTAACACACAGACACATCGCAGTTTCGGCGACAATCCGGGCAGAAAAACCCCTGGTGGCGTGGATCGGCAGGCTAGTTCGCCGGAGTTTCAACGACGTTAACCAGACCTTGATCACGGCATGACCGCGCGATGGACTCGCACATACCCGCGCGGCTCAGCGCATGCCCGGCCTCCGGTGCTCGGCCGCGAGGCCGAACCGCTGCTGTTCACGCACGGCGGAACCGGCCTCCTGGACTCCCGACACCGTGCTGACGACCTGCTCCTCGGCCGGCTCGTCGAGCGTGTCGAGCCGCTCCAGATCGGCGGCCGAGACCAGCGCGACCAGCGGCTTTCCATGCCGGGTCACCACGACGCGCTCACCGCCGTACACCACGCGGTTGATCAGGTCGGCCAGCTCGGCCCTGGCTTGCGTCACCGGAATCTCATAGGCCATGACCTCATTCTAACGTCACGTACGTCCTGTACATTTTTTACAGACCGAGGTTCTCGCTCCGAGGAGGGGTGTGCTCATGTCCCGACCGTTCGCCCGCCATGTCCTGCCCGAGTTCACCGAGCGCACGGGCAGTACCGTGCGCACGCTCGATCCGTACGCGAAGCTCTTCGAGGACCGGGTGGTGTTCCTCGGCACGCCACTCGACGAGGCGGCCGCCAACGACGTGATGGCGCAGTTCATGTATCTGGAACACGCCGCGCCGGACCGGGACATCACGCTGTACGTCAACTCCCCCGGCGGCACCTTCGCGGCGCTGACCGCGGTCTACGACACGATGCAGTACGTCGGTTGCGACGTGGCGACCTACTGCCTGGGCCAGGCCGCCTCCTACGCGGCGGTCCTGGTCGCGGCCGGCGCCCCGGGCAAGCGGTTCACCCTGCCGGGCGCACGCATGGTGATCGACCAGCCGCGGCTGCCCGAGCCCGTGCGGGGCCAGCCGAGCGACCTGGTCATCCAGGCCGAGGAGTTGGCCCGCACCCGGGCTCTGATGGAGGAGATACTGGTACGGCACACCGGGCGCACGGCGGAGCAGGTGCACCGGGACCTGGAGCGGGACCTGGTGCTGGACGCCCCGGGCGCGCTGGCCTACGGCCTGGTGGACGGCATCGTGCCCGGCCGGCGCGGCGCGCTCGCCGGCCCCGACGCGGGGTGAACGCGATGCTGCCACCGGAACTGCCGCCGCTGCCCGCGCTGACCCGCGCCGAGGGCGAGTTGATCGACCGTTACCTGGAGTCCGTCGACCTGCTCGGCCGGATCAATCCCGCGCGCGCCGGGAACACCTACCACGGGCTGCGCGCGGCGCAGGCGCTGGTGCGCAAGGCCACCGAGCTGCGGGACGCGCTCGACCTGATGCACCGTCGGGGCGAGACGGAGCTGCACGGGCACACGCTGGCACGGGCCTTGCGGGTGCTGGACGGCGAGCGCCGTACCGCGCGCGTCACGCTCCCGTCCGACGGCGCCGGCTGACCGGACGCGGCGGCGGTCCGACCGGTCCCGGACGTCGACACGCGGCGTTCGGGACGCACGGGAAACGGTCCGAACGATGTACGGCCGACCGGTGTATATCCGGCGCCGTTTCCGGTCCGCACGAGTTGCGCACGGACCATGTTTGAGCCTCATCCGGAACCGCTGCGTCCCAGGTCCGGGGCTACGTCCGGGATCTGACGGCGGCTCGAACGGAACACTGTCCACCCGAACGGGTGAGTGGTGAGTAACGCCACAAATCCTCGATTTCATTGGGATTTTCGGACAGCTGTGAGCCAAGATCCCTGTCTGACGACAAGCCCCCGCCACCGCGGCGGGGCGGTCCGGGCGGACGCCGAGTCCTGCCGCCACCCGGATGACCGGTCGACAGGAGTGGATCGGCAGGAGTGGAGGACCCAAGCAAGACGGGTCGCCGACGCGGACGTTCGTCCTGGACGAACGGGCGTGCCGAGCAACCCTTGGGGTGAAGCCGCAGCGATGCGGCCGGGCAACTTCGCCAGCCCGAATCCGACAGGTCATCCTTCACAGGCGGCTGACGAAGGGTTGCGCATGACTGCGCTCAATCGTGTCCCGTCGCTCATGGCCCGGGCCGGTACGGCCTCGGCTCTCACCCTCGCCGCCGTGGGCGGCTCGATCGCGGTGCCGGGCCTGTCCGCCGACGCCTCGGCGGCGACCCTGGCCTCGAAAGCGCTCCAGGTCGCGGCCTCCAAGAAGGGCGCCCCCTACCAGTGGGGGGCCACCGGACCGCGCCGGTTCGACTGCTCGGGTCTGACGCTGTACTCGTTCAAGAAGGCCGGCAAGACCCTGCCGCGCACCGCCGCCGGGCAGTACAACAAGACGCACCACATCTCGGCCCGCAACCGCAAGGCGGGCGACCTGGTGTTCTTCCACTCGGGTTCCAGCGTCTACCACGTCGGCATCTACGCCGGCCACGGCAACATCTGGCACGCCCCGAAGTCCGGCGATGTGGTCAGGCTCCAGAAGATCTGGACCCGGAGCGTCTGGTACGGCCGGGTCAGCTGACCGGGCACCGGCTGTGGAGCGGCCTCGGGCCCGTGGCCGCTCCGCACGCCGTCAGCGCCGGATGTCGGCGCGGCGAGCCGCCTCGGGGCGCTGTGCCGCCGTCGGTACCGGCTCGGCGGGGACGGCCCAGGGGAGTTCGATCGAGACCGTCTTGCCGCCCTCCCGGGTGGGCCGGACACGGAGCCTGCCTCCGCACTCGGCGGTGAGCCAGCGGATGATGACCATGCCGCGGCCGTTGTCCTGCTGCACGGCAGCGGGCAGTCTCTTCGGAAAGCGCGGATGGCTGTCCGTGACCCCGATGCGCAGCTGCTCGTCACGGTCCAGCGCGAGGTCGACCGTGAAGGTGGGTGACTGCCCGAAGGTGTGCTGCACGGCGTTGGTGGCGAGTTCGGAGACGATGAGCCGTACCGTGTCGGCGATGTCGGCGTCCGAGGGGAGGCCCCACTCCGCGAGCGTGCCCACGACATAGGAGCGGGCGGCGGAGACCGAGGCGGGATCGCTCGGCAGAGTGACGGATGCTTCCAGATGGTCTGCCATGGCGACGTCGTCCCTTTCCCACGGGACCGGTGTCCGGCATGGAGCGGCCGGTTCGAGTACGGTCCCGGACTGGTGCTTGCCCGTCAGACTGCCATCACCCGACCGGTCACGGGGGGCGATCCACCGAGATATGCATATATCTGTCGCTCGAAGCGGTGAACTCTGCGACGCGAGACCGTATTCCAGCGGCAGGGAGGCGAGCAGACGGAGTAAGGAGCAGCCCATGCAGAACGGTCCGGCGGTGCGGCGCCGCAAACTGGGCGACGAACTGCGTACGCTGCGTACCGGAGCCGGGCTCACGAGCGGTGAGGCGGCCCGGCTGGTCGGCTGGCACCAGTCGAAAGTGAGCCGTATCGAGACCGGCGCCAGCGGCGTGAAACCGGCCGATCTGCGGTTACTGCTCGACGCCTACGGCGTCCACGACGGCCAACTGCGCGAGATGCTGATGATGTTGGCGGGGTCCGAGGACACGGGCGGCCGGAACCGCTGGTGGCACGCGTACCGCGGGGTGATCCCGCCCACCTATCGCGACTTCATCAGCCTGGAGTCGCAGGCGAGCGCGATGCGCACCCTGGAGACCACGGTCGTGCCCGGTCTGCTCCAGACGGCCGAGTACGCCCGCGCGGTGACCCGGGCCGCCGTGAAGGACCTGGACGAGGAGCGCCTGGACGCGCTGGTGGAGGTGCGGCTGGCCCGCCAGGACGTCCTGCGTTCCGACCCGCCGCTGGCCCTGAGCGCCGTACTGGACGAGGCGGTGCTGCGCCGCGAGGTCGGCGGTCCCGAGGTGATGGCCCGGCAGCTTCAGCGGCTGGCCGAGGCGGCCCGACTGCCCCAGGTGCGGCTCCAGGTGCTGCCCTTCGACGCCGGAGCACATATCGGCCTCACCGGGCCTTTCGTTATCTTCTCATTTCCGAGCACTTCTGATCTAGATGTAGTTGTTCTCGACCAATTGACGAGTAGCCTCTATCTGGAACGGAAAGAAGACCTCATGGCTTACTCGGAGGCCTTCACCACCCTTCAGTTCCACGCCCTTTCCCCCGAGGACTCGTTGGACTACCTCGCCCAGATAGGCGACGGCGCGTAGGGAGGCACCTATGACCGCACTGCCTCGGAACGTCCCTGCCAGTACCGACCTGCACGACGTGCACTGGCTGCGCAGCAGCTACAGCACGGGAGCCAACAACTGCGTGGAGACGGCACGGCCGCGCTCCGGCCCACCGGCCGGGCTGCTCGCCGTGCGCGACTCGAAGGCCCCGGGCGGGCCCGCACTGCTCTTCTCGCCCGAGACCTGGGCCGGGTTCGTCACCGCTCTCTGATCAGATCCGATCACCGACCGACACCCCTGACCGCTGTGTGCGAAGCACGGCCGTGTCACGCCGACTCATGGTCGCGTTTCGTCGATCACCCGTACCGCGCGTTCGATCTCTGCCCCGGAGAGGTCCGCGCGAGCGGTCAGCCGCAGCCGCGACACGCCGTCGGGCACGGAAGGAGGACGGAAGCAGCCCACGGCCAGCCCCGCCGTACGGCAGTCGGCCGCCCAGCGCACCGCCTGCTCCGGGGACGGAGCCCGCACGGAGACCACCGCGGCGTCCGGACGCACCGCTTCCAGCCCCGCGGCGGTCAGCCGTGCGTGCAGCTCCGCCGCGACCTCGCGAGCCCGGGCCGCCCGCCCGGGCTCGCGGCGCAGCAGCCGCAGTGCCGCGAGCGCCGCGCCCACCGCGGAGGGCGCCAGCCCGGTGTCGAAGATGAAGGTCCGGGCCGCGTTGACCAGATGGTCGATGACCCGTGCCGGGCCCAGCACGACCCCGCCCTGACTGCCCAGCGACTTGGACAGGGTGGCCGTGACCACCACATCCTCCGCCCCGGCGAGCCCCGCCGCGTACGGCGCGCCCCGGCCGCCGTCGCCCAGCACTCCCAGGCCGTGGGCGTCGTCCACCACCAGTCCGGCGCCGTGCTCCCGGCAGGCCTCGGCCAGCGCGGCCAGCGGCGCCCGGTCCCCGTCGACCGAGAACACCGTGTCGGAGACCACGATCGCCGGGCCCGCGTGCCCGGCGAGCGCCTTGCGCACCGCGTCCGGGTCGGCGTGCCCGACCACCTGGCGCTCGCCGCGGGCGAGCCGGCAGCCGTCGATGAGCGAGGCGTGGTTGCCCGCGTCGGAGACGATCAGCGAGCCGTACGGGCCGAGCGCGGTGACCGCGGCCAGGTTGGCCGCGTACCCGGAGGAGAAGACCAGGGCCGCCTCGAATCCGCAGAAGTCGGCCAGTTCGCGTTCCAGCTCGGCGTGCAGCTCGGTGCTGCCGGTGACCAGCCGGGACCCGGTGGAACCGCCGCCCCAGGTGCGCGCGGCCGCGGCGGCGCCCTCGGCGGTCTCGGGGTGGTGGGCGAGGCCCAGGTAGTCGTTGCTGGCCAGGTCCAGCAGCGGTGACTCGGCGGGGCGCGGGCGCAGGGTGCGTACGAGTCCGGCGCGGCGACGCGCCTCGGCCTGCTCGTCGATCCAGCCGAACGCCATAGGTCCTCCGGTGCTTTTGTAGGTAGCGGACAGACCCTAGCGGCACGACGGGCAGCGCGAGGTGTGGCAATACCCACACGGTGAACTGTCAGCGTTGTGCAAACTCTCCTTGGCCGGGAGCGGGTCCGTAGGACAGGATCGGATCTCATGGACCTGCTGAACACGCTGGTGGACAAGGGGCTTCGGCGCGAGCTGCCGACCCGCGAGGAAGCGCTCGCCGTGCTGGCGACCTCGGACGACGAGTTGCTCGACGTGGTGGCCGCGGCCGGCAAGGTGCGCCGGCACTGGTTCGGGCGCCGGGTGAAGCTCAACTATCTGGTGAACCTGAAGTCGGGGCTGTGCCCGGAGGACTGCTCCTACTGCTCCCAGCGGCTGGGCTCCAAGGCCGACATCCTGAAGTACACCTGGCTCAAGCCGGACGAGGCGTCCCAGGCGGCCGCGGCGGGGCTCGCGGGCGGCGCCAAGCGGGTCTGTCTGGTGGCCAGCGGGCGCGGGCCGACCGACCGGGACGTGGACCGGGTCTCGCAGACCATCAAGACGATCAAGGAACAGAACGAGGGCGTCGAGGTGTGCGCCTGCCTCGGGCTGCTCTCCGACGGCCAGGCCGAGCGACTGCGTGAGGCGGGCGCGGACGCCTACAACCACAACCTGAACACGTCCGAGGGGACGTACGGGGACATCACCACCACCCACACGTACGCCGACCGGGTGGACACGGTGAACAAGGCGCACGCGGCCGGGCTGTCCGCCTGCTCCGGGCTGATCGCGGGCATGGGCGAGAGCGACGAGGACCTGGTGGACGTGGTCTTCTCGCTGCGCGAGCTGGACCCGGACTCGGTGCCGGTCAACTTCCTGATCCCGTTCGAGGGCACCCCGCTGGCCAAGGAGTGGAACCTCACCCCGCAGCGCTGTCTGCGGATCCTGGCGATGGTCCGGTTCGTCTGCCCGGACGTCGAGGTGCGCATCGCCGGCGGCCGCGAGGTCCATCTGCGCACGATGCAGCCGCTCGCGCTGCACCTGGCCAACTCGATCTTCCTCGGCGACTACCTGACCAGTGAGGGCCAGGCGGGCAAGGCCGACCTGGAGATGATCGCGGACGCCGGGTTCGAGGTCGAGGGCACCGACCAGGTGACGCTGCCGGAGCACCGGGCCGAGGCCGCCGGGGGCTGCGGCTCGGTGTGCGGCTCGCACGAGAGCGCCGGCTGCGGCTCGCACGAGGGTTCCGGGTGCGGTGCGCACGAGGCCGGTGCCGGTTGCGGTACGGCGGAGACGCCCGCGGCGGCGAACGAGCCGCGCCCCGATCTGGTCGCCGTCCGCCGCCGGGGCGCCGGAACGGACCTCGCGCCCAATGCCTGAGCTGCCCGGCCTGGCCGTGTCCGAGCTGCTGGAGCTGGACCGCCGGCATGTCTGGCACCCGTACGGCCCGATGCCCGGACGGACCGAACCGCTCGTCGTGGAGTCGGCGAGCGGGGTCCGGCTGCGGCTCGCGGACGGCTCGGGCGAGCTGGTCGACGGCATGTCCTCGTGGTGGTCGGCCATCCACGGCTACAACCACCCGGTGCTCAACGAGGCGGTGCGCGACCAGCTGGGCCGGATGAGCCATGTGATGTTCGGCGGGCTCACGCACGAGCCCGCCGTCCGGCTCGCCAAGCTCCTTGTCGACATGTCACCGGAGGGCCTGGAGCATGTCTTCCTGGCCGACTCCGGGTCGGTGTCGGTCGAGGTCGCGGTGAAGATGTGCCTCCAGTACTGGCGTTCGCTCGGCCGGCCCGGCAAGCAGCGGCTGCTGACCTGGCGGGGCGGCTACCACGGGGACACCTGGAGCCCGATGTCGGTGTGCGACCCCGAGGGCGGGATGCACCAGCTGTGGTCCGGTGTCCTGCCCCGCCAGGTGTTCGCGGACGTACCGCCCGCGGAGTACGACGAGTCGTACGCCGACCGGCTGCGCGAGCTGATCGCCCGTCACGCCGACGAGACCGCCGCGGTCATCGTGGAGCCGGTGGTGCAGGGCGCGGGCGGAATGCGGTTCCACTCCCCCGCGTACCTCCGGGTGCTGCGCGAGGCGTGCGACGCGCACGACGTGCTGCTCGTCTTCGACGAGATCGCCACCGGCTTCGGCCGCACGGGCGCGCTGTTCGCGGCGGACCACGCGGGCGTCAGCCCCGATGTGATGTGCGTGGGCAAGGCACTGACCGGCGGTTATCTGACGCTGGCGGCGACGCTGTGCTCCGCCCGGGTGGCCGACGGCATCTCGCGCGGCGAGGTCCCGGTGCTGGCGCACGGCCCGACGTTCATGGGCAACCCGCTGGCGGCGGCGGTGGCCTGTGCCTCCCTGGAGCTGCTGCTCGGGCAGGACTGGCAGACGGAGGTCAAGCGGATCGAGGCGGGCCTGCGCGAGGGCCTCGCCGGGGCGGCGGGGCTGCCCGGGGTGCGGGACGTCCGCGTCCTCGGCGCCATCGGTGTGGTCCAGCTGGACCACGAGGTGGACATGGCCGCCGCCACCGCGGCCGCCGTCCGGGAGGGCGTGTGGCTGCGCCCCTTCCGGGACCTGGTCTACACGATGCCGCCGTACGTCACCTCGGACGAGGATCTGGCACGGATCACGCGCGCGGTGTGCGCCGCGGCGCGGGAGGGATGAGATGTCGGTACTGGTGATCACCGGGACGGGCACGGAGATCGGCAAGACCGTCACGACCGCCGCGGTCGCCGCCGCGGCGCTCGCGGCGGGGCGCTCGGTCGCCGTGCTGAAGGCCGCGCAGACGGGCGTACGGCCGGACGAGCGCGGCGACGCCGACGAGGTCGCCCGGCTGGCGGGCCCGGTCACGGCGACCGAACTGGCCCGCTATCCCGAACCCCTGGCGCCGGGTACGGCCGCCCGGCGGGCCGGGATGGCGCCGGTGCACCCGCACCAGGTGGCCGAGGCGGCGGCCAAGCTGGCCACCGAGCACGATCTGGTGCTGGTCGAGGGGGCGGGCGGGCTGCTCGTCCGGTTCGACGCGGCGGGCGGCACGCTGGCCGACGCGGCGGGGCTGCTGGGCGCACCGGTCCTGGTGGTCACCCCGGCAGGGCTGGGCACACTGAACAACACCGAGCTGACGGCACGCGAACTGCGCCGCCGCGGGGTGGAGTTGGCGGGCGTGGTGATCGGCAGCTGGCCGGACTCCCCCGGTCTCGCGGAGCGCTGCAACGTGACCGACCTGCCGGAGGTGTCCGGCGCCCCGCTGCTGGGCGCGATCCCCGCGGGCGCGGGCTCCCTGCCCCCGGCCGCCTTCCGCCCGGCGGCCCCCGGCTGGCTGGCCCCCCGCCTCGACGGCAGCTGGGACGCGGAGGCGTTCCGCACCCGCGAGGCGGCGTAACGGCGTTCCGTTTCCCGGCGAGGGGTGGGAAGGGGGCGTACGTGGGGAGACTCCTCGTAGGCCCACTTCGGGGAGGTTGCCATGCGGCTGCTGTCCAGCGGCTCCGGCACGGTGGCGCGCGGCCCCGCCCGCCATCCGGTGTTCGCCCGTTGCTACGCCCGGTTCAGCGTGGGTGCCGAGACCCGGCTGGGCATGGCCGGCGTCCGGGAGCGGCTGCTCGCCGGGGTGTCGGGGCGGGTGCTCGAGATCGGCGCCGGCAACGGGCTGAACTTCGCGCACTATCCGGGCACCGTCTCGGAGGTGGTGGCGATCGAGCCGGAGGTCCTGCTCCGGCGGCTGGCCCTGGAGGCGGCGCTGCGCGCAGAGGTCCCGGTCGACGTGGTGCCGGGTGCCGCGGAGGCGCTGCCGGTGAAGAGCGAGGCCTTCGACGCGGTGGTGCTGTCCCTGGTGCTGTGCAGCGTGCGGGACGTCCCCCGGGCGCTGGCCGAGGTACGGCGGGTGCTGCGCCCGGGCGGCGAGGTCCGCTTCTTCGAGCACGGGCGGGGCGGCGGCCGGATCATGACGCTGACCCAGCAGGCCCTGGACCGCACCGTGTGGCCCGCGCTGTTCGGCGGCTGTCATGTCTCCCGGGAGCCGGTGGCCGCGCTGCGCGAGGCCGGGTTCCGGCTCGGCCCGCACCGCCGGGTGCTGCTGCCGGACAACGGCCCGGCGCTGCCGGCCTCCTACTGCGCGCTGGGGGTCGCCTGGCGGCCCGAGGAGCCGGAGTCGGACTGATCACAGGCTCCAGCGGCGCAGCTCCCGCGCGATGTCGTCGACGCCCACCGCGCCGTCCTTGACCAGCCGGGCGAGGTCGCGGACCTGCTCGGCGGTGGTGGCGACCTTGACCCCGCCGGCGACGAGATAGCCGTACGCGACGGCGCAGGCGAACAGCGCGTTGGAGCGTTCCAGGGCCGGGACATGGATGAGCAGCTGGAGCAGGGAGGCGGCGCGGGCGTACGGGTCGTCGTAGACGGGCACGCCGAATATCTCGGCGCGGTGCCGGGCGACGGCGGCCACCAGGGCGCCCCAGTCGGTGACCTGCGGATCGCCGGGCGTCCGCTGTTCGGCGAGCATGAGCAGCCAGGCGAGGTCGATGCTGAGCTCGTTCAAGGGATCAGCGGTGGCCTTCCTCCGGTGCGGGCCTGCGGGCCTCGGCGAACTCCTCGGCGAACACGGACTCGTAGCTCTTCATGAAGTCGGCGGCGGCCTCGACGAACGTCCGCCCGGCCTCGCCGGTGTCCTGTCTGACCAGTTCCTCGATGTACCGGTTGACGCTGATCCCGCGGGCCAGGGCGCGTTCGCGGGCCGCGCGGGCGGTGCCCTCGTCCACGCGCACGTTCAGCTGGGTCTTCGCCATGCCTCGACGCTAGCGCTCCATTGCTAGCAGCAGCAAGGGCGCACGGCGGTGGCAGATGGGCGCGCTGCGCTACGACTGTGCGCCGGGTCACACTAGGCTCGGTCCCGAGCACGAGGTGGGCCCGGCCTCGGTCACGGGGCCGGGACGTCGAGGCGACCGGGAGGCGCTCGTGTACACACCTGCTGCGGAGCACGCCCCGGGCCGCGCGCCGGGCGACGGGACCGCTGCCCGGGCCCGCGGGCTGACCAAGGCGTACGGCACCGGCGAGACGCGCGTGCTCGCCCTGGACGCGGTGGACGTGGACATCGCGCGCGGTCGTTTCACCACGGTGATGGGCCCCTCGGGGTCCGGGAAGTCCACGCTCATGCACTGTCTGGCCGGGCTGGACACGGTCTCCGCCGGCCAGGTCTGGCTGGGCGGCACGGAGATCACCGCACTGAAGGAACGGGAGCTGACCCGGCTGCGGCGGGACCGGATCGGGTTCATGTTCCAGTCGTTCAACCTCATTCCCACGCTGACCGCCGCCGAGAACATCACCCTGCCGATGGACATCGCGGGCCGCAGACCCGATCAGCAGTGGCTCGACCAGGTCATCGACAGGCTCGGTCTGCGGGACCGGCTGGACCACCGGCCGGCCGAGCTGTCCGGCGGCCAGCAGCAGCGGGTCGCCTGCGCGCGGGCGCTGGCCTCCCGGCCCGAGCTGATCTTCGCCGACGAGCCGACCGGCAACCTGGACTCGCGCTCCGGCCTGGAGGTGCTGGGCTTTCTGCGCGGCGCGGTGGACGATCTCGGCCAGACGGTCGTCATGGTCACTCACGACCCGGGCGCCGCCGCCCACTCCGACCTGGTGCTCTTCCTGGCGGACGGGCGGATCGTGGACGAGATGGACCACCCGAGCGCGCAGGCCGTGCTGGACCGGATGAAGCGATTCGACCTGGTCCGCGGGGCGCTCGGCGACGGCGGCCCCGCCCAGGAGGGCTGACCCGGTGCTGAAAGCGACCCTGCGGAGCTTCCTCGCGCACAAGGGACGGCTCGCCCTGTCCGCGCTGGCCGTGCTGCTGTCCGTGGCGTTCGTCGCGGGCAGCCTGATCTTCTCCGACACCGTCACCCGTACCTTCGACCGGCTGTTCGCCTCCACCGCCGCCGATGTGACCGTGCAGCCGAAGGACGACCTGCGGGCCGCCCGGATGAGCGGCGCGGCCCAGACCGTGCCCGCCGCGCTGCGGGACCGGGTCGCCCGGGTTCCCGGGGTCGCGGCGGCCCGCGCCGACGTGTCGGTGCAGAACATCGTGGTCGTCGACAGCCGGGACCGGTCGGTGGGCCCGACCACCGGCGCGCCCACGATCGCGCAGTCCTGGCAGGTCACCCCTCGCAGCCCGGTGCGGCTGACCTCGGGGCACGCGCCGCGCGGGGCGGGTGAGGCGTTGCTGGACGCGGACACGGCCGGCAAGCGGGGGGTGCGGATCGGCGACCTGCTGACCGTGCACGCGCAGCCGGGCACCTTCCGGGTCCGGGTGTCCGGCATCGCCACGTTCACCACCACCAATCCGGGCGCGGCCCGGCTCTTCGTGGACCCGGCGGTGGCCGGCCGGGAACTGCTCGGGTCGGCCGCGAAGGCCACGAGCATCTCCGTGGACGCGGCGGGCGGTGTGTCCGACACGGAGCTGAAGCGGCGGATCGACGCGGCCATCGGCCCCGGCACCTACGACCTGAAGACCGCCGCCGAGCAGGCCACGTCGGCCGCGGCCAGCCTCGGCACCTTCCTCGACGTGGTGAAGTACGTGATGCTGGGCTTCGCCGGGATCGCCGTGCTGGTCGGGGTGTTCCTGATCGTCAACACCTTCTCCATGCTGATCGCCCAGCGCACCCGGGAACTGGGGCTGCTGCGGGCACTCGGCGCCGACCGCCGGCAGGTGCGGCGCTCGGTGCTGACCGAGGCGCTGCTGCTCGGGCTCGTCGGCTCCACGCTCGGCCTCGCCGCCGGGACCGGACTGGCGTACGGCCTGATCCGGCTGATGAGCGCGTTCGGGATGAACCTCAGGGCGACCGAGATGCAGATCGGCTGGGTCACACCCCTCGCCGCGTACGCCGTCGGGCTGGGGGTGACCTTCGTGGCCGCCTATCTGCCGGCGCGCCGGGCCGCCGCCGTCTCCCCGATGGCGGCGCTCACGGACGCCGAGGTCGCGGGCGTGGGCAAGCCGTTGAGGGTCCGGGCGGTCGTCGGGGCGGTGATCGGCGTGCTGGGCGCGGCCGCGCTGGCCGGGTGTGCGGCGGCCACCCGGACGGGGCCGGCGGCCGGGCTGCTGGGCGTCGGCGTGGTGCTGACCCTGGTCGCGACCGTGGTCGCCGGGCCGCTGCTGGTGCGGCCGGTGGTCCGGGTGCTGGGCGGGGCGTTCCCGGCGCTGTTCGGGCCGGTCGGCCGGATGAGCCAGCGCAACGCCCTGCGCAATCCGCGCCGCACCGGGGCGACGGCGGCGGCGCTGATGGTGGGCCTCGCCCTGGTCGGCGGAATGTCGGTGGCGAGCGCCTCCCTGTCGGCGTCGGTCGACCGGCAGATCGACAGGACGCTGGGCGCCGACTTCGTCGTCCAGGGCACCGGATTCACGCCGTACACCAAGGAGGTCAGGGACGCCGTGGCGGCGACGCGCGGGGTCGGGCTGGTCGTGCCGGAGCGGCTCAGCCCCGTCGCCGTGCGGCTGCCCGACGGCAGCCGGGTGCGCACCCTCGCCGCCGCGTTCGGGCCCCGGCTCGACGAGGTCGTGCACACCGCTTACGCCCGGGGCGGCTCGGCGGCCGCGCTGGCGGACGGGCGGCTGGCGCTGGACGCGGGCTATGCCCGGGACCACGGCATCCGGTGGGGCAGTGTGCTCCCGGTGGAGTTCCCGGGCGGGCGCACGGCGGACCTGACCGTCGCCGCCCTGACCGAGCAGGGCAGCACGAACCAGGGGTTCGGCAACGAGGGCGGCATCTGGTTCGGCCTCGGCACCCTGGAGAAGTACGTGCCCGGCGGACAGGACTCCGCGCTGTTCGTGAACGCGGCCTCCGGCACGAACCCGCAGGACCTGCGGCCCCGGCTGGAGCAGGCCCTCAAGCCGTATCCGCAGGTGCAGGTGCGCAACCAGAGCGACTACAAGAAACTGGTCCAGGACCAGATCTCCGTGCTGCTCTACCTGGTGTACGCGCTGCTGGCGCTGGCCATCGTCATCGCCGTGCTCGGGGTGGTCAACACCCTCGCGCTGTCGGTGGTGGAGCGCACCCGGGAGATCGGGCTGCTGCGGGCGATCGGGCTCGGGCGGCGGCAGCTGCGCCGGATGATCCGGCTGGAGTCGGTGGTGATCGCGGTGTTCGGCGCGGTGCTGGGGCTGGCGCTGGGGCTGGTGTGGGGGGTGTGCATGCAACAGGTGCTGGCGCTGCGCGGGTTGACGGAGCTGGCGTTCCCCTGGGGCACGATCGTCGCGGTGGTGGTCGGCTCGGCGGTGGTGGGCGTGGTGGCGGCCCTGCTGCCCGCGCTGCGGGCGTCGCGGATGAACGTACTGGCGGCGATCGCGCACGAGTGATGGAATCGCCCCGGTAGGCAAGTAAGTAGCAATACGGGGAGAGTTGATGTCACGTCCGTTCCGCTTCGGGGTCAATCTGCTCACGTCGGCGCCCGCCGCCGAGTGGCGCGCCACCTGCCAACGTGCCGAGGAACTGGGGTACGACGTGGTCCTCGTCCCCGACCATCTGGGGATGCCGGCGCCGTTCCCGGCGCTGGTCGCGGCGGCCGCGGCGACCGAGCGGGTCAGGGTCGGCACCTTCGTGCTCAACGCGGGGTTCTACAACCCGACGCTGCTGGCCCGCGAGGTGGCGACCACGGACGCACTGACCGGCGGCCGCCTCGAACTGGGGCTCGGCACCGGGTATGTGCCGGCCGAGCACGAGGCGGCCGGGCTGCCGTACGGCTCGCCCGGCGAGCGGGTGGACCATCTGCGGCACACGGTGCGGGAGCTGGACCGGCTGCTGGGCTCGGCGGAGCACGAGCCCCGGCCCGCCCAGTCCCGGGTGCCGGTGCTGATCGGCGCCAACGGCGACCGGATGCTGCGGCTGACCGCCGAGCACGCGGACATCGCGGCCTTCACCGGGGCCCGGCCCGGCCGCGACCCCGGCTCGCTGGAGCCGCTCACCGCCGAGGAGCTGGACGAGCGGGTGGCCCGCTACCGGTCGCTGGCCGCGGGGCGGACGGCTCCGGCCGAGCTGAACCTGCTGATCCAGCAGGTGGCGGTCACCGACGATCCGGAGGCGGCGCTGAAGCCGCTGCTGGAGCGGCTGCCGCAGCTGACCATGGAGCAGGCGCTGGCCCTGCCGATCGTGCTCGCCGGTCCGCTGGACGACGTGGTCGCGAAGGTGCGGGCGCAGCGCGAGCGGTACGGCTTCACGTATCTGACGGTCCTCCAGCCGTGCATGGAGGCGTTCGCGCCGGTGATGGAACGGCTGCGCGCGGAGGAGTCCGCATGATGGAATTCCCGGCTCCGGCCCACCGGCCGTGATCATGGTGGGCGCATGACCGATCTGTGCATACGCCCCGCCTCCGGTGCCGACCTCGGCGCCGTCCTCGCCTTCTGGCGGACGGCCGCCGAGGGCACCAGCATCAGCGACGACCTCGCCGGGGTGGAGCGGCTCGTCGACCGTGACCCCGAGGCGCTGATCCTGGCCGAGCTGGGCGGCGAGCTGGTGGGCACGGTGATCGCCGGCTTCGACGGCTGGCGGTGCCATCTGTACCGGCTCGCGGTGCACCCGGAGCGGCGGCGGCAGGGCATCGCCACGGCACTGCTGGCCGCCGCCGAGGAGCGGTTCGTCCGGCTGGGCGGGCGGCGGGCGGACGCGATGGTGCTGGTCCGCAACGAGCGCGCGCAGCACGCGTGGCGGGCGGCCGGATACGGCGCGCAGGAACAGTGGCGGCGCTGGGTGAAGCCCCTCACCGACTGACGTCCACGGTATTTTTGCCCATCCTTTACCATTGAGGGAGTACTCGGCCCTCCATGAAAGGTTGTGAGCGTCCGCCCATGGGCGAGCCCCCCGGTGCGCGACACCGTGCGTTCCGTCCTGCCCTGTCCGATCATGGGACGGGGGTGACCCGATGACCGAAGTGCTGCTCCTTCTGGTGGCGGTCCTGCTGTCCCTCGCCTGCGGCGCCTTCGTGGCGGCGGAGTTCTCGCTGACCACCGTGGAGCGCGGCGAGCTGGAGCGGGCCGCCGCGCGCGGCGAGCGCGGTGCCGCGGGCGCCCTGAAGGCCGTACGGAACCTGACCTTCCAGCTCTCCGGCGCCCAGCTCGGCATCACCGTCACCAATCTGGTGGTCGGCATGCTCGCCGAGCCGTCGATCGCCCAGCTGCTGGCCGGCCCCTTCGAGGCCATGGGCCTGTCCCGGTCCACGGCGACCTCGGTGGCACTGGTGCTCGGCACCGCCCTGTCGACGGTGTTCCTGATGGTCGTCGGCGAGCTGGTGCCCAAGAACTGGGCGATCTCCTCGCCGCTGGCCATGGCCAAGCGGGTCGGCAACGCCCAGCGCTGGTTCAGCGCGGTCTTCCGGCCCTTCATCACCCACCTGAACAACACGGCCAACCGGTTCGTACGACGGCTCGGCATCGAGCCCGCCGAGGAACTGGCCTCCGCGCGCGGCCCGCAGGAGCTGGCGGCCCTCGCCCGGCACTCCGCCAAGGAGGGCGCGCTGGAGGCGGACACCGCCGAACTGTTCGTCCGCACCCTGAACCTGGCCGACCTGACCGCCGAGAACGTGATGACCCCGCGCGTCCAGGTGATCGCCCTGGACCTCCAGGCGACCTGCGAGGACGTGGCGAACGCGACCCGGGCCACCGGACTGTCCCGGTTCCCGGTCTACCGGGGCAGCCTGGACTCGGTCGTCGGCATCGCGCACATCAAGGACGTCCTGGCCGTGCCCGCCGAGGAGCGCCCGCGCCGCACGGTCGCCCAGGTGATGCGCGAACCCCTGCTGGTCCCCGAGTCGCTCACCGTCGACCGGCTGCTGGACCGGCTCGGCGGCAGGCGGACCATGGCCGTGGTCATCGACGAGTACGGCGGTACGGCGGGCGTGGCCACCCTGGAGGACATCGTCGAGGAGGTCGTCGGCGAGGTGCGCGACGAGCACGATCCGCACGAGACACCCGACCTCGCCCCCGCCGGGGCGGACGAGCAGGGCCGCGCGCTGTACTCGGCCGACGGCGCAGCCCGCACCGACCAGCTGGCGCGCGTGGGCCTGAGGGTGCCCGAGGGGCCGTACGAGACCCTGGCCGGACTGGTCGCCACCGAGCTGGGGCGGATACCGGCGAGCGGGGACAGCGTCCAGGTCTCCGGCTGGCAGCTGGAGGTGGTGGACGCCTCGGGCCGCCGGGCGGCCCGGCTGCTGCTGCACGCACCGCTGGACGACGAGCCCGGCCGGCCGGCCGAGGGGACGACGCCGGAGGGGGCGCGATGACCGCCGTACAGCTGCTGATCGGTCTGGCGACCCTCGTCGTCAACGCCTTCTTCGTCGGCGCCGAGTTCGCGCTGATCTCGGTGCGCCGCTCGCAGATCGAACCGCTCGCCCAGGAGGGCGACCGGCGCGCCAGGAGCGTGCTGTGGGGTCTGGAGCACGTGTCGGCGCTGCTGGCCGCCGCCCAGCTCGGCATCACGCTGTGCACCCTGGTCCTCGGTGTGGTCGCCGAGCCGGCGATCGCGCATCTGCTGGAGCCGGTCTTCCACGCGCTCGGCGTACCGGTCGGCGCGGGCCACGCCGTGTCCTTCGTGATCGCGCTGGCCCTGGCCACGTATCTGCACATGCTGCTCGGCGAGATGGTCCCGAAGAACATCTCGCTCGCCGAGCCGGTGCGCAGCGCGCTGCTGCTCGGGCCGCCGCTGGTCACCCTGGCCCGGGCGCTGCGCCCGGTGATCTTCGCGATCAATGCCTTCGCCAACGGGCTGCTGAAGCTGCTGCGGGTGGAGGCCAAGGGCGAGGTGGCGGCGACCTTCACGGACACCGAGCTGGCCGAGATCGTCAAGGACGCCAGCGAGGCCGGGCTGATCGACAACCGGGCGCAGGAGCGGCTGCACGACGCCCTGGAGCTGGGCAGCCGGCCCGTGCGTGACGTGGTGGTGCCGCTGGAGCGGGTGGTCTACGCGCGCGTGGGTGTCACCCCGGAGCAGCTGGAGCGGCTGTCGGCCGAGTCGGGCTTCTCCCGGTTCCCGGTCGTGGACTCCGGCCGCCGCATCGTGGGCTATCTGCACGTCAAGGACGCGCTGGACGCCTCGCCCCGGGACGTGCCGTTCCGGCTGCGGGACATGCGCCCCATCGCGCGTGTGCGCGAGCGGACCCCGCTGGACGACGTGCTCACCGCGATGCGGGGCAGCCGTACGCACCTCGCGGCGGTCCTCGGCGACGACGGCCGGCTGGCCGGTCTGGTGACCATGGAGGACGTGCTGCGGCAGCTGTTCGGGCAGCCGGCCTGAGGCGTTCCGGGGGCGACCGACCGACGGGTATGGAGCCGGGATACCATCGCTGACGCCATGCAGACGAATCCCGCTCCTTCCCCGTACACCAGCCTGGTCGCGGTCGGCGACTCCTTCACCGAGGGCATGTCGGACCTGCTGCCCGACGGCTCCTACCGGGGCTGGGCCGACCTGCTCGCCGCGCGGATGGCCGCCCGCACACCGGGGTTCCGGTACGCCAACCTCGCCGTGCGCGGAAAGCTCATCGGGCAGATCGTGGCCGAGCAGGTGGACGTGGCGGCCGCCATGAACGCCGATGTGGTGACGCTGGTCGGCGGTCTCAACGACACCCTGCGGCCCAAGTGCGACATGGTCCGGGTGCGCGACCTGCTGACCGAGGCCGTCGAACGCCTCGCCCCGTCCTGCAAGCAACTGGTGCTGATGCGCAGCCCCGGCCGCCAGGGACCGGTGCTGGACCGGTTCCGGCCGCGCATGGAGGAGCTGTACTCCTGCGTGGAGGAGCTGGCCGGCCGGCACGGCGCGCTGGTGGTCGACCTGTACGGCGCCCCCGCGCTGAGCGACCCGCGGATGTGGGACGTGGACCGGCTGCACCTCACGGCGGAGGGGCACCGCCGGGTCGCCGAGGCGGTGTGGCAGACGCTCGGGTACGAGCCCGAGGACACCGAGTGGCATGTGCCGATGCCGGCCACCGCCCCGCCCGGCTGGCTGAGCCGCCGGGTGACGGACGCCCGGTTCGCCCGCCAGCATCTGCTGCCCTGGATAGGCCGCCGCCTCACCGGCCGCTCCTCCGGCGACGGCCGCCCCGCCAAACGCCCCGACCTGCTGCCGTACGAGGGCCAGGCCTGAGGACGGCAGTGACGCGGCTCTCGTAGCTTCCACCGAACAGGGGCGTGGCGCTGGCCTGCACAAATCGCCAGTAGAATCTGGACACGTGACTTCAGCGCCCGCCAAGCCCCGCATCCCGAACGTCCTCGCCGGACGCTACGCCTCGGCCGAGCTCGCCACGCTCTGGTCCCCCGAGCAGAAGGTGAAGCTGGAGCGGCAGCTCTGGCTCGCCGTGCTGCGGGCCCAGAAGGACCTCGGCATCGAGGTGCCGGACGAGGCGATCGCCGACTACGAGCGCGTCCTCGACACCGTCGACCTGGCCTCGATCGCCGAGCGCGAGAAGGTCACCCGGCACGATGTGAAGGCGCGGATCGAGGAGTTCAACGACCTCGCCGGGCACGAGCACGTGCACAAGGGCATGACCTCCCGTGACCTCACGGAGAACGTCGAGCAGCTCCAGATCCGGCTCTCCCTGGAGCTGGTGCGGGACCGTACGGTGGCCGTGCTGGCGCGCCTCGGCAAGCTCGCGGGCGAGTACGCCGAGCTGGTCATGGCCGGCCGCTCGCACAATGTCGCCGCCCAGGCCACGACCCTCGGCAAGCGCTTCGCCACGGCCGCCGACGAGCTGCTGGTGGCGTACGGCCGGGTCGAGGAGCTCCTCGTCCGCTACCCGCTGCGCGGCATCAAGGGCCCGGTCGGCACCGCCCAGGACATGCTGGACCTGCTCGGCGGGGACGCGTCCAAGCTGGCCGAGCTGGAGGGCCGTATCGCCGCCCACCTGGGCTTCTCGCAGGCCTTCACCTCGGTCGGCCAGGTCTACCCGCGCTCGCTGGACTACGAGGTCGTCACCGCGCTGGTGCAGCTGGCGGCGGCGCCGTCCTCGCTGGCCAAGACGATCCGGCTGATGGCCGGGCACGAGCTGGTCACCGAGGGCTTCAAGCCGGGCCAGGTCGGTTCCTCGGCGATGCCGCACAAGATGAACACCCGCTCCTGCGAGCGCGTCAACGGCCTGATGGTGATCCTGCGCGGCTACGCGTCGATGACCGGCGAGCTGGCGGGCGACCAGTGGAACGAGGGCGACGTGTCCTGCTCGGTGGTGCGCCGGGTGGCCCTGCCGGACGCCTTCTTCGCGCTGGACGGCCTGCTGGAGACCTTCCTGACCGTCCTCGACGAGTTCGGCGCCTTCCCGGCCGTCGTCGCCCGCGAGCTGGACCGCTACCTGCCCTTCCTGGCCACCACCAAGGTGCTCATGGGAGCGGTGCGGGCGGGTGTCGGCCGCGAGGTCGCGCACGAGGCGATCAAGGAGAACGCCGTGGCCACCGCGCTCGCCATGCGCGAGCAGGGCGCCGAGCGCAACGACCTGCTGGACAAGCTCGCCGCCGACGAGCGGCTGCCGCTCGACCGCGACCAGCTGGCGGCCCTGATGGCCGACAAGCTGTCCTTCACCGGTGCGGCGGCCGACCAGGTCGGCCTGGTGGCCGGCCGGATCGAGGAGATCGTCAAGCAGCGCCCGGAGGCGGCCGGTTACACCCCCGGAGCGATCCTCTGACTCCCCGCTTCACCAAGGCGGACCTGGAGGCCGCCCGCGACCGTCTGGTACCGGACGTGGTCGCGGGCGGCCTCCGCGTGCTCTTCTGCGGCATCAACCCCGGCCTGATGACGGCGGCGACCGGTCATCACTTCGCCCGCCCCGGCAACCGCTTCTGGCCCGTGCTGCACCTGTCCGGCTTCACGCCCCGGCTGTTGAAACCCGAGGAACAGCAGGAGCTGCTCTCCTACGGGCTGGGCATCACCAATGTCGTCGCCCGGGCGACCGCGCGGGCCGACGAGCTGACCCCCGAGGAGTACGCCGAGGGCGGCCGGCTGCTGACCGCCAAGGTGACCCGGCTGCGGCCGAGCTGGCTGGCCGTGGTCGGGGTGACCGCCTACCGGGCGGCCTTCGCCGACCGCACGGCCCGGGTGGGACCGCAGGAACGGACCATCGGCGACACCCGACTGTGGGTGCTCCCCAACCCCAGCGGCCTGAACGCCCACTGGACGACGGCGACGATGGCGGCGGAGTTCGCCCGGCTGCGGGAGGCGGCGCAGGCCCCCTGACCGCCCCTGGCGCGCCGGCCCGGTGAGGGGTCAGGGCGGGGGTATCTCCGTGGCCGTGGCCAGGAGGTGTATCTCGTCCGCCTCGTCGCGGTCGGCGACGCCCAGGGCGAGCCAGCGGCCGGTGTGGTCCGGCTGCCACAGGTCGAGTTCGTCGGTGCGCAGGCACAGGTCCGCCCAGGGCTGCGGGATCTCCTCGCCGCGGCTCATGCGGGTGCGCAGGGTCAGCTGGCCCCACGGGGGCTGCCGGCCCCAGCGGTCGGCGAGCCGCCCGGCGAGTGCCTCCCGGTACGCGTGGAAGTCCGCCGCCGTGCGCTGCCGGATCTCCGGGTGCTCCGCGGCCGCGCCCCGGCTCGTCACCAGCTCCACCGTGACATAGCCGGGTCCCGCCGTGCCCACGTCGGATCCGCCGTGGTCCGCCGGGAACTCCCGGGCGCACAGCAGGTCGACGAGGGCCAGGCATGTCGCGATGTCCATATGCCCCAGTAAAGCGGGGGGCACTGACAATTGGCGGGGCGTCAGGCGTCCCTGCGGTGCAGGGACCACGCGCCGGCGAGCAGGGCCGCCGCCGTCCATCCCGCGGTGACCGCGAGACCGGTCCACGGGCCGAGCGAGCCGTCCCAGGAGCTGTGCAGGATCACCTGGCCGGCCCGGTCGGGCAGGAAGTCCGCCACCCCGCCCGACATGTCGCCGACCACGAAGGAGACGATCAGGACGAAGGGGATGAGCAGGGACAGGGTCGCCGTGCCGCTGCGGAGCACCGCCGCGAGCCCGGCGGCGAACAGGGCCATCAGGGTCAGGTCGAGACCGCAGCCGAGGGCGCCGCGCAACCCCTCGGACCAGGCGGGGGCCGAGGCGCCGAGAACCGCCCGGCCCGCCAGCAGGGTCACCAGGCCGGTGAGGAGGCCGACGGCGAGTACCGGCAGCGCGATCGCCGTGGCCTTCGCGGCGAACCAGCGGCGCCGGTCGGGCACCGCCGACAGGGTCAGCCGCAGGGCGCCGCCGCGGAACTCGGCGGAGACCGCCGTCGTACCGAAGGCGATCGCGGCGATCTGGCCGAAGCTGATGCCGAAGAAGGCCGAGAACAGCGGGTCGGACGCGGTGTCGTCGGCCGCTGCCAGCGCTGAGAAGGCGGTGGTGGCGAGCAGCATCGCGGCCAGGGCGGCCGGCAGCGAGCGCAGGGTGCGGATCTTGATCCACTCGGCGTGGAACACGGGCGCGAAGGGCATGGTCAGGCCTCCTGGGGCTGGGCGGTGAACTCGGCCTCGGCCGCGGTCAGATCGAGGTAGGCCTCCTCCAGGGTGGCCTCCTGGGCGGCGAGTTCCGTGACGGGGACGCGCGCGTCGGCCAGGAGCCGGCCGAGGTCCTCCACGCGCGCGTGCCGCACGATCCACGCGCCGTCCTCGCTCCGGGCGGCGTCCAGGCCGTGCCGGGCGAGCAGGCCGTCGAGCGCGCCGGCGTCCGTGCTGCGGATCCGGATGCCGGGCTGCACGCGTGCGTGGATGAACTCCCGTACCGGGGTGTCGGCGAGGAGGCGGCCGCGGCCGAGGATCACCAGGTGGTCGGCGAAGGCGGCGGTCTCGTTCATCAGATGGCTGGAGACCAGGACCGTACGGCCCTCGGCGGCGAGCCGGCGCAGCAGGTCCCGGATCCAGACGATGCCTTCGGGGTCGAGGCCGTTGGCGGGCTCGTCCAGCAGGATCACCTCGGGGTCGCCGAGCAGCGCGGCGGCGATGCCGAGCCGCTGGCGCATGCCGAGGGAGTACGTCCGCACCCGGCGCCGGGCCACCGGGGCGAGGCCGGTCTGCTCCAGGACGCTGTCGACCCGGCGGTCCGGGATGCGGTTGCTCGCGGCGAGGGCGCGCAGATGGTCCCGGGCGGTGCGGGAGCCGTGCGCGGCCCGTGCGTCGAGCAGCGCACCCACCCGCCGCAGCGGCTCGGGGAGTTCGGCGTAGCGGCGGCCGCCCACGGTGGCCGTGCCGGAGGTGGGCCGGTCGAGTCCGAGGACGAGCCTCATCGTGGTCGACTTGCCGGCGCCGTTGGGGCCGAGGAAGCCGGTGACCCGGCCGGGCCGGACGGTGAAGGTGAGCCGGTCGACGGCCCGCCGGCCGGCGTACTCCTTGGTGAGGTCGCGTACGTCGATGGTCGTCATGGCAGCCAGCCTGGCCGGGGCTGGGGGCGGCGGTCCTCCCCCGCCGGTGGAGATCGTCTCCCCCGTGCGGGGGAGGCCCGTTGTCGGTGCTGCCTGCGACGATGTCTCCATGGTCCGCCTGTGTCTGGTCCGCTTTCTGCGCCCGCTGCTGCGCGGGACGACGTACACGCGCCTGCTGCATCTGTGGGTGCCGATGCTGGTCGTCAGCATCTGGCTCTTCATCGACATGTCGACCCCGTGGGTGCCCGCGCTGCTGCTCGTCCCGGTCGGTCTGCTGCCCGGCGTACGGACCGGTGAAGGGGTGCAGGCACGGCTGCTGCTGACGCCCGGTGTGGCCGACTCGGGCATCTCCGAGACCCCCTCGGCGACCTGGCGGGACAGATGGCGCACGGTGCTGTGGCTGGAGCTGCGGATGCTGCTCGGCGCCGCGGCCATGTTCGGCACGGTGTGGCTGCCGGTCGCCGCCTTCGAGCTGGCGCGGTGCGCGGGCGGCCGGGCGCCGTCCGGGATGCCGCTGCTGGACCGGCTGCCGCCGGACCCCGCCTGGGCCCTGCTGACGCCGCTTCCGCTGCTCGCCCTGTACGGCGTGGTCGTGGGCCTGGGCGAGCTGGTCACCCTCTGCGCGCGCCGGCTCCTCGGGCCGTCCGCGGCGGAGCGGCTGGCGGCGCTGGAGGAGCGCACCGAGCGGCTGCTGGAACGCACCCGGATCGCCCGGGAGTTGCACGACTCGATCGGGCACGCGCTGACGGTGGCCGTGGTGCAGGCGGGTGCGGCCCGGGCGGCGGGCGATCCGCGGTTCACCGAGCGCGCGCTGGACGCCATCGAGGAGACCGGGCGGGCCGCCCTGGCGGACCTGGAGCGGGTGCTGGGCGTGCTGCGCGAGGCCGAGCGGCCGGTGAGCGCCCGGCCCACACTGGCCGACGCCGACCGGCTGCTGGAGTCGGCGCGGGCCTCCGGAGCGAAGGTCGACGCCGAGGTGACCGGCCCGGTCGCGGCCGTACCGGGGCCGGTGTCCCGGGAGGGGTACCGCATCCTCCAGGAGGCGCTCACCAATGTGCTGCGGCACGCGGGCGCCGTCCCGGTGCGGGTCCGGGTCGCGGTCGCCGCCGGCACGCTCGCCCTGGAGGTCCGCAATCCCCTGCCGGCCGCGCCACCCGGCCCGGGGCGGGGCAGCGGGCTGCGCGGCATACGCGAACGGGCCGCCCTGCTCGGCGGCACCGCCCGCACCGGCCCGCACGAGGGCGACTGGCAGGTCCATGCCGAGCTGCCGTGCTGATCTAGGCTGGCCGGATGCCGGTCACCGTACTTCTTGTCGACGATGAGCCCCTGGTCCGCGCCGGTCTGCGGGCCGTGCTGGAGGCGCAGGCCGATATCGAGGTGGTGGGCGAGGCGGCCGACGGGGCTGCGGTCATCCCGCTGGTACGGCAACTGCGGCCGGACGTGGTCGCGATGGACGTGCGGATGCCCCTGATGGACGGCATCGAGGCCACGCGCGCGGTGCTGCGCACGGTCGCCGACCCGCCGAAGATCCTCGTGGTGACCACCTTCGAGGACGACGCGTTCGTGTACGAGGCGCTGCGCGCGGGCGCCGACGGCTTTCTGCTGAAGCGGGCCCGGCCCGCCGAGATCGTGCACGCGGTACGGCTGGTGGCGGAGGGCGAGTCCCTGCTGTTCCCGGCCTCCGTCCGGCGGCTCGCCGCCCGGTACGGCGACGGCGGCGGCCCGGCGCCGGCCGGGCCGGCCGGGGCCCGGCTGACCGAGCGGGAGGCGGAGGTGCTGCGGCTCATGGCGCGCGGTCTGTCGAACGCGGAGATCGCGGCCCGTCTGGTCGTGAGCACGGAGACGGTGAAGTCGCATGTGAGCGCCGTGCTGACCAAGCTCGGGGCGCGCGACCGCACCCAGGCGGTGATCGCCGCGTACGAGTCGGGGTTCGTGGCGCCGCGCTGAGCCCGGCCGGTGCGGGGCCCGGCACTCGCCGGGGTGCGGCGGGCCGAGTACGATCCGGCCAACACGCCCGCGAGCTGGGAGGACGGACGGTGGGGCAGCTGACCGGCGGCGATCCCTCGCTGCTGCGAAGGATCAATTCCGCGGTGGTGCTGCACGCGCTGCGGGCCACGGACTGTGCGACGTTCACCGAGATCACCCGGGTCACCGGGCTGTCCCGGCCGACCGTCGAAGGTGTGGTCGAGGGGCTCGTCGAGGCCGGGCTGGTGGCGGAGGCGGCGGCCGGCGAGGGCACCGCGCGCCGACAGGGGCGGCCCGCCCGCCGGTTCCGGTTCCGGGCCGAGGCGGGCCATCTGCTGGGCCTGGAGATCGGCGCCCACCGGGTCGCCGCGCTCCTGTCCGACCTGGACGGACGGGTGCTGGGCGCGCAGGCCAGGGAGGTCGACGAGACGGCGCCGGCCGACGAACGGCTCGACCGGCTGCGCGGCGCGGTCGCCGAGCTGCTGCGCCGGGCGGGGGTGGCGCGTGACTCCCTGCGAGCGGTGGGGGTGGGCACGCCCGGCATCGTGGCGGACGACGGCACGGTCCGGCTGGGCACGGCCCTGCCGCAGTGGACCGGTCTCCACCTCGGCGAGCGGCTGAGCCGCTCCTTCAAGTGCCCGGTGCTGGTGGAGAACGACGCCAACGCGGCGGCCGTCGCCGAGCACTGGAAGGGCGCGGCGACCGAGAGCGACGACGTGGTGTTCGTGCTGGCGGGGCTGAGCCCGGGCGCCGGTGCGCTGATCGGCGGGCGGCTGCACCGCGGTTACGGCGGAGCGGCCGGCGAGATCGGCGCACTGCATCTGCTGGGCCGTGAGGCCACCCCGGAGACCCTGCTGTCCACCACCGACGAGCCGTTGCACCCGCTGGACGAGCAGGCGGTCGCCGAGGTGTTCGCGCTGGCCCGGGAGGGTGATCAGCGGGCGGAGGCGGCCGTGGAGCGGTTCATCCAGCGGCTGGTGCACGACGTGGCCGCGCTGGTGCTGGCGCTCGACCCGGAGCTGGTCGTGATCGGCGGCTGGGCCGCCGGTCTCGACGGTGTGCTGGAGCCGCTGCGCCGCGAACTGGCCCGCTACTGCCTGCGGCCGCCCCGGGTGGCGCTGTCGTTGCTGGGCGAGGCGGCCGTGGCCACGGGAGCGCTGCGGCTGGCCCTGGACCGGGTGGAGGAGCAGCTGTTCGCGGTGGAGGGAACGGTGACGGCCCGTCGGGGCTAGAGCCTCTTTTTCGGGCCTTGCCGGCGTTGCAGGGCCCTGACGGATCGGGTTGCAGGGCCCTGACGGGTCCGGGGTCAGGAGGCCTGGCGCTCCGGGTCGTGGTGTATCTCGACGTCCGGTGAGTCGCCGAAGGTCAGCCGGCAGGTGTCGGCGCGGTAGGTCGCCACGGAGAGGGCCGCGGTGCGCCCCTGGGCGTAGAAGCGGGTGGTGACGACGAGGACGGGCGAGCCGGGGAGCCGGTCCAGGTCCCTGGCGTCGTCCGCGCGGGCGGAGCCCAGCTCGACGGCGCGGTCCTGGCCCTCCAGCGGGAGGTGCTGCACCTCGCGCAGCACCGCACGCGCGCGTGCCGGGCCGGACGGGGCGTCGATGGCGGTGAGGCCGGGCACCGAGGCGGCGGGGATGTAGAGCAGCTCGGTGGCGACCTGCTGGCCGTGGGACATCCGGGAGCGGCGCACGGTGTGCACGGCCTCGTCCGCGGCGGTCTCCAGGGCCGCGGCGACCGCCGCGGGCGGCACCGACTGGACGCTGTCGAGGGGCTGCCAGGCGTCCTCGGCACCGCCCGGCCAGCTGTGCTGCGCGGTGCCGACGGCCACGCCCACGCGCGGGGGCGCGACGGTCGTACCCACACCGCGGCGGCGCTGCAACCGGCCCTCCAGCTCCAGCTGTTCGAGGGCCTGACGGAGGGTGGCTCGGGCGACGCCGAAACGGGCGGCGAGGTCGCGTTCGTTGGGGAGGATCTCGCCGACGGAGAACTCGGAGTCGAGTGCCTCGGTGAGCACGGTCTTGAGATGCCAGTACTTCGGTTCCGGCACCGATTCCAGCTGCGTGGTCCCCACCCTGTCCTCCGCAAGAGCCGTGGTCCGGCGGTTTTTAGCGCCCTTGTTTATTAAAGGTTGTTGCACTTATCTGCGACCATAGGGCGGCCGTCACCCCTGGTCAAGACCAATCCTCGATCCCTGCGGCGACGCGCGGGTGACGGCACGACGAAGCCCCCGCCGTACGACGGGGGCTTCCTGGGGACGGGGGTCAGTGACCGGCGAGGTGCCGCAGCTTGTCGGGGTTGCGGATGATGTACACCGAGGTGATGCGGCCGTCGGCGGTGTCCAGTTGGAGCAGGCTCTCGGGTTCGTCGCCGGCCAGGAGCAGCACGGCCGGGCCGCCGTTGACCTCCAGGAAGCGGGCGGACAGGGTGGCGGCACCGGCGGGCGAGACGGCGGCGAGGAAGCGGCCGACCTTGTCCGCGGAGTGCAGGACGCGCACCGGCGCCTTGGCCTTGCCGCCGCTGTCGCCGACCAGCTGGACGTCCGGGGCGAGCAGGGACATGAGCCCCTCGAGGTCGCCCCCGCCCGCCGCCACGAGGAAGCGCTCGGTCAGATCCCGGCGCTCGGCGGGGTCCACGTCGTAACGGGGGCGCCGCTCCGCCACGTGCCGGCGGGCCCGGCCGGCGAGTTGCCGTACCGCCGGCTCGGCGCGGTCGAGGAGCGCGGCGATCTCGGCGAACGGGAAGCCGAAGGCCTCCCTGAGCACGAACACGGCCCGTTCCAGCGGTGACAGCGACTCCAGGACGACCATGACGGCCAGCGAGACGGAGTCGGCGAGCAGCGCGCGTTCCGCCGCGTCCGGGGCGGCCTCGCCGAACTCGGTGACGTACGGCTCGGGCAGCCAGGGTCCGACGTACGCCTCGCTGCGCGCCTGCGCCTGGCGCAGCCGGTCGATGGCCAGCCGGGTGGTGATGCGCACCAGATAGGCGCGGGGTTCGCGGACCTCCTCGCGGTCGGCGCGGGACCAGCGCAGCCAGGTGTCCTGGACCACGTCCTCGGCGTCGGCCACCCGGCCGAGCATGCGGTAGGCAACGCCGGTGAGCAGGGGCCGGTGCTCTTCGAAGACGTCGGTGGCACTGTCGGCGATCATGCTGCCATCCCATCCGACACGCCCCGCGGGTGTCCAGCGGAATCGGGCGGTTCCGGGCGCGGTCCGGATCACAATGACCGCGGGCCGCCGGGGGCCGGCGGCCGTTCGATCTGGAGGTGGTCGATGCGGTACGCGGTGCTGGGCACGGGCGAGGTGGGGCGCACGCTGGGCGGCAGGCTGGTGGAGCTGGGGCACGAGGTGACGCTGGGCTCGCGCACCCGGGACAATCCGGTCGCCCAGGAGTGGGCCACGGCCTCGCCGGGCCGGGCCCGCGCGGGGTCGTTCGCGGACGCGGCCGCGGCGGCGGAGGTCGTCGTCAACGCGGTGGGCGGCCGAGTGGCGCTCGACGCGCTGCGGGCGGCCGGTGCGGAGCATCTGGACGGCAAGGTGCTGGTGGACGTCTCCAATCCGCTGGCGTTCGAGGACGGGGTGCCGCGGCTGGATCCGGTGGAGTCGGACAGTGTGGGCGAGCGGATCCAGCGGGAGTTCCCGCAGGCGCGTGTGGTGAAGACGCTGAACACCGTGAACTGCCAGGTGATGGTGGATCCGGGGCGGGTGCCGGGCGAGCACCATCTGTTCGTGTGCGGCGCCGATGCGGAAGCCAAGGCGCAGGTCGTCTCGTTGCTCGGGGAGTTCGGCTGGCCGGCCGGGCGGGTGGTGGACCTGGGCGGCATCCGCTGGGCCCGCGCCCTGGAGATGTATCTGCCGCTGTGGCTCGGGATGTTCCAGCGGTTCGGCAGCGCCGATTTCAATGTCGAGGTGCGGCGGGCGGGTTGACCGCGGTTGGGGGGACCACCGGGGGCTACCCGTCGGTAGCAATTGCTGACAAGCTGTCCACGCCGTCCGTCAGCAGCCCAGACGAGGAGCACCCCCATGTCCGCCACCGTCTCCTTCCCGGTCCCCACCGCGCACGGCCCGAAGGACGTGACCGTGTCCTACGCGCGCGTGGGGCGCGGCGAGCCGCTGGTCCTGCTGCACGGCATCGGCCATCACCGGCAGGCCTGGGACCCGGTCGTGGACATCCTCGCCACCGAGCGCGATGTGATCGCCGTCGACCTGCCCGGCTTCGGCGTCTCCCCGGGGCTGCCGGACGGTCTGGCCTATGACCTGCCCACGACCAACTCCGTGCTGGCCGCGCTGTTCGAGGCGCTCGGCCTCGACCGGCCGCACATCGCCGGCAACTCCCTGGGCGGTCTGCTCGCCCTGGAGCTGGGCCGCGAGAAGCGCGTACGGTCCGTCACCGCGCTGGCCCCGGCCGGCTTCTGGACCGAGGCCGAGCGGCGGTACGCCTTCGCCCTGCTGCTCGCCATGCGGGGCGTCGCCGAGCGGCTCCCGCTGCCGCTGGTGCGGCAGCTGTCCGCCACCGCGGCCGGCCGCGCCGCGCTGACCAGCACCATCTACCACCGGCCCGCCCGCCGGGCGCCGGAGGCCGTGGTCGCCGAGACGCTCGCGCTGGCCGGCGCGACCGGCTTCGCCGCGACGCTGCGGGCGGGCACGACCGTACGGTTCACCGACGCTCTGCCGGGCCTGCCGGTCACCGTGGCCTGGGGCGCCCGGGACCGGATCCTCCTGCGCCGCCAGGGCGTCCGCGCGAAGCGGATCCTCCCGCACGCCCGGCTGATCCGGCTGCCCGGCTGCGGCCACTGCCCGATGAACGACGACCCGGCCCTGGTCGCCCGCGTCATCCTGGACGGCAGCAGCTGACCGGGACGGACGAAGGGACCGTGTACGACGAAGGGACCGTGTACGACCGCGAGGACCGGCCCGTCGTACGCGCAACCGTGGCGGCACCTTCGCGGGGCGGTTGTTCATGTGGGGTTCGCGTGCGCGCCTCAGGGTGCCCGTAGGTGTGGCTTCGCACACTGGCCGGAACCCGTCCCTGGAGGCACAGCCATGTCACACCGTCCGTTGCCCGGCCGCCGCAGCGTTCTGCGCGGCTCCCTCGCCGCGTCGGCGGCCCTGACCCTGCCCGTGGGCCTCGGCGCGGCCCCGGCCTTCGCCCGCTCGGGACGCCCGGAGGCGGGGTGGGGCGTGCAGGCCGGCGACGTCACCACCGACTCCGGGCTGATCTGGGTGCGTTCGGACCGGCCCGCCCGGATGATCGTGGAGACGGCGGCCACCGAGTCCTTCCGCAACCCGCGCCGCTGGCACGGCCCGCTGCTGGGCGCCGGGACGGACTTCACCGGCACCACCCGGCTGCACGGACTGCCCTCCGGCGAGCAGATCCACTACCGCGTACTGCTCGCCGACCCGGACGACCCGCGCCGTACCGGCGAGCCGGTGGCCGGCACCTTCCGCACCGCGCCGGTGAGGCGGCGCCAGGGCGTGCGGTTCGTGTGGTCGGGCGACCTGGCCGGTCAGGGCTGGGGCATCAACGAGTCCATCGGCGGTTACCGGATCTTCGACGCCATGGCGCGCACCGACCCGGACTTCTTCCTGTGCAGCGGCGACAACATCTACGCCGACGGGCCGATCGCGGCGACCGCCGCCCTGCCGGACGGCGGTGTCTACCGGAACCTCACCACCGAGGAGAAGTCGCACGTCGCCGTCACCCTGGACGACTACCGCGGCAACTTCCGCTACAACCTGCTGGACAAGGCGCTGCGCCGGTTCAACGCGCAGGTGCCGAACATCATCCAGTGGGACGACCACGAGGTGCGCAACAACTGGTACCCGGGCGAGGTCATCGGCGCCGGCACCCCCTACCCGGCCGGCACCAGGCTGGACGACCTGGCGCTGCGCTCCCGGCAGGCGTTCTCCGAGTACTTCCCGATCTCCACCCTCAGCGATCGGCCCGACGGCCGGATCTACCGGGTCGTCCACCACGGCCCGCTGCTCGACGTCTTCGTGCTCGACATGCGCAGCTACCGCAACGCCAACTCCCCCGACGACCAGACCACGGACCCGGTGGGCATCCTCGGCCGCGAGCAGCTGGACTGGCTCAAGCGGGAGCTGGCGAAGTCCCGCGCGGTGTGGAAGGTGATCGCCAACGACATGCCGCTCGGGCTGGTCGTGCCCGACCCGGTCGAGGGCAGGCCGAACTTCGAGGCGGTCGCGCAGGGCGACCCGGGCGCCCCGCTGGGCCGTGAGTTGCAGATCGCCGAGCTGCTGCGGTTCGTCAAGCACCGGCGGATCACCGGCACGGTGTGGCTGACCGCCGACGTGCACCACACCTCCGCCCAGCACTACGACCCGTCACGGGCCGCGTTCAAGGACTTCGAGCCGTTCTGGGAGTTCGTCTCCGGCCCGCTCAACGCCGGCGCCTTCCCGGCCAACGCGCTGGACGGCACGTTCGGCCCGGAGCGGGTCTTCGTCAAGGCGCCCACCACCGCCAACGTGTCCCCGGCCGAGGGGTACCAGTTCTTCGGCGAGGTCGACATCGACGGCGACAGCGGCGAACTGACGGTCCGGCTGCGCGAGTACGACGGAACGGTGCTGTTCACCCGGACGCTGCAACCGGGGCGGGTCGGCCAGTAAGCGCGTTTCCGCAGGCCGGGGCCGTTGTCAGTGGTCGCCTCTACGGTTTTCTGCATGAGGCGATCACCTGACAACCCGGCGGCGCTCTTAACAGGGGACAACGAGAAGATCTGGGGCAAGCTCCGCCCTCAAGGGCGTAAATCGCAACAAAGAGGACGGAGCATGCTTTACCCATCGGTCACAAACCGTTCGTGATCACGCAACACCCTTCGTTCACAGTGGATGCATGACTCCAGAGATGTCTGATGTGACCCGGACGAAGCACGGACGGCCCGTCCACCACTGGCGGCGGGACATCGTCGAACTCGCCGCGCTGTTCACGGCCGTCGCCGTGGCCGACGGAGTGGCGAACCTGGTGGGGCACGGCCCGGACGGCCCGGCCCTGCTGGTGTTCTCGGCGCTCGCGCTGGCCGCGACGGCCGGCTTCCACACCTGGTGGGCACGGCGCCACGGACACGCACCGCCGGCCCTGGATACCGGTCCCCGGCCGGCCGCACCGACGCGGCCGGCCGGGTCCGACGCCTCCGGCGACGAACTGACCGGCGCCGGCGCGCTGTGGCGGATGCGCACCACGGTGAAGGACGAGCCGGGGTCGCTGGCCGCGCTGTGCGTGGCCCTGGCCGAGCTGCGGGTCGACATCCTGAGCCTCCAGACGCACCCGCTCGGCGACGGCACGGTGGACGAGTTCCTGCTGCGGGCGCCGGGCGCGCTGCCGGCGGCCGAGATCACCCGGGCCGTCGCGCAGGCCGGGGGCGCGTCCACCTGGATCGAGCGGGCCGACGCGCACGATCTGGTGGACGCTCCCACCCGGGTGCTCGGACTGGCCGCCCGCACCGCGCTGGACACCGCGGAACTCCCGCTGGCGCTCCGGCAGTTGCTGGGCCGGTGCACGATCCGTTCGCTGCCCGCGACGCCGGTCGCCGGGCAGCGGGACGCGGAGTCCGTGCCGGTCGAGGGGGTGCTGGAGGACACCGTCATGCGGCTGCGCGCGCCGGAAGGCGGTGTGCTCACCGTGGAGCGGCCGTATCTGCCGTTCACCCCGGCGGAGTTCGCCCGGGCGCGGGCCCTGGTGGAGCTGGACAGCCGGCTGGGCCCGCGGATTCCCCGCGGCCAGGACGTGCTGACGCTGCCGGAGGGGAACGACATCACCGTCCGCCGGGTCGACACCGGCGACCTGGCGGCGGCCAAGGCCATGCACGAGCGGTGCTCCGCGCGCACCATCGGCCTGCGCTACCACGGTCCGGTGGGGGACGCGGACCGCTATCTGAACCATCTGCTGAGCCCCCGCTTCGGGCGGACGCTGGCCGCGCAGACCCCGTCGGGCCGCATCGTCGGCCTGGGGCATCTGCTGTGGGACGGCGACGAGACCGAGGTCGCCCTGCTGATCGAGGACGACTGGCAGCGCCGTGGCGTCGGCACCGAGCTGCTCGGCCGGCTGGTGGCGATGGCGATGGACGCCGGCTGCGAGAGTGTGTACGCCGTGACGCAGGCGTCGAACACCGGCATGGTCGCCGCGATGCGCGGTCTCGGTCTCCCCCTCGACTACCAGATCGAGGAGGGCACCCTGGTGATCACGGCCCGGCTGGGCACGGCCCCGGCCGGCGCCCGCCCGGCGTACGGCGACGCACGGGAACGACTCGGCGGCCGCACCCACCACGACTGACACCCCCCGCTCCGCGGCAACGTCGGCCACCCCCGGCCCGACACGGGCACACCCCACCGGCCCCAAGGCGCACCTGACGCCCCAGGCGGCTCCCGCCGCCACGGGAACGAGCAATCCGGGCCGCCACGCGCAACCGGCGGCCCGGATTGCTCCAGCCGCCCGGACACGCGCCCGCACGCAGGCGAACGGCCCGGCGTCTCTTCGCCGGGCCGTCCGTCTGCGCCGTCAGTCCTGTCGGTGTCCCCTGGCGGCGCCCACCTTCTGCCGGTCCTGCGGAGCGCCCAGTGCCTGGTCCAGGTCGGCCCAGAGGTCGTCGACGTCCTCCAGGCCCACCGACAGCCGCAGCAGCCGGTCGCTCACCCCGGCCCCACGGCGGTCGTCCGCGTCGACGATGCGGTGGCTGATGGACGCGGGATGCTGGATGAGCGTGTCGACGCTGCCGAGGCTCACCGCCGGGGTGACGAGCCGGACCCGGGAGATCACCTCGTGCGGATCGCCGTACACCTCGAAGGCGATCATGGCGCCGCCGAGCCGGGGGTAGTTCACCCGGGACACGCGCGGGTCGGCGGCGAGCCGGCGGGCCAGTTCGGCGGCGTTCGCGGAGGCGGCCCGCACCCGGACCGGAAGCGTGGACAGTCCGCGCAGCAGCAGATACCCGGCGAGCGGGTGCAGCACCCCGCCGGTGGCGAAACGTATCTGCCGCAGCCGGCCGGCGAACTCCTCGTCGCAGGCGACCACTCCGGCGAGAACGTCACCGTGGCCGCCGAGGTACTTGGTGGCGCTGTGCAGCACCAGCCGGGCGCCGCACTCGGCCGGGCGTTGCAGCACGGGGGTGGCGAAGGTGTTGTCGGCGAGCAGCGGGACCGAGCCGCAGGCGTGGGCGACGGCGCGCAGATCGACCTCGGCCAGGGTCGGGTTGGCCGGTGACTCGACCATCACCAGCCCGGTGTCCGGCCGTATCGCGTCGGCGATGCCGGCCGGGTCGGTCCAGGTGACCTCCGTACCGAGCAGTCCGGCGGTCAGCAGGTGGTCGCTGCACCCGTACAGGGGCCGTACGGCGACGACATGGCGCAGGCCCATGGCGGACCGGGCCAGCAGGACGGCGCTGAGCGCGGCCATGCCGCTGGCGAAGGCGACCGCGGACTCGGTGCCCTCCAGCCGGGCGAGCGCGGTCTCGAAGCGGGCGACGGTGGGGTTGCCGAGCCGGCCGTAGACCGGGGGTCCGGCCGGGTCGGCGCCGTCGGTGGCGAAGGCGTCGATGCGGGCGGCCTCGGCGCGGCTGTCGTAGGAGGGATAGGTGGTCGACAGATCGATCGGCGGGGCGTGCAGGCCCTGGCGGGCGAGATCGTCGCGGCCGGCGTGCACGGCCTCGGTGGCCAGAGCTCTGGATGCGGTGCGCACTGCGTCGTGGGCACTCGTGCTCGCTGAGTCCATGCGCGGAAGGGTGAACAGTGGACGGTTTCCGGGGGCGAGACACCGTGCTACGTTCGGCCAATGGCCGAATCCGTCGTACTGGATCCGGTGGACCTGCATCTGCTGCGCCTGTTGCAGAACGACGCCCGGACCACCTACCGCGATCTCGCCGCCCAGGTGGGCGTGGCGCCGTCGACCTGCCTGGACCGGGTGACCCGGCTGCGCCGCTCGGGGGTGATCCTCGGGCACCGGCTCCAGCTCGATCCGGCGCGGCTGGGCCGCGGGCTCCAGGCGTTGCTGTCGGTGCAGGTGCGGCCGCACCGGCGGGAGCTGGTCGGACCGTTCGTGGAGCGGATCCGCGCGCTGCCGGAGGCCCGTACGGTGTTCCATCTGACCGGGCCGGACGACTACCTCGTGCAGGTGGCCGTCGCGGACATGGCCGATTTGCAGCGGCTGGTGCTCGACGAGTTCACCGCGCGGCGGGAAGTGGCCCGGGTGGAGACCCGGTTGATCTTCCAGCAGTGGGAGTGCGGGCCGCTGCTGCCGCCCGGCCACGCCCAGAGCTGAATCCCCCCGTCCGTGGGTGACGCGGAGATCCCTCTCGTACGAGGATGTGCGGCATGTCTGACATCAAGAGCCCGCTGCCCCGTCAGGTCGCCGACGCGTACGTGGACGACCTCATCGCCCTCGACCCGGTCACCGGTACCTACCTCGGCGTGAAGGAGAGTTCCAGCAGGCTGCCGGACTACTCGCCCGCGGGCCAGGACGCCCTCGCCGGGCTGGCCCGGGCGACGCTCGCGAAGCTGGACGAGGCGGAGCGGCAGCCCGGCGCGGACAGCGACGTGGAGCGGCGCTGCGCGCGGCTGCTGCGGGAGCGGCTGACCGCCGAACTCGCCATGCACGACGCGGACGAGCATCTGCGCGCGGTCGGCAACATGCACACCCCCGGCCACTCGGTCCGGGAGGTCTTCACGGTGACTCCGCAGCAGACGGAGGAGGACTGGGCGGCGATCGCCGAGCGGCTGCGCGCGGTGCCGGAGGCGCTGGCCGGCTACCGGGAGTCACTGCAACTCGGCCTGGACCGGGGGCTGTTCGCGGCGCCGCGGCCGACCGCGACGTTCGTCGAGCAGCTCACCGAGTGGACGGGCGGCGACGGCGAGGGCCGCGGCTGGTACGAGGACTTCGCCGCCGCCGGACCTGAGGCGCTGCGCGCCGAGCTGGACGCGGCGGCCCGCGCGGCGACCGGTGCGCTGGTGGAGCTGCGGGACTGGCTGCGGGACGTGTACGCGCCGGCCGCGAAGGACGCCCCGAACGTGGTCGGCCGGGAGCGGTACGCCCGCTGGTCCCGGTACTTCAACGGCACCGATCTGGACCTGGACGAGGCCTACGCGTACGGCTGGGCGGAGTTCCACCGGCTCCTCGGCGAGATGCGGCAGGAGGCCGAGAAGGTCCTGCCGGGCGCGCGGACCCCGTGGGAGGCGCTCGCGCACCTGGACGAGCACGGCCGGCACATCGAGGGTGTGGACGAGGTCCGCGAGTGGCTCCAGGGCCTGATGGACCAGGCCATCGCGGATCTGGACGGCACCCACTTCGAACTCGCCGAGCGGGTGCGGAAGGTGGAGTCGTGCATCGCCCCGGCCGGCAGTGCGGCGGCCCCCTACTACACGGCGCCGTCGGAGGACTTCTCCCGGCCGGGCCGCACCTGGCTGCCCACGATGGGGCAGACCCGGTTCCCGGTGTACGACCTGGTCTCGACCTGGTACCACGAGGGCGTGCCCGGGCATCACCTCCAGCTGGCGCAGTGGGCGCACGTGGCCGAGAACCTCTCCCGCTACCAGGCGACGGTCGGCGGGGTCAGCGCCAACGCCGAGGGCTGGGCGCTGTACGCGGAGCGGCTGATGGACGAGCTGGGCTATCTGACCGGGCCGGAGGAGCGGCTCGGCTACCTGGACGCACAGATGATGCGCGCGGTGCGGGTGATCATCGACATCGGCATGCACCTGGAGCTGGAGATCCCGGCCGACTCGCCGTTCCACCCGGGCGAGCGCTGGACGCCGGAGCTGGCGCAGGAGTTCTTCGGGTCGCACAGCAGCCGGCCGGCGGACTTCGTGGAGAGCGAGCTGACCCGGTATCTGACCATGCCGGGGCAGGCGATCGGCTACAAGCTGGGCGAGCGGGCGTGGCTGCTGGGCCGGGAGAAGGCGCGGGAGCGGCACGGCGACGCCTTCGACCTGAAGGCCTGGCACATGGCGGCGCTGTCGCAGGGCTCGCTCGGCCTGGACGACCTGGTGGACGAGCTGTCCCGGCTCTGAACCGCGCCCGCCGGTCGCTCCGGCGAGCGTGCGGTCGTAACCGCTGAGGTCACGGCCGGCGAGGAGAACACCCCCGCCGGCCGTCCCCCGGACCACCGCGCCGACCGGCCATCCCTCCGAACCACCGCCTCGGCCGACCGCGTCCCTCCGAACCACCACGGGGCCGTCCCCCGGACCACCGCGCCGCCGGCCCTCCCCCGACCACCGCCTCGGCCGGCCGGACCCCCGGTCCACCGCCTCGACCGACCGCGTCCCTCCGAACCACCACGGGGCCGTCTCCCGGACCACCGCGTCGCCGGCCCTCCCCCGACCACCGCCTCGGCCGGCCGGGCCCCCGGTCCACCGCCTCGACCGGCCGCGTCCCTCCGAACCACCACGGGGCCGTCCCCCGGACCACCGCGCCGCCGACCCTCCCCCGACCACCGCCTCGGCCGGCCGGGCCCCCGGACCACCGCCTCGACCGACCGCGTCCCTCCGAACCACCACGGGGCCGTCCCCCGGACCACCGCGCCGCCGGCCCTCCCCCGACCACCGCCTCGGCCGGCCGGGCCCCCGGTCCACCGCCTCGACCGACCGTCCCTACGGACCACCGCGTTGCCCCTCCGTACCACCGCGTCGGCCGGCCAGCCCGGCGTGAGCGGCTCCGCCGGGTCGGCGCGGGCGGCTCCGCCGGGTCGGCGGTCCCGGAGAAAACCCGTGTCGCGGAGTCCCCGAGGACCCCGCGCCCGGAATCGGCGACACCCTGGGATCAGTCGGCAGCCCGGGGGGCGACCGGGCCCGGACCGCCGGCACCGTCGATCGCCGGGCGCGCGGTCCGCCGGGTCACCAGCCCCCGAGAGGACCCGTGCCGCGGAGTCCCCGAGGACCCCGCGCCCGGAATCGGCGACACCCTGGGATCAGTCGGCAGCCCGGGGGGCGACCGGGCCCGGACCGCCGGCACCGTTCATCGCCGATGCGCGCGCTCCGCCGTCCGGCCCTGGCCCGGTGGCGGGCCCGGTGTGCGGGCGGCTAGCTGGTGCCGGGGCCGATGCGGAGGAGGCGGGCCGGCATGCAGCAGACGGGACCCGGGCAGCGCCAACTGGAGACGCCGCGTGCCGCCGGACTGGCGGGAGTCGTCTTCGCGCTGCTGCTGGCGGCGGCGATCGTGCTGATCCGACTGGCGATTCCGCAGGGGGCCGACACGGTCACCGCCCCGGGGTTCACGAACTCCACGCGGCGCAGCGCGGTGCAGACGGCCCTCGCGCTGGTGCCGTTCGCCGGCATCTTCTTCCTGTGGTTCATGGGCGCCGTACGCGCGCATGTCGGGGCGGCCGAGGACAGGTTCCTCGCCACGGTGTTCCTCGGCAGCGGTCTGGTCTTCACGGCCACGCTGTTCGGCGCCGGCGCGGCGGCCGGTGCCGTCCTGTCGGTGGCGCACCCGAGCGGCAGCGCGCCGCCGACCGCGGCCTGGGACTTCGGCCGCCACTTCGCCTACACGCTGATGGTGGGCTACGGGATGCGGATGGCGGCCGTCTTCGTGTCCGTCGTCTCGGCCATCGGCCGCCGGCTCGGTGTGCTGCCGCGCGGGCTCACCGTCCTGGGCTATGTCACCTCCCTGACCCTGCTGTTCGTCTCGCCGAACGTGCCCTGGGCGGAACTGGTCTTCCCCGCGTGGTCCCTGGTGCTCAGCCTGTACATCCTGGTGGCGAGCGGCCGTGACCGGTCGCGTGGCGCGGCGCGGGCGTGACGCGTCGGGGGTGGGTGCCCCCGGTCGTTGTTCGTCCGGCCGGGCCTCCCGGCGCGCGGTCTCGCCGTACCCGGCTCATGCTGGCCAACGGGACATGACCGCCGTCCGGAAGCGCCCGCGCGACAGGGTGGCCCGCACCGGACCTGGCCATCGGAAGGCGGAGCGCCGATGAGGCTCGTCGTCGATCTCAACAAATGTCAGGGGTACGCCCAGTGCGCGTTCCTCGCCCCGGACGTCTTCGCCATGCACGGCGACGAGGCGCTGGTGTACAACCCGCACGCCCCCGAGGAACAGCGGGAGCGGCTGGCCCGCGCGGTGGCCGCGTGCCCGGTGCAGGCGATCACGGCGGACGGCCTGGACGGCGCGGGGGACGCAGCGGGGGCGTCCGATGGCCGCTGACTACATCGACTGGCTCAGGCGCGAGGGCCGGATCGTGATCGTGGGCGCCTCGCTGGCGGGGCTGCGTGCCGCCGAGACGCTGCGCGCCGAGGGCTTCGCCGGGGAGCTGACCCTGATCGGCGACGAGCCGCACGAGCCGTACGACCGGCCGCCGCTGTCCAAGTCCGTGCTGCTCGGCATGGCGTCCCCGCACCACACCGAGCTGCCGCACCGCTGGGACATCGACGCCAAGTGGCGGCTCGGCGTCGCCGCGACCGGCCTGGATCTGACGGCCAAGCGGGTGCGGCTGGCGGACGGGGACGAGGTGGAGTACGACCGGCTGCTCATCGCGACCGGTGTCCGCGCCCGTCCCTGGCCGAAGGAGGAGGAGGCGCGGCTGGACGGCGTGTGTCTGCTGCGCACCCGGGAGGACGCGGCCGGGCTGTACCGGCGGCTGAAGGCGGGGCCGCGCCGGGTGTTCGTGATCGGCGCCGGGTTCGCCGGGTCGGAGATCGCGTCGGCGTGCCGCGAGATGGGGCTGTCGGTCACTGTGGCGGAGCGTGCGGGGGCGCCGCTGGTGGGCGCGCTCGGCGGGGTGGTGGGCGCGGTCGCGGCCGACCTCCACCTCGAGAACGGTGTCGATCTGCGCACCCATGTCACGGTGACCGCGCTGGAGGGCGACTCGGTCGGCCGGGTCCGGGCCGTCCATCTGTCGGACGAGAGCACCGTCGAGGCGGACGTGGTCGTGGTCTCGCTGGGCTCGCTGCGGAACACGGACTGGCTGGCCGGGTCGGGGCTGGGCGCCGGGCCCCGCGGCATCGCCTGCGACGCGGGCTGCCGGGCCTTCGACTTCCGGGGCATCGTCACCGACGACGTGTTCGTGGCCGGTGACGTGGCGCGGTCGCCGCACGCGCTGTTCGGCTACCAGTTCCTGTCGCTGGAGCACTGGGGCAATGCCGTCGCCCAGGCGGAGACGGCCGCGCACAACATGATCTGCCACGGCCCCGACCGGCGCCCGCACCTGTGGATGCCGGCCTTCTGGTCCTCGATGTTCGGTGTGAACGTCAAGTCGGTCGGGGTCCCTCCGATGGGCGACCAGATCATGATCACGCAGGGCTCTCCGGCGGAGCGCCGGTTCGTCGGCGTGTACGGCCACCAGGGCCGGGTCGTCGCCGCCGTCGCCTTCGACAACGCCCGGTGGCTGGAGTTCTACGCACGGCAGATCGAACGCGGCGCGCCGTTCCCGGTGGAGTACCCGACGATGGACCGCCGTCCCGAGGGCAGGCAGCCGGTGTCCGCCGACTTCCCCGACCCGTCCTTGCCGACCCATGGCCCGACCGTGACCCTCAGCGGTTACTCACCGGCCGAGCAGCAGCTGGTCTTCCACCCCGCCCGGCACTGACCGCCGTCCGGCCCGACGCCCCAAGGACCCGTCATGACGCAAGCCTCACTGGTGCGCCAGATCACCGACTTCGCCCACCGCGCCAACCCGTACCCGCTGTACGAGGAGCTCCGCAGGACTCCGGTGCTGCACGAGGAGGAGGGCGGCCCCTACGTCATCAGCTCCTACTACGACATCGAGGCCCTGCTGCACGATCCGCGGATCAGCTCCGACGCCGCGAACCTCGCTGCCGCCGGGGACGACGAGGCCGGCCAGGCGGAGGACACCGGGCTGCCGCCGTCCTTCCTGCGGCTCGACCCGCCGGAGCACGACCGGCTCCGGCGCATCGCCAACAGCGCCTTCGGGCCGCCGCACCGGCCGCGCCGGGTCGAGAACATGCGCGATGACATGGCGGCCGTGGTCGGCGGTCTGATCGACGGGTTCGGCGAGGCGCGGGAGATCGACCTGGTCGACCAGTTCGCGTACCCCTTCCCGGTGACGGTGATCTGCCGGCTGCTGGGCGTGCCCCGGGAGGACGAGCCCCGCTTCCGCGCCTGGGTGGACCCGCTGGTCGCCAGCCTCGACCCGGAGACGCGCCAGAACGCGGACGCCGAGTCCGTGAAGACGGCGCAGGAGGCACGGATGCAGCTCGGGATGTACCTGGCGGGGCTGGTCGAGCAGCGCACCAAGGACCCCCAGGACGACCTGCTGTCCGACCTGGTCAACAGCCGCGGCCCGGACGGTGCCATGACGATGATGGAGGTGCTCAGCACCGCGGTGCTGCTGCTGATCGCCGGGCACGAGACGACGGTCAACCTGATCACGAACGGCATGCTGACGCTGTTGCGCCACCCGGACGTGCTGCGGCGGCTGCGCGAGGACCCGGCGCTGTCGGTGCGGATCGTGGAGGAGCTGCTGCGCTACGAGCCGCCGGTGCAGATCGTGCCCCAGCGCACCTGTATCGCCGACATCGAGGTGCGCGGGGTCACCATTCCCAAGGGCTCGCGGCTCTGGCTGATGCTGGCCGCGGGCAACCGCGACCCGGAGCGGTTCAAGGACCCGGAGCGCTTCGACCCGGACCGCGAGAACATCCAGCATCTGGGCTTCGGCAGCGGCATCCACAGCTGCTTCGGCGCTCCGCTGGCCCGGCTGGAGACCCAGATCGCCCTGTCCGAACTGGCCCGGCGGCTGGAGAATCCACGGCTGGTCGAGGACCCGCCGCCGTACCGGCAGAACGTGGTGCTGCGCGGTCCCCGGCATCTGACCATCGCCTTCGACGGTCTCAGGCCCTGAGCGGCCGGGCGCTCAGGGGGTGATCCTGCTGATCTGCACCAGTCCCAGCCAGGTCTCCGGACCCGGCTGGGCGTAGGCCGCGCGGACCGTGTAGCTGCCCGCGGTCAGCGGAATGCGCAGGTGTTCGGTGCCGGGGGCCTCGGCGCCCGGCCAGGCCGAGTCGAACAGCAGCACCGGGCCGGGTACGTGCCAGCGCAGCTCCGCTTCCCAGGCGGCCGTCCGCAGCGCGGCGGGGACCCCGGCGAGGAGTTCGTCCTCGGAGTTCGCGGCCGACCAGCGGACCAGGGTGCCGTGCTCGGGCAGATAGGAGGTGGCCGCCGGTTCGTCGCCGAGGACGAGGGCCGCGCTGTCGCCGACCGGGAGCAGGCCGGCGAATCCGGCGACCTCGCAGGCCCGGTCGTAGTCCGTGTCGAGATCCTCGCTGTCGGCGCCCGCCCAGAACGGCAGCACCGCCTCCGGGACGGCTATCAGCGGGCCGCCGCCCGACTCCACCCACTCCAGTACGCCTGGGTCCGCATATCGAGCCATGGGCCCAGAACCTACACGGCCCGCCGTCAGCAGCCGCACTCGCCGTCGACCGGGGCGGTCAGCGGGTCGGCGTCGCGGCGCGCCGGGCCCTGCCAGGTCTCGTACGCGAAGCCCTCGCGCGCCCAGTACTCGAAGCCGCCGAGCATCTCCTTGACCTGGTAACCGAGTTCGGCGAGGGCCAGGGCGGCGCGGGTGGCGCCGTTGCAGCCGGGGCCCCAGCAGTACGTCACCACCGGCACGGATCTGTCGAGGAGTTGGGCGGCCTGCTCGGGGATGAGTGCGGTGGGCAGGTGGACGGCGCCGGGGACGTGGCCCTGGTCCCAGGACTCGGTGGAGCGGGTGTCCACCAGGACGAAGCCGGGGTCGCCGCCGGCCGCGAGGGCGGCGGCCACGTCGGAGACATCGGCGTGGAAGGCGAGGCTCGCCCGGAAGTAGGCGGCGGCCTCGGCGGGGGCGGCGGGGGCGACCCGCAGCACGGGGTTCACGGAGTTCGTAGTGATCATGGCTTAAATTCTGCGGCCGGAGCGCGGCCCGTTGAAGGGGCGATCCCCGGGCCTGCTCTTGATCGGCCGGTGATTTCCCTGGTATCCATCGCGGATGACCGTGTATTCCCCGGACGCCACCGACTGGCGCATACTCGAGGTCCTCCAGCGCGACGGCCGGGTCAGCTACGCCGAGCTGGCGCGGGCCGTGTCGATGTCGCCGAGCGCCGTCACCGAGCGGGTGCGCCGGCTGGAGGAGGCGGGGGTGATCCAGGGCTACGCGGCGGTCGTGGACCCCGAGCGGCTCGGGCTGCCGATCCTGGCCTTCGTGCGGCTGCGGTACCCCAACGGCAACTACAAGCCGTTCCACGACCTGGTGGCCGCCACCCCGGAGATCCTGGAGGCCCACCATGTCACGGGGGACGACTGCTTCGTCATCAAGGTCGCCGCGCGCTCGATGCCGCACCTGGAGGAGGTCTCCGGGAAGATCGGCACGCTGGGCTCGGTGACCACGAGCGTCGTCTACTCCTCTCCCCTGCCCCGGCGGCCGCTCGGCCACTGACCCGGGCGCTCAGCCGGTGCCGCGCTGTCTGAGCGTGGAGCCGGAGCGGCCCTTGACGACCTCCAGCTGGGCGTGGACCCGGCGGCGCAGATCGGCGACGTGGCTGACGATGCCGACGCTGCGGTCGCGTTCGCGCAGGGAGTCGAGGACGTCGAGGACCTCGTCCAGGGTCTGGTCGTCCAGGCTGCCGAAGCCCTCGTCGATGAAGAGGGCGTTGCAAGATCGAATGCTACGGGCGCAAGCTCTGACCGAGCAAAGCAGGGCACGAAAACCCCTCGGAGTGATCTCCGAGGGGCTCTCTTGGTGGGCAGGGGGACAAACGAGGGACGGCGCGATCAGGCGGCGCCCAGCGCCTCGTCGCGAGGGGTGGGGCGTACGACGCGCAGATGCCGGTCGCTTGTTTCTTCGTAGACCGAGGCGACATGGGGTGTGCCTTGGCTGCCTGGGCTTGCTCATCCGTGGGTTTCTCGACGCCGCTGCGGCGTGGTACCAGGTCAAGGGGTGCGTTGGCGGCGGCTCGTTCGAACTGCGGCAGCAGGCTGGTGTAGGTATCGGCAGTGAGTGGGTAGCTGCTGTAGCCGAGCAGGGCATGGATGGCTTTCATCGACAGGCCGGCGGCCAAGCTGAGTGATGCGGCGCAGTGACGCAGGTCGTGCAGGCGGACCGGCAGTAGGCCGATGCGCTGGACGAATCTCCGGAAGCGGGGTTGTGAGGGCGGCCGTCGAGCCGGGTGAAGACGTAGTTACACCGAACGATTTACAGTCCCAAGCGTCGTGGCAGCTGCGCCTGGGGGCGACTGCGGTCTGAGCCGAACGGCCTAGTTGAGCTGGGCACCCGTGTCGTATTCGGTGACGATCATTCTGATAGGCATGCCCGTTTGCGATGGCATGACCGTACGCCAGGCCCTGCCTTCGGACGACAGTCATGCCTCCACTCATTAATACGGCCGAGAGCCTGCCAGAGGAGGAGGCGCCTTGAACCACTTGGCTCGGATTCCGCTGGAGGACGGAGGCTGCGTGCTGATCGAGGCGTCGTCTGCAGCGGATGGGTCAGAAGGCCGGCCGCATCAGTGAGGCTATCCATGACCTTCCTCAAGACCTGTCAGGGGCGTTGGAACCGGTCACCAAAGCGGCGCGTGCCACGCTCGAACAGCTCCGCAAGGCCGGTCCCCACGAGATTGCCATCGAGTTGGGCGTTGACCTCACGGTTGAGGCAGGAGCTGTCGTCACCAAAACGGGTGCAAATGCTCGCCTGCGCGTGACCGTCATGTGGAAGGGGTGCGAGTCCCCGTCGCCCGACGGCGAGCGGGGGGATTGGACTGATCCGATGGATGTCCTGGGAACAGGCGGGGAGAGCTGGCATGCACGGGGGCTTCCCAGTGCCGTGGCACAGGTCCTCGACCGACAAGGCCAGGTGGCTGGGGCTGGCTTCCTGGTGGCAGAGTGCCTCCTGGTTACCTGCGCGCATGTCGTCTACGCCGCAGGGTCCGGCCCGGGCGGCACCGTACATCTGGTCTTCCCCCACGTGGAGGGCGTCCCTCGCGTACAGGGGGAGGTGTTGGAGGGGCCGTGGCGTGCCCCGGACGGGGAAGACGTGGCCATGGTGCGCCTCAACAACACATCACCTGGCATGACAGTCTTGTCCCTGGGCTCTGCCGAAGGCCGCCGAGGTCATCAAGTGCGCTCGTTCGGATTCCCCGCTCAGGCCCCGATCGGCGGGCACTTCGGCTTCGGCGTGTGCGGCGACTTGCTAGGTGCCGTCGAGGGCCGGGGCGTTCACCTGCAGTTGACTGCTGCCAACGACTTGACGACTGGGTTCAGCGGCGCGCCTGTCCTCGATGAGGTGACGGGCTTGGTCATCGGCATGGTCACTGAGATCACCACCCCCGACGCCTACGCGAGGGGGCAAGGCATTGCTTACGTCACCCCGACCCAGGTGCTCCGCGAGGTGTGGCCGGAACTTATCGAACGGGACGTATCTCCTTATCTGGGGCTGGAGTCGTTCGGCGTCGATCAGGCCCGATGGTTCAAGGGGCGGGAGGACGCGATACGCCAGGTGCTGGCAGGCCTGGCCCGCCGCCAGCGGTTGACGCTCTTGCTGGGTCCCTCTGGTTCGGGCAAGACGTCGCTGATACAGGCCGGCGTTCTGCCCGCAGTGGCTGCGGGCGATCTGCACGGCAGCGACAGTTGGCTTCCTCTGGTCGTACGGCCGAGGCAGGATCTGCTGACCGAACTGGAGCGCGCGGGACTGCCCGGCACCGGGGGTGACGGGCTCTCCGCAGCCATCGCCCGCAAGCTCGCGGCGCATCCCGCATGTGAGCGCCTCCTTCTCGTCATCGACCAGTTCGAAGAGTTGCTCACCCAGCGGAGCACCAGCACACCGGATCGTCGCCGGATCGTCGCGGACCAGATCATCGAAGCCCTGGACAACCACAACCGCCTCAGTGTGCTCCTTGTGATGCGCGATGACTTTTACCCGCAGCTCGCCGCCCTGGCTCCCAGGCTGTTGGAAACCGCGATGCCGGGACTCCTCAATGTGCCGGCGGTGCTCAGCCGACATGACCTGCACGACATCATCACGCTGCCCGCCCGCGATGTGGGAGCGCACTTTGAGCCCGGTCTGCCGGAGCACATCATCAGCGACGTGCTGGCCACCGTCCCCAATGGGGCGACCGTCGGCCAAGTACCTGCCACCATGCTCCCCCTGGTGGAGGTAGCATTGAGCCAGCTGTGGCTGAGGCGCCATGAAGGATACCTCACCCACGAGGCCTACCAGCGCATCGGCGGAGTGACGGGCAGCCTTGCCACGTGGGCAGACACCGCCCTGGACCAGCTCACCAGTGACCAACGGCCCATTGCCCAACGCATATTGACCTCCCTGGTGCGACCCGCTGATCCAATCCACCGCATTCCCGCAGTTCGCGCGCAGGTTGCCTTAGGGGAACTGCGCGATGTGGCCACCGACCCCTCCAATGAGCCGGAGAGCAACGGCCCCTTCGACGAGGTCCTCGCTGTACTCACCAGTCACCGCATCATCACCACCCGCACACCCGGCACGGCCCAGAACGCCGACACCGCTGCGGACCAGCCGGTCGCCGAACTGATCCACGATGCGCTCATCCGCGACTGGGGCACCCTGCGCGAGTGGGTCCGCCAGGACCACCGCTTCCAAGGATGGCTCGAGCACACGCGCGCGAGGCGTGCCCGCTGGGCCGAAACGTCCGACCCCGGTGATCTGCTCACCGGGACGGCGCTCGCCGAAGGCCTCGACTGGTCCCAGAAGCGCCGTCTGCCAGGGGAGATCACCGCGTATCTCACCGCGAGCAAGCAGAGGCAGCAAGCGGTCATCCGACGCAGCAAACGCCTCAACATGATCCTGGCGTCCGTGCTGGCCCTCGCGCTCGCCGCTACAGGCGTCGCGTTGTGGCAATGGCGGACGGCCAGGGCCGAGCAACAGGCGGACCTTTCGCGACAACTCGCCGCGAAGTCCGACAGCCTCATCGCGACCAATCCCGATCTGGCATCGCTGCTGGCCGTCCAGGCATACCGCACGAGCCGAACCCCCGAGGCGGTCGCGAGTCTGCAGGACGCCGCGGCTCTCCCGCTCCACCGGTCTCTCGTGGGGCACCGGCGGGAGGTGTACTCGGTGGCGTTCAGCCCGGACGGGCGCACCCTCGCCACCGGCAGCACCGACGGCAAGGCTCGCCTGTGGGACGTGGCCACCGGCAGGACCCGTACCGTCCTCGACGGCCGCGGAGGCGAGGTGTGGTCGGTGGCGTTCAGCCCGGACGGGCGCACCCTCGCCACCGGCAGCGCCGACGGCAAGGCTCGCCTGTGGGACGTGGCCACCGGTAGGACCCGTGGCACCCTCGTCGGCCACACGGACCAGGTGAACTGGGTGGTGTTCAGCCCGAATGGACGCACGCTCGCCACCGCCAGCGCCGACCACACCGCCAAGCTTTGGGACGTGGCCACCTGTAAGTTGCGTGGCACTTTCATCGGGCACAGTGACTGGATTTACTCGGTGGCGTTCAGTCCGGACGGACGCACCCTCGCCACCGGAAGCGCCGACAACACCGCCAGGCTGTGGGACGTGGCCACAGGCAGTCCCCGTGCCACGCTCAAGGGCCACACGAAGACGGTCTGGGCCGTGCAGTTCAGTCCGGACGGGCACACCCTCGCCACCGGAAGCGCCGACAACACCGCCAGGCTGTGGGACGTGGCCACGGGCAGGCCCCGTATCACCTTGACCGGCCACAGGGCCGCGGCATGGGCATTGGCTTTCAGCCCGGACGGGCACACCCTCGCCACCGGCAGCGAAGACGAGACTGTACGGTTGTGGGACGTGGCTACAGGCACCACCCGTACCGTCCTGCAAGGCCACAGAGGTGCGGTGGAAGCCGTGGTGTTCAGCCCAGACGGGCACACCCTCGCGACCGGAAGCGACGACAGAACCACCCGGCTGTGGAACTTGCACACCGGTGCAGCCCGCGAGATCCTCACCGGCCACACAGCGCCGGTCAGATCCGCCGCCTTCAGCCCGGACGGGCACATCCTCGCCACCGGCAGCGAAGACGGGACCGTACGGCTGTGGGACGCGGCCAGAGGCAAGGCCCGCGCCACGTACACCTCGAACATGGGTACGGTGTGGTCGGTTGCGTTCAGTCCGGACGGACGCACCCTCGCCGTGGGCTATGACTACCAGACGGTGCAGTTGTGGGACGTGGCCACAGGCAAGCGCGGCCGGACCTTCTCCGCTGACAACGGATCGGTGTGGTCAGTGGCGTTCAGCCCGGACGGCCGCACACTCGCCGCCGTGAGCGAATGGAACACGGCCCAACTGTGGGACGTGGCGACCGGAAGGCCACGCCCCAGGATTGACGTCACCGAAGGAGCGGGGTTTGCGGTCAAGTCGGTAAGTTTCAGTCCGGACGGCCGCACCCTGGCCACAGCCATCGCGGACACCACCGTAAGACTCTGGGACGTGACAACGAGCAAGCGCCGCGCCACGCTTGCAGGCCACACGAACAAGGTGCAATCCGTGGCGTTCAGTCCAGACGGTCAGACCCTCGCCACCGGCAGTGACGACCAAACCGCCAGGCTATGGACCGCGGCCACCGGCAAGACCCGCACCACGCTCACAGGCCACAACGGTCCGGTGTACTCGGTGGCATTCAGCCCAGACGGACACACCCTCGCCACCGGAAGCGACGACAAGACGGTGCGATTGTGGGACGTGCGCACCGGAAAGGCCCGCGCCACCTTCGCCGGCCACACGGGTGCGGTGTATTCCGTGGCGTTCAGCCCAGACGGCCGCACCCTCGCCACCACCAGCGACGACAGAACCGTACGGCTATGGGACGCGGTTCTACCCAAAACCGTTGACGCACTCGGAACCGTCTGCCGAAACGTCAACGAGGACCCGACTCAGGACCAACAGGTTTCCCTTCTGCTGGGAAGATCCGTTGGCCGCGTCTGCCCTTCGGCCTGATCCCGCCCGCATACCGGCTCCGCCGCCCGGGACCTTGATCCCGACGACCAATTTCCGGCGTCACGACACTCTTCTCAGTAGAGGTCGATCCTCCATCATTCGCTACCTGCGGTTGCGGACATGCCCACAGGCCCGGCTCGTATGACAGCTGGTCGCCGGGGGAGGCGGGGGACAGAGGGCCAAGGACGATCAAGGAAGGAGACGGAACGGCAGATAACAAATCCATCCAGACTGGCGGCAATGTGTTAGCCAGCGAGCGAGCGTTCATGCCTCGCTCAGACCCCCCGCTGCCGCAGCGTAGACCCCCCTCTCCCCTTCACCACCTCCAGCTGGGCGTGGACCCGGCGGCGCAGATCGGCGACGTGGCTCACGATGCCGACGCTGCGGTCGCGTTCGCGCAGGGAGTCGAGGACGTCGAGGACCTCGTCCAGGGTCTGGTCGTCCAGGCTGCCGAAGCCCTCGTCGATGAAGAGGGTGTCGAGGCGGACGCCGCCCGCCTCGTCGGTGACCACGTCGGCGAGGCCGAGGGCGAGCGCCAGGGAGGCGAAGAAGGTCTCGCCGCCGGACAGGGTGGCGGTGTCGCGTTCGCGGCCGGTCCAGGCGTCGACGACATGGAGTCCCAGTCCGCTGCGGCCGCGTCCGGTGCGGTCGTCGGAGTGGACGAGGGTGTAGCGGCCGGAGGACATCCGCTGGAGCCGGACGGTCGCGGCGGCGGCCACCTGTTCCAGGCGGGCGGCCAGCACATACGACTCCAGGCGCATCTTGCGTTCGTTGTCGGCGGAGGTGCCGGCGGTGAGCGCGGCGAGCCGGGCGACCCGGTCGTACTCCTCGCGCAGCGGTGCCAGGCGGCGTACGGCCTCGGCGGCCCGCGCGGAGAGGCGGTCCAGTTCGGCGCACGCGCGGGCGGCGGCGTCGCGCGCGGAGGCCGCCTCGCGCAGCCGGCGCTCCGCGTCGGCCGCCGTCCGTTCGGCCGCGGCCGGGTCGGCGGGCGGCTGCCGGTCGGCCGCGGCGGTGTCGGCCTCGGCCAGCAGGGTGCGGACGGCGGCCTCCTCCGTCTGCCAGGCGTCCAGCCGGTGTTGCAGCTCCCGGTGGGCCGCGGGGTCCAGCAGCGCGGCGGCCGCGGCCTGCGGGGTGTCGAAGCCGGCCCGGTAGGCGGCGTCGGCGAGGCGGGCGTCGGCGGCCTTCAGCCGCTGGGCCGCGTCCTCGGCGGCGCGCGCGGCGTCGGCGGCCTCGGTGAGCAGCGCCGCCTGCCGCTCCAGCTGCGCGGCCCGCGCGGCCACGCTCTCGGCGGTGCCGCGGGCCTCGGCCAACTCGGCTTCCAGCAGCGCCTGTTCGCGCTCCAGGGTGTCGCGCCGGGTGAGCCGGGAGGCGGCCCGTACGGCGGCCTGCTGGCGGTCGGCGAGGCGTTGCTCGCGCTCCTGCTCGGCGCGCCGCAGCTCCTCGTGGGCGGCGTGCAGCGCGGAGGCGGCACGCCGGGCGCGGGTGTACTCCTGCTCCAACTCGGCCGCTTCGGCTTCGAGTTGCGCGGTCGTGGCGTCTTTGGCCTCGGCGGTGGCGGCGGCCAGGGCCTCCCGTACGGCGGCCAGCCGGCCTTCGTCCTCGGTGTGCCGCTCCTCGGCGCGCCGGCAGGCGGCCAGGGCGCGGTCCTCGGTCTCCCGGTCGACGTGTCCGGCGACCTTGCGGGCCGGTGCGGGGTGTTCGGTGGCGCCGCAGACCGCGCAGGGCTCGCCGTCGCTCAGGTGGGCGGCCAGCTCGGCGGCGATGCCGTTGAGCCGCTGTTCCTTGAGGTCGAGCCAGTGCGCGCGGGCGTCCAGGGCCGCTTGCGCGGAGATGCGCGCGCGTTCCCGGGCCGCCTCCAGGTCGGCGGCGAGGGCGTCGCGGGTGCGGGCCGCCGCGAGCCGCTGCTCCATGGGTTCGCGCCGGACGGCGAGCCGCTCGGCGCGGGTGGCGGCCTCCTGGGCGGAGTCGATGCGGGACTGGAGGGCGGCGCGGCTGGTGTCCCAGCCGTCGAGCCAGGCGTCGGCCTCGCGCAGGACGTCCTCGTCGGCGCGCTCCTGCCGGTCGAGTACGGCACGCTCCTCGGCGAGGCGGTCCAGGCGCCGCTCGGCGCGCCGGGCCGCGTCCAGTCCGCCCAGTTCCTCGGCCGCCCGGCGGGCGGCGGCGGCGAGTCCGGCCACACCGGCGTCGGCGTGCGCGGCACAGGGGCCGTCGAGCATGCCGCGCGCGCGTGCCTCGGCGCGGGCGGCCCCGCGGTGCTCCTGCTCGGCGGCCTCGCGCAGCTCCAGCGCGGGGGCGACCGCCTCCGCCCTGCGGGCCCGCTCCATCCGCTCCCGGGCCTCGGCGTGCGCGCCGGCCCGCTCCTGGAGCCTCGCGGCGCGCTGCCGGGCCTCGGCGAACCGGGCCTGGAGCCGGGCGAGTTCCCGGGTGTCGTCCAGCGCGATGCGGGCCTGAGCGTGGGCGGCCTCGGCGGCGGTGAGGCGGCAGTGGGCGAGGGTGAGGCGTTCGCGGGCGGTGCTGCGGGCGACGGCGGCGGCGCCGAGCACGGCGTCGGCGAGGCCCGGGTCGCCGGGGGCCAGGTCGGGCAGCTCCATGGCGTCGCCGGCCTCCTGCTGCATGCGGTGGGCGTCGGCGAGCAGCGCCGCGTCGCCCTCGCGCACGCGTGCCTCGGTGGCGCGGCGGCGGTCGGCGAGGCGCTTCTCCACGTCGGCGAAGCGCTGGGTGTCGAAGAGGCGGCCGAGCAGCCGGCCGCGGGCCTCCGCGTCGGCACGCAGGAAGCGGGCGAAGTCGCCCTGGGGCAACAGCACCACCTGGCAGAACTGCTCGCGGCTCATGCCGAGCAGCTGGGTGATCTCCTCGCCTATCTCCTGGTGCGAGCGGCTGCGGTCCTGCCAGGCGCCCGCCGTGCTGTCGTACTCGCGCAGCCAGGTCTGCGCCTTGTCCACGGTGGTGCCCTTGCCGCGCAGCTTGGGCCGCTCCCAGGGCGGCTGCCGGGTGATCTCCAGGCGGCGGCCGGCGACGGTCAGGTCGAGGCGGACCTCGGTGCGGGTGCGGGGCTCGGCGTGGTCGCTGCGCAGGTTCATGCCCTGGCCGGTCTGCCGGGCGCCGGGGACGGCGCCGTACAGGGCGTAGCAGACGGCGTCCAGGACGGAGGTCTTGCCGGCGCCGGTGGCGCCGTGCAGCAGGAAGAGCCCGGCGCCGGAGAGGGCGTCGAAGTCGACGCTCTGGGTGCCGCCGAAGGGGCCGAAGGCGGTGAGGTCCAGCCGGTGCAGCCTCATCGGGCCACCTCCCGTACGGCGTCGTCGGCGCGGGCGGCGTCGAAGGCGTCGCGGAGCACGGCCGTCTCCCGCTCGTCCGGTCCGGCGCCGCGGACATGGGCGACGAAGTCCTCGGCGATCTGCTGGTCGCTGCGGCCCGCGAGGCGGCGGGCGTAGGAGACCTGGGGGTCGTCCGGCGCGCGCTCGGGGGCGAAGACGAGGCTGAGGGTGTGCGGGAAGCGCTCGGTGAGCCGGGCCATCGGGTCGGCGGGGCGGACCGCGTCGGTGAGGGTGGCCTCGACCCAGGCGTCCTCGTGCCGGGCGAGCGCGGGGTCGGCGAGCAGCTCCTCCAGGGTGCCCCGGAGGCGGGCCAGCGGGCGGGGCACCGGGCAGTCCACACGCTCCGCGGTGACGGACCCGTCGGCGCCGAGGTCGACCAGCCACATGGTCTTGCGGTGCTCGGCCTCGGAGAAGGAGTAGGCGAGCGGGGAGCCGGAGTAGCGCACCCGCTCGGTGATGGTCTGACAGCCGTGCAGATGGCCGAGGGCCGCGTAGTCGACGCCGTCGAAGACGCCGGCCGGTACGGCGGCGACCCCGCCGACGGTGATGTCGCGCTCGCTGTCGCTGGCCCGGCCGCCGGTGACGAAGGCATGGGCGAGGACGACGGAACGCGTGCCGGGCGCGCGGGTGGAGAGGTCGGCGCGGACGCGGTCCATGGCGGCGCCGAGCACGGCCTCGTGCCCCGCCTTCGCCACCGCGAACTCTTCCCGCACCAGGGCGGGTTCGAGGTAGGGCAGGCCGTAGAAGGCGACGTCCCCGTGGGCGTCCGGCAGCACGACGGGGGTGCCGACGGCGGACGGCTCGGTGCGCAGATGGATGCCGGCGCGGTCGATGAGTCCGGCGCCGACGCCCAGGCGGCGGGCCGAGTCGTGGTTGCCGGAGATCATCACCGTGGGCACGCCGAGGTCCGCGAGACGGTGCAGGGCGTCGTCGAACAGCTCGACCGCGGCGAGCGGCGGCACCGCGCGGTCGTACACGTCGCCGGAGACGACCACCGCGTCGACCTCGCGCTCACGCACGGTGGTGACGAGGTGACCGATGAACTCGGCCTGGGCCCCGAGCATGTTCACCCGGTGGAAGGCCCGGCCGAGGTGCCAGTCGGACGTGTGCAGCAGTCTCATGGCCCCCGAGACTATCGGCCGGGTCCGACATCACGGGCCGTCACTCCGGTACCGGACCGTCACACCCCATTGAGATTCGCCCTGTTATGTCCGATCCGAGACGAACATCACGCGTCGCCGTAGGCCTCTCCGCCCAGTGCGAAGCCGGCCGTGCCCGCCGTCACATCGGCGAGCCAGGCGCGGAAGGCGTCCACGTCGGCGTCCGGCAGGCCGATCTCGATGGTGACGTCCTCGCCGTAGCGGACGTCCCGCACCTCGCGGCCGGTGGCGCGCAGGTCGTTCTGCACCTTGCCCGCACGCTGGTGGTCGACGGTCACGGTGGCCAGCCGGAAGCGGCGCCGGGTGAGGGTGCCGAGGGTGTCCAGGGCCTCGCCGACGGCTCCCCCATAGGCGCGGATCAGCCCGCCGGCGCCGAGCTTGACCCCGCCGTAGTAGCGGGTGACCACGGCGACGACGTACCGCATCTCGCGGCGCAGCAGCATCTGGAGCATGGGGACACCGGCGGTGCCGCCCGGCTCGCCGTCGTCGCTGGCCTTCTGCACGGAGGCGTCGGCGCCGATGACGTACGCCCAGCAGTTGTGGGTGGCGTCGGCGTGCTCCTTGCGCACGGACGCGATGAAGTCCTGCGCCTCCTGCTCGGTGGCGGCCGGGGCGAGCGCGCACAGGAAGCGGGAGCGGTTGACCTCGGTCTCGTGCACGCCCGCGCGGGCGACTGTGCGGTACTCGTCCTGCATCCCGTAAGCCTAGGTCCTTGACCGGTGCGCCCTGCCCGGTCAGCTCTTCCTGCCGCGCGGCACCGTGAACCAGGTCAGCAGGGCCACGCCCGGGGCGAGGGCCGGCCAGCCGGTGCCGCGCCAGGCCAGGACGGCGAGCGCGGCGGTCGGGAACTTGGTCCGCACCCGGTCCAGGGTGTCGTCCAGGCCGTCCCCGGCCAGCGCCAGGACGAGGTCCTCCAGGCCCGGGTTGTGCCCGACCAGCAGCAGCGTCTCCACCTCGGCCGGCGCCTCCCGCACCACCTCCAGGAGGTCGGGTACGGCGGCGCCGTACAGCCGGCGGTCGTAGCGCACCGGTGGCGGGGTGCCCCACTCGGCCGAGGCCAGCTGCCAGGTCTGCCGGGCGCGTACGGCGGTGGAGCACAGGGCGAGGTCGGGCAGGAAGTCGGCCTCGGCGAGGGCCCGGCCGGCCGCCGGGGCGTCGCGCAGACCGCGCGAGGCGAGCGGTCTGTGGTGGTCCTCGACCCCCTCGGGCCAGGCGGACTTCGCATGCCGCAGCACGATCAGCCGCCGCAGCGGCCCCGCCCCGGCCCGCTCCCTCACCCGCGCCTCCCGAGGCCGGCGGAGCGCACGCGTGCCCCGGCAGTCACCCCGCGCCTCCCGCTCGCCGGCGAGGCCGTCGCCCGGCTCATGCGGGCCTGCCGAGGTCGCCGGTCAGGTCCAGGGCGAGGAGGCGGTCGGCGTAGGCGTAGGTCTCGAAGCGGGCGCCGTCGGGCAGGTCCGGCGTGTGCGCCACGTCGTGCAGCACGGCCAGTACGGCGGGCAGGTCCAGGTCGTCCTGCCAGGCGGCCCGCAGCCGTCCCCGTACCTCGTCGGGCACCGGCCGGGAGGGCCGGCGCGCCCACTCGGCCACGGCCCGCCGCCACCCGCCGAGCCGGAGCGCGGCCTCGTCCAGCGCGGCGGTGTCCAGCCGGGCGGGTTCGCCGCGCGGGACGGCGAGGAGGGCCAGGCGCAGCGCGGCGGGGTCGCCGAGGAGGACCGGGAGGGGGCAGGCGGTGACCACGGGGGCCACGGCCGCGACCGGGCCGGCCCCGGAGACCTCCTCCGTGTCCTGCCGGACCACGTGGATGGCCTGGGCCTCGCCCAGGCCGGAGGCGAGGTCGTGCCCGTCCTCGAAGGGACGGATGGCGAGGGCGGTACCGGCCGCACGGAGTTCCGGCTGGTCGCGGGGGGCGGTGAGGGTCGCCCAGACCGGGGTTCCGCCCAGTTCCAGGGCACGGACGAGCAGATCGGCGGTGAGCAGCACCCGCAGGGCCGACGCGTCGAGGCCGAAGGCGTGGGCCTCGATACGGGTCAGACCACGGCGGGCGGGCGCGGCGGCGACGTGCTCACCGGTTCGGGCGTCGAGGATGCGCAGCACGGGCCGAGCGTAGGCGGGCGGACGGCCGTGTGCAGGCACCTTGCGCCGATTCCGGTCACCGTGGCGGGGTACCGGGGGGAATCGGCACCGCCGGAGCGCTGTTGCCCAGGCGAAGGACCCCCGACCCGAGGAGGCGGCCATGTACGGCGACGAGGCGACGATCCGCAGGATCCTGACCGAGCTGGGCGACACCTGGGCGGTGGTCGGCCTGTCCGGCAACCGGAGCCGGGCCGCCTACGGGGTGGCGCAGGTGCTCCAGCGGTTCGGCAAGCGGATCGTGCCGGTGCACCCGAAGGCCGAGACGGTGCACGGCGAGCGCGGCTACCCGTCGCTGGCGGACATCCCCTTCCCCGTGGACGTGGTCGACGTCTTCGTCAACAGCGAACTGGCGGGTGCGGTGGCCGACGAAGCCGTGACAAAGGGGGCCAAGGCGGTCTGGTTCCAGCTGGGGGTCGTCGACGTGGCGGCCTACGAGAGGACCCGCACCGCCGGACTTGACATGGTCATGAACCGCTGCCCGGCGATCGAAATTCCGCTCCTGGCTGGCTGATTCTTCTCCTACATCACAATTACACGCTGAATATCTACATTCGCAGAGCGTGCCTGACCTGTACGAAGACTTGTGTATAAGACATGTAAGATCCAGGGTCAAGATTTGGTATCACGTCTTCTGCCAGGGCCTCACGCCTACCTAACCTGTGGCCTCCTTCCCCGTTAAATCTCCGTTCACATGTGAGAGGCCACTTGACATGGCGAATGTCGACCAGGCTAAGCCCTCGGTAGCCACAAGCGACACCGGTGGGCTCCGCCGCGACGTCGGACTGATCGGCCTGATGTGGGCCTCCGTGGGGTCCATCATCGGTTCAGGCTGGCTCTTCGGCGCCGAGAAGGCCGTGGTGGCAGCAGGCCCCGCCGCGATCATCTCGTGGGTGATCGGCGCGGTGGCCATCGTGCTGCTGGCGCTCGTGCACGCCGAACTCGGCGGCATGTTCCCGGTCGCGGGCGGCACCGCCCGTTACCCCCACTACGCCTTCGGCGGCCTGGCCGGCATGTCCTTCGGCTGGTTCTCCTGGCTCCAGGCAGCCACCGTGGCCCCGATCGAGGTCGAGGCCATGATCGGCTATGCCAAGCACTGGAAGTTCGCCGACGGGCTACAGAACGCCAACCAGACGCTCACCACCAGCGGCATCGTCGTCGCCGTGATCCTCATGGCCGTGTTCGTCGCGGTCAACTTCCTCGGTGTCCGCGTCCTCGCCCACACCAACAGCGCCGCCACCTGGTGGAAGATCGCCGTCCCGCTCGCCGCGATCTTCGTCATCGCCATCGGCAACTTCCACCCGGCCAACTTCACCTCCGAGGGCTTCGCGCCGTTCGGCGCCAAGGGCGTCCTGACCGCGATCAGCTCCAGCGGCATCATCTTCGCGCTGCTCGGCTTCGAGCAGGCGATCCAGCTGGCCGGTGAGAGCCGCAACCCGAAGCGTGACCTGCCCCGCGCGACGCTCGGCTCGGTCGCCATCGGTGCCGTGATCTACGTCCTGCTCCAGGTCGTCTTCATCGCCGCCCTGCCGCACGCCTCCTTCGCCAAGGGCTGGGCGCACCTGAACTACGCCGGCATCAGCGGCCCCTGGGCCGGTCTCGCCACGCTGGTCGGTCTGGGCTGGCTGGCCTGGATCCTGTACGCCGACGCGATCATCTCCCCCGGTGGCACCGGCCTGATCTACACCACCGCCACCTCCCGCATCTCCTACGGCCTCGCCAAGAACGGCTACGCGCCGAAGGTGTTCGCCAAGACGGACTCCCGCGGTGTGCCGTGGTTCGGTCTCGCCATCTCCTTCGTGACCGGCGTGATCTGCTTCCTGCCCTTCCCGAGCTGGCAGACCCTGGTCAGCTTCATCACCTCGGCGAGCGTGCTGATGTACGCGGGCGCCCCGCTGGCCTACGGCGTCTTCAAGGACCGGCTGCCGAACCTGGAGCGCCCGTACCGACTGCCCGGCGGCCAGTTCATCTCGCCGCTGTCCTTCGTGGTCGCCAACCTGATCATCTTCTGGTCCGGCTGGGACACCCTGTGGCGGCTGGGCTGCGCCATCCTCATCGGCTACGTCCTGCTCGGCTCCTACGCCGCGTACGCGATCAGCAAGAACCTGCCCAACGCGCCGCGGCTGGACTTCAAGGCCGCGCAGTGGCTGCTGCCCTACCTGCTGGGCATCGGCGTGATCTCCTACCTGAGCACCTTCGGCGGCAACGGCACCCTGCCGCTGTGGTGGGACATCCTGGTCGTGGCGGTCTTCTCCCTCGGCATCTACTACTGGGCCAAGGCGACCGCCTCCGCCCCCGAGGCGATCGAGCGCAGCATCGACGAGGTCGTGGTCACCGACGCTCCGGCGCACTGACCACCTCCCTCACCCAACTCCGGTGTCCCGTCAGCAGAGCTCTGCTGACGGGACACCGTCGTGTTTACGGGGGGTGCGCACCGAGACCGGGCCGCGCGTGGGCGACTCCGATCAGCGCCCTTCGGTGAGCAGGTGGTCGGCCGTCCGCAGCGCCTCCTGGACCAGCCGGGGCACATGCGCGTGCCGCAGCGAGTAGATCACCCGGCGGCCCTCCTTGCGGGTGTCCACGAGACCCGCAAGGCGCAGCCTGGCCAGGTGCTGGCTGACGGCCGGGCGGGCGGCGCCGCAGGCCTCGGTGAGCGTGCCGACGTCGGCCGGGCCGGCGGTCAGGGCGTGCAGCAGGGTGAGGCGGGTGCGGTCGCCGAGCAGGGCCAGGAGGTCGGCGGCGAGCGCGAACTGCTCCTCGCCCGGGCTGCGCGGATGCGCATGGTGCGCAGGTGATAGGTGCATGCGTGCGCTCATACGCACATAATGGCTCCGTGGACGTCTCGCGTCCACTCCCGCACACCGGAAGGGGACCGACGTGAGCGACCGGCAGCCGCACCGGCACGGGTCGGACGAACACGGGGCACAGGGACACGGAGCACACGGACACGCGGCTCATGGCCAGGAGCCACAGCAGCACCGGCACGCACACGGCGAGGACGGGCACTCCCACGCGCACCAGCACCCCCACCCCCACCAGACCGGCCGCCCCGGGCTGAAGCACCGGCTCGGCCATCTCCTCACCCCGCACTCCCACGAGACCGCCGACAAGCTCGACCCCGCGCTGGAGTCCTCGGCGCGCGGGATGCGGGCGCTGTGGGTGTCCCTGCTCGTGCTGGGGGCGACCGCGCTGGCACAGGGGGCGGTGGTGGCCCTCTCCGGCTCGGTGGCGCTGCTCGGCGACACGGTGCACAACGCCGCCGACGCGCTGACCGCCGTACCGCTCGGCATCGCCTTCGTGCTGGGGCGGCGGGCGGCGACCCGGCGGTTCACCTACGGCTATGGCCGCGCCGAGGACCTGGCGGGGCTGGCGATCGTGCTGACCATCGCCGGCTCGGCCGCGTTCACCGCCTGGGCGGCCGTGGGACGGCTGCTCGAGCCGCGCCCGGTCGCGCAGCTGCCGGCGGTCGCGGTGGCCGCGCTGGTCGGCTTCGCCGGCAACGAGTGGGTGGCCCGGTACCGGATCCGGGTGGGGCGGCAGATCGGCTCGGCCGCGCTGGTCGCCGACGGGCTGCACGCCCGTACCGACGGGTTCACCTCGCTGGCCGTGCTGCTGGGCGCGGGCGGATCCGCGCTGGGCTGGCGGGCGGCCGACCCGGTCGTGGGGCTGGCGATCACGGCCGCGATCGTCCTGGTGCTGCGGGACGCGGCGCGCGAGGTGTTCCGGCGGATGCTGGACGCCGTCGACCCGGCGCTGGTGGACCGGGCCGAGCGCGCGGTGCGGGCGGTGCCCGGCGTGCATGGGGTGGGTGAGCTGCGGCTGCGCTGGATCGGGCACCGGCTGCGGGCCGAACTGGCGGTGACGGTGGACGGGGAGGCGACGGTACGGCAGGCGCACGCGATCGCCGTCGAGGCCGAACACGCCCTGCTGCACGCCCTGCCCCGGCTGACGGCCGCCCTGGTGCACGCGGACCCGGCACCGGTGCCGGGCGGGCCGGATCCGCATCTGGCGCTCGCCCACCACCTCACGGCGTGATCAGGCGCCGCCCGGGTGCACCGGTCCGAGGGTGAGCAGGGCGTTCAGCGGACCGGGGGAACCGAGACGGCCATCACCATCTCCATCGGGACCTCGCCCTCGTTGCCGTACTCGTGCGGGACGTCCGCCTCGAAGGAGGCGCTGGCACCCGCCGGGACGAGGTGCCGTACCCCCTCGACGATGAGGGTCAGTTCGCCGGCGGTGACATGGAGGAGTTCGACCGTGCCGGCCGGGTGCGGGTCCGAGGGGCTGCGCTCGCCGGGCATCAGCCGCCAGTCCCACATCTCCAGCGGGCCGGGGGCCTCCGTGCCGGCCAGCAGCCGGTTGTAGCCGCCGGCCTCGCTGTGCCACAGCCGTACGGCCTGGTCGGCCGGGACCACGCGGACCCGGGGGCCCTGTTCGTAGTCGAGCAGGGTGGTGATGCTGACGCCGAGCGCGTCGCCGATCTTGACGACGGTGCCGATGCTCGGGTTGGTGCGGGCCTGCTCGATCTGGATGAGCATGCCGCGGCTGACCCCGGCCCGGGCGGCCAGCGCGTCCAGGGTGAAGCCGCGCTCGGTGCGCCAGCGCTTGACGTTGCGCGCAAGGGACTGGGTCAGCAGGTCGAGGTCCGACACATTTCGTCCAGGGTCCGGGGTCCGGTATGCGAGATGGTCCACTGTGATGGATGAAAGAGTTCAGTTGATTGAACTATCGTGGGACGTACTCCTTCGTCCAACAAACTGTACTGCGAGGTACCGTGACGGCATTCTTCGCCCTGACCACCAGTCTGTTGTGGGGGCTGGCCGACTTCGGCGGCGGGCTGCTGACACGGCGCACCCCGGCGCTCACCGTGGTGGTGGTCTCGCAGACGGTCGCGGCCGCCGTGCTGGGCGCGATCGTCGTCGCCACGGGCGGCTGCGGCGAGGCCGGGCCCCGGCTGTGGTTCGCCGCCGCGGCCGGCGTGATCGGTCCGGTGGCGGTGCTCTGCTTCTACCAGGCGCTCGCGCGCGGCCCGATGGGCGTGGTGTCGCCGCTCGCCACGCTCAGCGTGGCCGTGCCCGTCGGCGTGGGGCTGGTCCTCGGCGAACGTCCGGGGCTGCTCCAGGTCGCGGGCATCGCGGTCGCGGTCACCGGGGTCGTCCTGGCCGGCGGCCCGCAGCTGCGGGGTGCGCCCGTGCAGCGGCGGACGATCCTGCTCACCCTGGTCGCGGCGCTCGGCTTCGGCGCGGTGTTCGCGCTGATCTCGGAGGCGTCGACGAATGTCACCGGGCTGTTCCTCGCCCTGTTCGTGCAGCGGCTGACGAACATCGCGGTGGGCGGTGCCGCGCTCGCCGTCTCGGCCCGGCGGGGCGTCCCCGTCGTACCGCAGGGCGGTTTCCCCTGGACCTCGCTGCCCGCGCTGGCCTTCGTCGGCCTCGCCGATGTGGCGGCCAACGGCACCTACGCCGTCGCCGCCCAGCACGGCCCGGTCACCGTGGCGGCCGTCCTGGCCTCGCTGTATCCGGTGGTCACGGCGCTGGCCGCGCGCGGCTTCCTCAGCGAGCGGCTGCGCGCCGTCCAGGCGGCGGGAGCGGGGCTTGCGCTGCTGGGCACCCTGCTGCTGGCGACCGGCTGACCCCGGCCGGGTCAGCCCTCGGGCTCCAGCTCGGCGAGGCGGGCGACGGCGGCCTCGTCCAGCTCCGCCAGGGAGCGCAGCTGCTCCGGCGTCGTCCCGTCCGGGATCGGCACCGGCGCCGGGGTCCGCAACGGCGGCTGCCAGCCGTCCTCGGGGGTCCAGCGCCGTACGACCCGGGCCGGGGCCCCGGCCACCACGGCATGGTCGGGCACCGTGCCGCGCACCACCGCACCGGCCGCCACGACCACGTTCCGGCCGATCCGGGCGCCCGGCAGGATCACCGCGCCGGTGCCGATCCAGCAGCCCGGGCCGATCTCGACCGGCTCCATCCGCGGCCACTGCTTGCCGATCGGCTCGTGCGGGTCGTCGTAGGAGTGGTTGGTGGAGGTGACGTAGACGTACGGGCCGAAGTAGCAGTCGTTGCCGATGGTGACCGTGGTGTCCGCGATGACATGGCTGCCGCGGCCGAGGACCACGCCGTCGCCGATGCGCAGGATGGGGTCCGGACCGAGGTCGAGGTCCGGCATCAGACCGGCGGTGAGGGTGACCCGTTCGCCGATGATGCAGTAGGAGCCGATGCGGATCCAGGGCTCGCCGAAGACCGTGCCGAGCGGGAAGGCCAGACGGGTGGCCTCGCCGAGCGCGCCGAAGCGGAAGGCCGCCGGGTGCTCCGCCGTGACGGAACCCGCGCGCTGGGCCCAGGCCCAGGCCCGGTGGACCGCGCGCTGGGCGAGGCCCCGGCGCCAGGATGAGAACGTGTTCTTGCGCTTCGGCACGGGGTCACGTTACTCATCGGTTGTCCCGGGCGAGAGGGCGGGCTGCTGTGATCTTTGCCCCAACCGGTGCCGTACCGTTCACCCCACGTTCGCGGGCTACGGATGCGAGGAGACGGTGATGACCCGGCAGGCGCTGATCGTGGGTATCGGGGGCAGGGAGCCCCAGGTCGATCCGGAGGCGTTCGTCGCGCCCACGGCCTCGGTGATCGGAGACGTCACCCTGCACGCGGGGGCCAGTGTCTGGTACGGCGCGGTGGTGCGCGGTGACGTGGAGCGGATCACCGTGGGCGCGGCCGCCAACGTCCAGGACAACGTCACCCTCCACGCCGACCCCGGTTTTCCGGTGAGTGTCGGCGAGCGGGTGTCCATCGGGCACAACGCGGTGGTCCACGGGGCGACGGTCGAGGACGACTGCCTGATCGGGATGGGGGCCACCGTGCTGAACGGCGCGGTGATCGGAGCCGGGTCGCTGGTCGCGGCGCAGGCCCTGGTGCCGCAGGGGATGGTGGTGCCGCCGGGGTCGCTGGTGGCGGGGGTGCCGGCGAAGGTGCGGCGGGAGCTGAGCGAAGAGGAGCGCCAGGGCGTGACCCTCAACGGCACGATGTACGCGGAGCTGGCCCGGGCGCATCGGGCGGTGCACGAGTAGTCCGGGGCGGGCCGCACGGGTGCGCGGCCCGGGGGCGCGGGTTGCCGTCCCCGTTACACCGTTACTCCCCGGCGCGCACGGCTTCCGCCTCCGGGGCGGGAGCCTGGGCGGCCTTCTTCGCCTTGCGCTTGACGATCAGCACGGACGCCAGGCCGATCAGGACCGCGACGCCCAGGCCCACGTAGGAGAACTTCTTCAGCCAGCCCTCGGCGACCACGCCGACGTAGTAGATGACGGCCGTCGTCCCGCCCGCCCAGCAGATGCCGCCGAGCACGTTGGCGATCAGGAACTTCCAGTACGGCATGTGCAGCACGCCCGCGAGCGGTCCGGCGAAGATGCGCAGCAGGGCGACGAAGCGGCCGAAGAAGACGGCCCACATGCCCCACTTCTCGAAGGACCGCTCGGCGGTGGCGACATGGCCCTCGCCGAAGTGCTTCGGGAACTTCCTGCCGAGCCAGGCCAGCAGCGGCCGGCCGCCCTTGCGGCCGATCGCGTAGCCGATGGAGTCGCCGATCACCGCGCCCGCGGTCGCGCAGGCGCCGAGGATCACCGGGTTGATGCCCGAGTTGTGGGAGGACATCAGCGCGGCCGAGACCAGGATGATCTCGCCCGGCAGCGGGATGCCCACGCTCTCCAGACCGATCACCAGGGCCACCACGCCGTAGACGGCCACCGCGGGCACCGAGTCGAGCCATTCCTGCACGTGCACCGCCGGGTTCCTCCCCTGTCGCCGTCCCTGACCCGTGGACCGCCGCGCGTAAAGGGCGTCCCAAGGGAAGGCTACCTGCTCGGCCCGGAAGCACCGCAGGCTTACGGCGGCCACAGCAGCGCGGGCCGAGCAGGGCGCGTCGGCAGGGTCCACGTCAGCAGGGCGGCGGTCCCGGTGAGCAGGCGTGCGCGGCACAGCTGCGGCCGGGCGTGGGGACAGCGTTGTCAGCGGACCAGGCACGGGCCACGAGGACGGTGGCGAGCAGGACGAGCGCCGTGAGCCCGGCACCGAGGGCCACGGCCGTGCGATGCCGGCTCACCGTTCCCCGGCCCCCGGCTCCATGGCCGCCCGGGTGTGCGCCCGACGGTCGGGGCGGCGGTGCGGGCCAGTCCCGGGCGGCGCCACGGCCGGGCCGTGTGTCGAGATAGCGGCGGGCGCCCCAGCCGAGCACGGTCTCGGCGAGCAGCAGGCCCAGTTGCTCCTCGAAGGCGCCGAGCTGTTCGGCGGCGTGGCGGCAGTGGGCACAGCCGGACAGGTGGCGTCGTACGTCCGGCAGCAGATCGCCGCCGCGGCGCAGGGGGATGTCGAGGAGGCGGTTGTAGAAACGGCATTCCCTGGAGGGCGCGAGTTCCAGGTGGGCGCGTACACACCCGGTCCGGAATTGCTCACGCGCCCGGTCCAGGGCGGCCGCGGCGGTGGCCGGGTCCACGCCCAGAAGAGCGGCGGGTGTGTTTATGGGTTCGGCTTCGACCTCGGTGTGCCAGAGAAGGCATCGAGAGGCGGCGGGAAGCGAATGGAAAGCGCGTTCGGCCAGCCGCCGCCTTTCCGGTGTCCCGGCGTTTGCCGCGCGCAGTCCGCGGGCTCCGGTGGTACGGCGCAATTCCGGCAGCGCGACACAGGCCGCGGGGTCGGCGGCCCAGGTGCGGGCGGTGTCGCGGACGGCCACCAGCAGCCGGGGGCGCAGCGCCCCGTCCGCCGGCCGGCCGAGCACCTGGTGGAAGGCGGCGATGGCCACCAGTTGGGCCGCGGAGCCCGCTGAGGCCAGGCAGACCATCGCGTAGTCGTGGGTGGCCCGCCAGTGCCGGGTCAGCAGCAGGGCGACGGCATGGTGGTGGGCGTCGTCCGGGCCGCGGAGCCGGGCGACGAGATCACGGTCGGACTCCCCCGTCGATCCGGGGCGAGGCGGGTACGGCGGGCGTGGGGGGTTGGAGGACTGCACGGACTTTTCCTTTCCAGCCGCAGGGCGGGGCGAATTGGCGCCCTGTGGAAAGCAGTGCGTGATTGGTGCGTACCTTCGGGGCCGGCCTTTGCCGCGCGATGCCGGCCTTTGCCCTCCCGCGGGGTGGCTCACTTTCGCACACGCGCGTCACGGGAAACAAGGAGTTGGAATGACGGAATGTCAAAGAGACTTGTACGCCCGCTGGTTACCGCCGGTATCCCTATCAACTCGTACGGGAAAAGCGGATGGACGAGAACTCTCCGGGCGAATTCCCGGCCTTCCGCCGCGCCCCTGCTCGGCGACGACCTGATCGACGCGCGCGACCGGCGAGGGGGACGCCGTCCGGCTGGCGCCCGCCCCGACCTCGGCCCCGAATTCACCGACTGACTCCGGGAGTTCGTGGCCGGACTGACGGAAGGCGGCCCGCCGCAGCGGGCCGCGTGAGGCGCTGCGGCGCAGGCGTGCGGCGGCCGGACGGGACCGGCGGGTCCGGGTTGCGGCGGGGGCGGCTCGCATCCGCTCCATCTGCACGGCGCCTACGGCACGGTCGTGCTCCCCCTGAAAAGCGTCGTCTTCTCCGTGATCGGCCTCGCCCTGCCCGCACGAGTCCGCGCCCTCAACGACGGTGGCCCCACCTGGCCGCTCCACGCCCTCGCCATCGCCGCCACACTCGTCGCCGTACGCCTGCTCCGGCTCGCCCCGCTGTCGGCCCTCGCCCCGCTGTCGGCCCTCGCCCCGCCGGCCGCCCTCGTCCGGCGCGACGGCGGCGCCCACCGCCTGAGCCGGCGCATCCCGGCGGTCCTGACCCGGGCCGGGCCCGGCCGCGCTGTCCACCCCCGAGACCACCCGCCGACACGCCCCGCTCACCGGCGTCCGAGACGCCCCGAGACCCCGCACGGTCTCGGGGCCGGGTCCGACTCAGCCGTTCAGGCGCAGCGTCCATACGACGGTCATCTCGCCCGTGACCGCGCCGTCCGCGCGCTGGAGGGCGATCGCCACCGGGAACTCCGGCCGCCCGCCCGCGTCGAGTTCGGCGACGACCTCGGCCGCCGGGCGCCCCAGGGTCGCCGTGGCCGTCACCGCGCCCATCGCCAGCTTCTTGTAGTCGATCTCGGCGCGCACCGCGAGCGGCACCGCCCGGGAGAGCTGGTCGCCGAAGGCCTCCAGGACGATGGCCCCGCTGGCGGACTCGGCCAGGGTGAACATGGCGCCGGCGTGCGGGCCGCCGATGTGGTTGTGGAACTCGGGCTGGTCGGGCAGCCGCAGGACGGCGCGTTCCGCGGTGACCTCGATGAATTCCAGGTTCAGGGTGCGCACCATGGGGACGGCGGCGGCCAGCATGTTGCCTCGCGAGGCGTTCTCAACGGTCATGCGTGCGATGTTACCGATGAGTAGCGACAGCTGGCCAGCATGGTTTCACTCGCTCTCTCCCTTTTCGCTACGACTCTGACGACATCCGGTGACCGAACCGTGCCGCCACCGCACTAGGGTTGTCGGCCATGTGGCCAGATCAGCAGCCGCCCGGGGGCGCGCAGAACCCGCAGCAGAACCCGTACCAGCAGCCGGGTTACCAGCAGCCGAACCCGTACCAGCAGCCCGGGTACCAGCAGTACCCGCAGGCAGGGCAGTACGGGCAGCAGGCCGGACCGTACGGACAGCAGTCCGAGTGGACGCAGGCGCCCACCATGGCCGGCGGTCCGCAGCCTCCGCAGGGCGGCGGTGGCGGCCGTACCAAGCTGATCGCGATCATCGCCGCAGCGGCGGTCGTGGTCGCCGCCGGTGTGACCGGCTTCCTGGTACTCGGCGGCTCGAAGGACAACAAGGCGGACAACGGCAAGGGCACCCCGCACCCGAGCCAGTCGGCGCCCCAGAAGCAGCCCACCGCGACCGCGTCCACGACCGACAACCCGCGCGGCAACGAGACCGAGAAGCCGACCGTCGCCGGCTGGCAGGTGGTGGTGAACCCCAAGTGGGGCATCGCCTTCGACGTGCCGGCCGACTGGGAGGTGCAGTCCCCCGGCCTGGAGCTCGGCTTCGAGGACAAGAAGTCCACCAGCCTCAAGCCGATCATCGTGATGTCGGGCACGGCCAAGGACAAGCCGCAGTGGTGCACGTCCGACGACAACAAGGACGGCCGTACCGACGACACCCCGCTGGCGGTCGTGGGCACCAAGGGGGCCAGCGGCGCCAAGAGTGCGGACCAGATCGCGATCAACACGCCGGCCTGGTGGGTCTACGGCGGCTACACCCAGCCGGACAAGAAGAGCGTCTCCTTCGACAAGAAGGCCACGCCCTTCACGACCGCCTCGGGCATCAAGGGCAGCTACGCGTGGGCCCGGTCGACCAACACCCCCAGCAAGGGCAAGTGCGCGAGCGACGGCAAGGCGCTCACGTTCGGCTTCCAGAACTCGGCGCACGACTATGTGTCGTTCAACTTCTACGGGGCCAAGGGCGTGAAGGACGAGGTCCCCAACGCGACGGTGCTGAAGATCCTCAGCACCGTCCGGCTGCACGGCACCCCGACCGGCAGCTGAGCGCCGCAATCCGTTTGAAAGCACGGCCCGGGCGAGCAATAGTCGCCCGGTGAAGTCCACCATCCCCCGCCCCCGTCACCCGCGCCCGCCCCGCTGGGCAGACCGCAACTACTCGCTGCTGACCGCGGCGGCCGTCGTCACCGGTCTCGGGGCGAACGGCTCGATGGTCGCCGCCGCGTTCGCCGTACTGGACACGGGCGGCGACGGCGGGGACGTGGGGCTGGTGGCCGCGGCCCGCACCCTGCCGCTGGTGGTGTTCCTGCTCATCGGCGGGGCGCTCGCGGACCGGGTGCCCCGGCACCGGGTGATGGTCGCGGCCAACGCCCTCAACTGCCTCTCCCAGGCGGCCTTCGCGGCGCTCGTGCTGCTCGGCGAGCCCCGGCTGTGGCAGATGATGCTGCTCAGCGCGCTGGGCGGCACCGGCCAGGCGTTCTTCGGGCCGGCGGCCGAGGGCATGCTGATGTCCTCCGTCGAGGGCGAGCAGGCGGGCCGGGCGTTCGCCGTCTTCCGCATGGCCACCCAGGGTGCGGCGCTCGTCGGCGCGGCGCTCGGCGGCGCCCTGGTCGCGGCCGCCGGCCCCGGCTGGGTCCTCGCGTTCGACGCGGCCGCCTTCGCCGTCGCCGGCGCCCTGCGCTCCGGCCTCGACGTCTCCCACATCCCGGCCCGCACCCCCGGCGAGGGCATGCTGGCCGACCTCCGGGAGGGGTGGCGGGAGTTCATCGGCAGACCGTGGCTGTGGGGCATCGTCGTACAGTTCTCGATCGCCAACGCGGTGGTCGTCGCGGCCGAGGCGGTCTACGGACCGCTCGTCGCCCGGGAGAGCCTCGGCGGGGCGCGGCCCTGGGGGCTGGCGCTGGCCGCGTTCGGCGCGGGCACGGTGGCCGGCGCCCTGCTGATGACCCGCTGGCGGCCGCGCCGGATGCTGCTCGCCGGCACCCTGTGCGTCTTCCCGCTGGCGCTGCCCTCGGCCGCGCTGGCGGTACCGGTGCCGGCCGGCGTGCTGTACCTGGTGATGTTCGCCACCGGTACGACGCTGGAGGTGTTCGGCGTCTCCTGGATGACCGCGCTGCACCAGGAGATCCCCGAGGAGAAACTGTCCCGGGTCTCGGCGTACGACTGGTTCGGCTCGGTCTCCTTCATTCCCCTGGCCACCGCGCTGGCCGGCCCGGTGGAGAGCGCCGTCGGCCGGACGGCCGCCCTGTGGGGCTGCGCCGGTCTGGTCGTCCTGGTCACGGCACTGGTCCTGCTGGTCCCGGACGTACGTACGCTGACCCGCCGCGGCCGCCCGGTCACCGCCGCCCCGGCCGCCCCGGCCGACGCCGAACACGCCGTCGGGGGGCACGCGTGAAAACACCGCATACCCCCGGCTTCAGGAGGGCCCCCGGCTCAGCCGATACCGAACGCCCCGTCCGGAGGCACCGGTGAGGGCACCGCGTCCGCGTCCTCGACCGGCCGCGCCGAGCCGAAGAACTCCCGTACCGCCGACCCGTGTTCGACCCGGGCCGGGAACGCGTCGGCCGCCGCCCGCCGGGACAGCGCGGCGATGTCGGTCTGCCGGTGCGCGGCGACGAGCACCGCGTTGCCGAACCTCCGGCCGCGCAGCACGCCCGGCTCGGCGATCAGGGTCAGCTCCTCGAACACCGCGGCGAAGTTGGCCAGTTGGGAGCGGAGGAAGCCGAACGGCGCCCCGTCGGCGAGGTTGGCCACATAGACCCCGCCGGGCCGCAGCACCCGCTCGGCGGTGCGGGCGTAGGCGAGGGTGGTGAGGTGGGCCGGGATCCGGGAGCCGCCGAACACGTCACCGACGAGCACGTCGGCCGAGTCGTCCGGCGCGCCCTCCAGCCAGGCCCGGGCGTCGGCCGCGTGCAGCGCGATGCCCGAGCCCGCCGGCAACGGCAACTGCTCGGTGACCAGGTCCAGCAGGCCCCCGTCCAGCTCGACGACGTCCTGCCGGGAGCCGGGCCGGGTGGCGGCCACATAGCGGGGCAGGGTCAGCGCACCCCCGCCGAGGTGCACCACGTCCAGCGCCCGTCCCGGCTCGGCCACGACGTCCAGCACATGCCCGAGCCGCCGCGCGTACTCGAACTCCAGATACGTCGGCTCGTCCAGGTCGACGTACGACTGCGGTGCCCCGTCGACCGTGAGCAGCCAGGCCCGCTCACGGTCGACGTCGGGCATGAGCTTGACGGTGCCGTGGTCGGTGGTGCGGAGGACGGGGATGGCTTCGTTCACCGCACCATTGTCACCGGCGCGGGCCGGCGCCGGGCACCCGGAACCGGCGCCGGGCCGGCTACGACTCCACGGAGACGACCGTCCCCGCTCCGACGGTCCTGCCGCCCTCCCGGACGGCGAACCCCAGCCCCGGCTCCAACGGCACCTCCCGCCCCAGCTCGACGGTCATCTCCACCGTCTGCCCGGGCCGGGCGACCCCCGCCTCGCCGAGGTCCACGGAGCCGACCACGTCCGCCGTGCGGATGTAGAACTGCGGCCGGTACCCGGTCACGATCGGCGTCGTACGACCGCCCTCGCGCCCGGACAGCACATACACCCGGGCCGTGAACCGCCGGGCCGGTACCACGCTCCCCGGCGCCGCGACGACGTGCCCGCGCCGGACGGCGTCCCGCGGCACACCCCGCAGCAGCACGGCGACGTTGTCCCCGGCCTGGGCGTCCTGCATCGGCTTGCCGAAGGTCTCCAGCCCGGTGACGACGGTCTCCACGTCCGCGCCGAGCACCGACACCCGGTCCCCCAGGCGGAGCGTGCCGCGTTCCACGGCGCCCGTGACGACCGTGCCCCGGCCGGTGATGGTGAGCACGTTCTCCACCGGCAGCAGGAACGGCGCGTCCAGGTACCGCTCGGGCATCGGCACATAGGTGTCGACGGCGTCGAGCAGCGCCTCGACGGACGCCGTCCAGCGCGGGTCGCCGGCCAGCGCCCGGAGGCCGGAGACCCGTACCACGGGAACGGTGTCGCCCGGGTAGCCCTGCGCGGTGAGCAGGTCGCGGATCTCCAGCTCGACCAGGTCGGTCAGCTCCTCGTCGGCCGCGCCGTCGGCCTTGTTGAGGGCGACGACGATGTGGTCGACGCCCACCTGCCGGGCGAGCAGCACGTGTTCGGCGGTCTGCGGCATGACCCCGTCGAGCGCGGAGACGACGAGGATCGCCCCGTCGAGCTGCGCGGCGCCGGTGACCATGTTCTTGACGTAGTCGGCGTGGCCCGGCATGTCGACATGGGCGTAGTGCCGGGTGTCGGTCTCGTACTCGACGTGCGCGATGTTGATGGTGATGCCGCGGGCGGCCTCCTCCGGGGCGCGGTCGATCCGGTCGAACGGCACGAAGGTGCCGGTGCCGCGCTCGGCGAGGACCTTGGTGATGGCGGCGGTAAGGGTGGTCTTGCCGTGGTCGACATGACCCATGGTTCCGATGTTCAGGTGCGGCTTGGTGCGCACGTAGGCCGTTTTGGACATGGGTGTACCTCGGAGCCTCTCCGGTCGTACGGGATGCGGGACCCCAAGGAGTGCGCCGACCCTCCCCCTGCGGGGTCCGCCGGTCTGTCCGGAGAGGGTCAGCTTCGGGCGCCGTGGGCAGCGGCCGGCAGAAGCGGGGCGGCAGCCTTCGGCGCATCCGCGACGGCGGATGCTGCGAGGAGGAAGGCATACCGGAACATGTCGTCGATCATCGCCGACACCGCACCCCGCGTCGAACGGTTTTCCGCGGTGCGCCACGGTCGCCCCGCCCCGGCCCGGCGGCGATCAGGGCCCGGTGTCGGTTAGTGTCACCGGATGCTCGATGCCACCAGCACCGTCGCCGAGGCGCCCGCTCCGGCGGCGATACCGCTCCCCCGCACCGGGTTCGCCGCCCGCTGCACGCGTGCGCTGCTGTCGCCGTACGCCCGGCTGTCGCTGCTGCTGGCGCTGCTCGCGGGGGCGGCCGTGGCCGTGTTGGTGTTCGAGCCGCAGCGGCTGCTGACGCGGGGCTGGCCGCCGCAGCTGAGCGGGGCCGCGGCGGCGCTGGTGTTCGCGGGGGCGTACGGGCTGTGCAGCGTGGCGTTCGTCCCGCGTCCCCTGCTGAACCTGGCGGCGGGCGCGCTGTTCGGCGCGCCGCTCGGGCTGGCGACGGCGCTGGCGGGGACGGTGCTGGGGGCGGGCATGTCGTTCGGTCTGGGCCGGGTGCTCGGGCAGGACGCGTTGCGCCCGCTGCTGCGCGGCCGGTGGCTGAAGGCGGCCGACGGACAGCTCAGCCGGCACGGTTTCCGGTCGATGCTGGCGGCGCGGCTCTTCCCGGGGCTGCCGTTCGCGGCGGTGAACTACTGCGCGGCCGTGTCCCGGATGGGCTGGCTGCCGTTCCTGCTGGCCACGGCGCTCGGCTCGGTCCCCAACACGGCCGCCTACGCGGTGGCCGGGGCCCGCGCCTCGGCGCCGACCTCCCCCGCCTTCCTGCTCGCGCTGGCGGGCATCGCCGTACCGGCGCTCGCGGGGGCGCTGGTGGCCTGGCGCAAGCGCCACCAGCTGCGCGCCCGCTGAGCACACCGGCTCTCCGAGGGTTGGAAAACCGAACCCGCCACTAGACTGGGGCGCATGGCCGCCACGAAGGATCCGCGCCCCTGCTCCATCGCCGACGCCCTCGCGCTCGTCGGCGAGAAGTACTCCCTGCTCGTGCTGCGCGAGGTGTTCCTGGGCAACGGCCGCTTCGACCAGCTCGTGCGCAACATCGGCGCCCCGCGCGACATCCTGGCCACCCGGCTGCGCCGCCTGGTGGACGCCGGGATCCTCGCCAAGCACGTGTACAGCGAGCGCCCGCAGCGCTTCGAGTACCGGGCGACACCGGCGGGCCTGGAGCTGGAGCCGGTCCTGATGACGCTCAAGGAGTGGGGCGACCGCCATCTCCGCAAGGGCGTCGGCCTGCCCATGGTCGTCGAGCACAGCTGCGGCGCCGAACTGGTCCCGGTCGTCACCTGCCGGGCCTGCGGGGAGGAGGTCCGGCACGAGGACCTCACGGCCCGCCCCCAGGCCCCGGGCTGGACACTCACCGGCCCGACGGCGGCCTGACGGCACGGCGGCGCCGGCGCGCCTACCGCGGCGGCCCGTACACGTCCAGCCGCCCGCACATGCCGAACCGGCCGCGCTCGGCGGGCAGTTCGGCCCGTACGACGGCCTCGGCGAGGTGTCCGGGATCGCCCTCCGCCAGCCGGTCCAGATGCCGCCCCGTGGTCTCGGCCGCCGCCAGCGCACCCCGCCGCCACCGCTCTCTCCACTCGGCGACCCGGGGCCGTACGAGCGCCACAGCGGCCTGATGGAAGGCGGCCAGCGCTTCCGGCTCCCGAGCGGCCCGCAGGGCTCGGTAACCCTCCAGAGCCAGGTCACGCCGAGCGCGGGCGACCCGCTCCCGCTCCGCCTCCGGCGCGTCCGCCGGGATCGTGGTCGCGGCGGCGTACGCCTCCGGGTCGGCGAGGTACTCGGGCGGCAGCGTGAGCACCGCGTCCCCGGCCTCGGGCAGCCCGCTGTTCTGCATGAGGACGGTGATGCGCAGGTCGTCCTCGTTGACCAGCCGGTGGACGGTGCCCGGCGTGAACCAGGCCACCGTGCCGGGCGCGAGCGGGGTGACCTCGTAGCCGGACGCGGTCAGGGTCTGCACCGCGCCCCGGCCGCCGGTGACGACGTACGCCTCCGAACAGGCCAGGTGCACATGGGGGGTGCCGCCGCGGACCCCGTCGGCGGCGGGCCAGTCGTACACGCACAGCCGGGACACGGCGACCCCGCCCGGCAGGCCCGGGAACCCGCTCCCCGCGGCGCTCACCACGGGTGCGCCGCCAGGTACGCGACGACGTCCTCGCGCTGCCAGGCACCGTCCGCGACGACGATCCGGTAGCGCCGGCGGAGGGTGTCGCCGGGGGCGAGTTCCAGTTCCTCGAAGAAGGCCCAGGAGGGGGCGACGGCGGCGAACGGGTCGTTGCGGACGAACCAGTGCGCCGGGTGGGTGCCGGCGGCGCCGGAGTGGTCGTTCTCGGGGGCGTGGGCGAAGACCAGGGTGGCGTGGCCGTCGGTGCCGTCGTGCTCGCCGGAGTACGCCAGCCACGGCGCCCGGGTGCCCATCAGCGCGGGCCCCTCGCCCTCGGGTGCGAAGATCCGCCCGTCCCGGAAGGACCGCGGGCCGCGCCAGAACAGGCCGGTGTAACCCGCGAGTTCGCGTCCGGCGGTGGTGGGGCTGCCGAACCGCAGCGGCTCGGCACGGCGGTTGGTGATCGCGCTGGTCCAGGTGAGCGCCCAGGAACCGGCACCGGGGTCGACGTCGTGGACCTCGATCCGCCGTTCCTCCTCGGCCCACAGCTCACCGTCGTACGGGTGCCAGGTCAGCCGCTCGGCGATCAGTGCCCGGCCGTCGTCCGCCGCGATCTCGTCGAAACCGGCGTGCCGCATCGAGCCGACCCGCTCGGGGAGTTCGAGATAGCCCTGCCCGGGCACATAGGTGTTGCCGCCCCACAGGTTGGCCCCGGACAGGTGCGAGGCGGTCAGGGACAGGCCCTTGTGCCAGCGGTGGTCGTGCGGGCGGTAGCCGGTGACCACGTCACCGGCGAGGGTGCGGACCGGGTGGAGGTAGGGCCGGGGTGCCTCCCAGGCCGCCTCGGGACGGTAGACGTAGGCGAACAGCTCGACGCCGGTGGTGGGTTCGGTGACGGTGATCCGGTCGCCGAGGACGTGCGCCGTCCGCAGTCCGCCGCTCACGCCAGGGCCCCCTCGGCGGTCACCGGCGCCCAGCCGGGGGCGCCGCCGTGCAGGGCGGTGTAGTACGGGTCGCCGGGCCCGATCTCCCCCGCGCGCACGGTCGTGTCCGTGAACGCCGCCTTGTACAGCGCGGTGATCAACTCCAGGCTGGTCCGGCCGTCCGCGCCGCTGCTGCGCGGGCGCTCACCGGCGCGCATGTCGGCGATCAGCTCGCGCAGCTGGGCGAGGTGCGAGCTGGGCACGTCCGGCCCGAAGTCCCGCCACCGCTCGGCCTCTTCGGCGGGGACACCGGGGGCCGGGGTGATGCGCCAGTCGTCGTTGGCGTGGCCGTAGAGGTGGGTCAGCTCCACGGTGGCGCGCTCGCAGTCGATCCGGATGCGGCTGACCTCGTCGGGGCTCAGCACGCTGTTCACCACGGTGGCGAGGGCGCCGTTGTCGAACCGGACCAGTGCGGTGGAGACGTCCTCGGTCTCCACGTCGTGCACCAGCCGCCCGGCCATCGCCCGCACCTCCCGCCACGGCCCGAGCAGATCGAGCAGCAGGTCCATCTGGTGGATGCCGTGGCCCATGGCCGGCCCGCCGCCCTCGGTGTGCCAGCGGCCCCGCCAGGGCACGGCGTAGTAGGCGGTGTCCCGGTACCAGGTGGTCTGGCAGTGCGCCACCAGCGGCCGCCCGAAGGCGCCTTCGGCGAGCAGCCGGCGCACATGGGCGGAGCCGGATCCGAAGCGGTGCTGGAAGACGATCGCCGCGTACGGCCCCCCGTCGGCGCCCTCCTCGGCCTCGATCGCGTCGAAGTCGGCGAGCGAGGGCACCGGTGGCTTCTCGCACCACACCCAGGCACCGGCGCGCAGCGCGGCCACGGTCTGCGCGCGGTGCAGGGTGGGCGGGGTGCAGATGGTGACGAGGTCGGGCCGCTGCTCGGCGAGCATCCGGTCGAGGTCGGTGTAGGCGTGCGGAACGCCGGCCTCGGCGCGGAGGGCTTCGACGGCGTCCCGGTCGATGTCGACGGCGGCGACGACCTCCGTCTCGCCCTCCTCGGCGAGCCGCGCCAGCGCGGGCAGATGGGAGCCGCGCCCGATGGCACCGGCGCCGACGACCGCGGCCCGGATGCGCCGGCCGGCGAAGGGAAGTGAAGAGCGGGGCATGGGCGGGTTCAGCACTCCTCCGAACGCGGCGGGCGCGCAGCCGGCCGAGAGACCCAGCAAGCGCTTTCTCCTGCGCTGCAACGTAAGCGGCGGCGCCCGGAACGGTCAACAGCGCGGACCGCTTTGCAGGCCGGGGGCGCCGTCGGGCGTCTCCGTAGACTAGGCGCTCGTGATCGCTCTCCGGCCCGGCCTCATCCGTACCGAGCGGCTGACCCTGCTGCCGCTGCGGGTCGAGCATGCCGAGGAGATGGCCGCGGTGCTGTCCGATCCCGGCCTGCACGCCTTCATCGGCGGCGCCCCGCACACCGCTCAGGCGCTGCGGGCCCGCTACGAGCGCCTCGTCGCGGGCTCGCCCGACCCGGCCATCTCCTGGTGCAACTGGGCGATCCGGCTGCGCGACGCGGCCTGTCTGACCGGCACGGTCCAGGCGACCGTCAGCGCCGACGACCGCGTAGCCACAGCGGAGATCGCCTGGGTGGTGGGGACCCCCTGGCAGCGGCGCGGTATCGGCACCGAGGCGGCCCGGGGCCTGGTCGCCTGGCTGCGCGGGCAGCCGGTGCACACGGTCACCGCGCACATCCACCCGGACCACACGGCGTCCGCCGCCGTCGCCACCGCGGCGGGCCTGACCCCGACCGACCAGTGGCACGACGGAGAGGTCAGGTGGCAGATGGCGGTCGGCTGAGCCCACGGGCGCGCCCCCGGCCGGCTCGGTCGCCGTTTCCGGACATCTCCCGGGCGCCGGGGCGGCGCCGCGACGGCAGGCCCAGGGGGACGGCCGCGACGGTCCGCGCGGTGGCCGCCGCCTGCGGATACGCGGCTCCAGGGGCGGCATACGGGCCGGTCGCCCGGCGCGGCCGGCCTCCGCCTGTGCCGGACCCAGCGGGCGATCGCGTCGGGCATATGCGCCCTGGGCTGGTTCGACCCGGCGCGTGGCCCTCCGTCGGCGGTGACCAAGCCCATACGGTCTGCGTAGCCGAGCGGTAGCGCAGTGTCAGTTCTTGCCCCTAGGCTGGCCCGCATGTCCCCCGATTTCATGCCCCTTGGTTCCGTGCGGTCTGCCGCCGAAGTGAACGAGCAGATCCGGGCGTTATGGCTGCGTGCGGGCGGCACCCTATCGGCCCAGGAGCGCACGGAGTACGAGTTGTTGGTGATCGAGTGGGCGAGGGCGGTCCGCGACGGGATCATCGAGGCGGCCTGAGATGAGCCGACGACTCCGGCCGGCCGGGCCGCGCGGTCACGCCCGCAGATGCGCGAGCGCCTCCTCGGCGATCGGGTACGGCCGCTCCTCGGGCAACAGCCGTGCCGCCGCCGCCTCTTCACCGGCCCGCACCAGCGCGTGGATCTCCGTGGCCAGCGGGGTCACGTCCTCGATGCCGACGATCCACTCGTCGGCGTACCGGGCCGCCGCGGCGCCGGCGAGGCCGAGCTGCAAGGAGCGGTACGGCAGCGGGTTGTGGTGCAGATCGCGCTCGGGGTCCCACTGGACCCGCGCCGGGGACTGCCGCAACTGCCGCTGCCAGTCGGCCTTCTCACCGTGCAACTCCGCGACGTGATGCGACAGGCAGGCGTGGCGCAGCGCCCACTCGAAGCCCCCGCGGTCGATCTCGACGGCCAGGACCGTCTCCTGGCCCTCCTTGGTGCCCCAGCCGCAGCGGTACATCATCCACAGGAAGGACGGCTTGATCCAGGTCATGCGGTCCCGCTTCCAGGAGGCCGGGAAGCGACCGGTGCGGGCCGCCGGCCCGCCGATCTCCGGGCGGTAGGCCTGGTAGACGGTGACCGTGGACTCGGTGTGCCGGGCCCGGATGCGGAACGTCGGTTCGGGGGCGAGGGCTTGGTCGTTCGTGTCGTTCTGATCGTTCACAGGGACAGGTTCGGCGCTCGGTGCCGCTCCGTACCACCGAATATCGGGCGCGCACGCCTCTTGGCTCCGCGCCGCGCGTGCCCAACACTTGGCCGATGACGCAGCGTGTGGAACTCGCGACCGTGCGGGACCGGATGGCCGTGGACGAGCTGATCACCGAGTACGCGGCGGCGGTGGACGACGGTGACTGGGCGGCGTATCGGGGGCTGTTCACGGCGGACGGGCGCGCCGACTACCGTTCGGCCGGCGGCGTCGAGGGCGACGCGGGGCGGGTCGCCGGATGGCTTGCCGAGAGCCTGGGGCTGTTCGCCGTACGGCAGCATCTCATCGTCAATCGCCGGATCCGGTTCGAGGTCCTGGAGCAGGACACCGGGGACACGGCCCGGGTCCGGGCCGACTATGTGAACCCGATGCGGTTCACGGACGCCGATCGGTCCGGCGCCCCCGACCTGGTGTGCGGCGGCCGGTACGCGTTCGCGCTGCTGCGCACGGCCGAGGGATGGCGGCTGCGTGAGGTGGTCGTGCAGGAGAAGTGGCGCAGGCTGCCGGACCGCGGCGCCGCGCCACTGCCCGGCTGAGCCTCGGCTACCCGGCCGCCGTCGCCGAAAGGTCGAGCAGCCCCGCCTCCGTCGGCCGGAAGCCGCAGCCCTCCAGATAGAAGGGGCGCAGGTGGGCCTCGTAGTCGGCGTGCAGCCAGGCGCAGTCCGCCGCGCGGGCGGAGCGTGCCGCGGTGGCCACCAGGCCGCTGCCGACACCGCTACGGCGCAGGTCGGCGGCGACCATCGTGTCGAGCAGAAAGGCGTGGGCGCCGCCGTCCCAGGCAACGTTGACGAAGCCGACCAGTCGGCCCTCCGCCCGGGCGCAGACCCAGCCGAGGCTGTGCCGGTGCAGGCGCGTGTGCCAGTCGACGGGGGTCGAAGGATGCCCGAACGCCTCGGCGTGCAGGGCGTCGACGGCGGCGTTGTCGAAGGCGCCGCGCCATTCGTACATGATCGTCATGGCCCGCATCGTAGAGCGCGGCCGGTCCGCGCCGACGGGGGTTCCCGCAGGTCCCGGGCTGTCCCACCGGCCCATCTGTCGGAGATCGGCGCGGGCGCGCACACTGGGAACCTGCCTGGGTAGGGAGAGTCCGTATGAGGATGATCGACCACTGGCTGACCTCCCCCTGGCGGCGCTCCTGCGCCGCCGCGCTCGCGGGCGCGCTGCCCGTGCTCGCGTTCCCTGCTCCGGCGCTGTGGTGGTTCGCCTATGTCGCCCTGGTCCCCTGGATCCTGCTGGCCCGCTCGGCGCCCACGGGGCGGCGGGCGGCGTACGACGGCTGGTGCGGCGGCTTCGGCTTCATGGTCGCCCTGCACCACTGGCTGCTGCCGAGCCTGCACGTCTTCATCTTCCTGATCGGCGCGCTGCTGGGCGCGCTCTGGGCGCCCTGGGGCTGGCTGGTGCGCCGGTACCTCGGCGGGCTGCCCTCGCCGGGCCGGTGCGCGGCCGCGCTGCTGGTGCTGCCCTCGGGCTGGCTGCTGGCGGAGCTGGTGCGGTCCTGGCAGGGGCTGGGCGGGCCGTGGGGGCTGCTGGGCGCCAGCCAGTGGCAGGTGGGCCCGGCGCTGCGGCTGGCCTCGGTCGGCGGGGTGTGGCTGCTCAGCTTCCTGGTGGTGGCCGTGAACGTGGCGGTCGCGGTGCTGCTGGCCGTGCGCGCCGCGCGGCTGCCCGCCGTGGCCTCGCTGGTCGCCGCAGCCTCGCTGGTCGCCGTGGCGGCCGCGACCTCCGCGGCCTGGGCGTGGGCGCCGCGTCCCCGGATCGACGGGCGGGCGCGGATCGCCGTCGTACAGCCGGGTGTCGTGGGCGGGCGGGACAGCGCCGAGCGGCGGTTCGACCGCGAGGAGCAGCTGACCCGGCGGCTCGCCGGGCGGGGCGTGGACCTGGTGGTGTGGGGCGAGTCCAGTGTCGGCTTCGATCTGGCGGACCGGCCCGACCTGGCCCGGCGGATCACCGCGCTGTCCCGGCGCACCGGTGCGGACGTGCTGGTGAACGTGGACGCCCGCCGCTCCGACCGGCCCGGCATCTACAAGAGTTCGGTGCTGATCGGCCCGGACGGCCCGACCGGCGCGCGGTACGACAAGATGCGGCTGGTGCCGTTCGGGGAGTACATACCGGCGCGTTCGCTGTTCGGCTGGGCCACCTCCGTGGGCAAGGCGGCCGGCGAGGACCGCCGGCGCGGCACCGCGCAGGTGGTCATGGAGGCCGGGCACGGGCTGCGGATCGGCCCGTTGGTCTGCTTCGAGACCGCCTTCCCCGACATGAGCCGGCATCTCGCGGGGGACGGTGCGGACGTCCTCCTCGGCCAGTCCGCCACCTCCACCTTCCAGGACAGCTGGGCACCGGCGCAGCACGCCTCACTTGCCGCGCTGCGCGCCGCGGAGACCGGCCGGCCGATGGTGCACGCGACCCTCACCGGGGTCTCCGCCGTGTACGGGCCGGGCGGGCAGCGGCTCGGACCGTGGCTCGGCACCGGTGCGAGCACCGCCCGGGTGTACGACGTACCGCTCGCGCACGGTGTCACGCCGTACGTCCGCTACGGCGACTGGCCGGTGCACGGCGCGCTGCTGGTGCTGGTGGTGGTGTGCGCGGCGGAGGGGACACGGGCGCTCAGGCTGCGCCGGAACGCTCCTGAACCGCTCGTACCACCCGCTCGCACAGCTCATGGGTCGCCAGCGCGTCCCGGGCGCTGAGCACCTTGCCGGCCCGCACGGCGTCGAGGAAGGCGAGGACCGCCTGCTCGATGCCGCGCTGCCGGGCGACCGGCACCCAGTCGCCGCGCCGGCGCACGGTCGGCTGGCCCTTGTGGTCGACGACCTCGGCGAGGTTGAGCACCTGGCGCTTGGTGTCCTGGCCGGAGACCTCCAGGATCTCCTCGGTGGAGCCGCTGAGCCGGTTCATCACGCCGAGCGCGGTGAAGCCGTCCCCGCCGAGCTGGAGCACGACGTGGTGCAGCAGACCGTCCCGGACGCGGGCGCGGACCGTGATGTCGTCGACGGGGCCCGGCACCAGGAAGCGCAGGGTGTCGACGACATGGATGAAGTCGTCCAGGATCAGCGAGCGCGGCTCCTCGGGCAGTCCGATCCGGTTCTTCTGCATGAGGATCAGCTCGCGCGGGTGGTCCAGGCACTGCGTGTATCCGGGGGCGTGGCGCCGGTTGAAGCCGACGCAGAGGGAGACGCCGCGCCGCTCGGCGAGGTCCACCAGCCGTTCGGAGTCGGCGAGTTCGTAGGCCAGCGGCTTGTCGACGTAGGTCGGGACGCCCGCCTCCAGCAGCCGGGTGACGATCTCGGGGTGGACGGCGGTGGGCGCGTGCACGAAGGCGGCGTCGAGGCCGGCGGCGAGCAGCGAGTCCAGGTCCGCGTGGCGCTGCTCCCGCGGCAGGTGCAGGGCGTCGGCGACCCGGTGGAGGGTCGCGGGGGTACGGGTCTGGAGGTGGAGTTCGGTTCCCGGCTGGGTGCCGAGCACCGGCAGATACGCCTTCTGGGCGATGTCCCCGAGTCCGATGCAGCCGATCTTCACCTGTGTCTCCCCTGCCGCTGTCCGGCGTGTGCCTGCTCGGAAGCATACGGGGGCCGCCAGTCGGCGATGCCGTCGAAGCCGCGCAGGAACAGCGCGGGTCCGGCCTTCGACAGCGCGGCGACCGCGGTGTCGCGTACGGCGACGGCCGCCCGGCCGCGGGCCAGGTTCACGCGGGCCACCTTGACGGCCCGGCGGGCGATCCCGGTGGTCCGCGGCAGCCGGTCCGCGGTGTAGGCGACGAGGTCGGGCGCGTGGTGGGCGAGCACCACCGCGTCCTCGATGGCCTGGTTGCCGCCCTGGCCGAGGGTGGGCGGCATGGCGTGGGCGGCGTCGCCGAGGAGGGCGGTGCGGCCCAGGTGGTAGGCGGGCAGGGGCGTGGCGATGTGGTGCACGTCGTGCCGGAGGACGTCCTCGGGACGGGCGGCGGCGAGGACGGCGGGGATCGGCTCGTGCCAGTCGCCGAAACGGCGCAGCAGTTCGGCCTTCTCGCCGTCGGCGGCCCGCTCGCCGGCCGGGGCCAGGGCGGCCGCGTACGCGTAGACCCGGCCGTCCTTGAGCGGGTGGGTGCCCCAGATCCGGCCGCGGCCCCAGGTCTCGTGGGAGGCGAACCGCGCGCCGGGCAGGGGCAGCAGCAGCCGCCAGGTGGTGAACCCGGCGTGGACCGGCCCGGGGTGCAGGGGGAACAGTGCGGCGCGCACCCGGGAGTTGATGCCGTCCGCGGCGACGACGAGGTCCGCTTCCCGTTCGGTGCCGCCGGTGGTGACCCGGGCGGGCCGGTCGCGGTCGCCGGGGTCGGTGAGGGTCGCGGCGGAGGCGGTCCGGACGGCGCCGGGCGGGAGCAGGGCGGCGAGCCGGTCGACCAGGGTGGCGCGGGGCAGCAGGACCAGAGGTCCGCCGAAGCGGTCGGCGGCGGCCCGGGCACTGGACCGGGACAGCCAGCGGCCGCTCGGCGTGCGCAGGCCGCCGTCGCCCTGCCAGGCGGCCAGGTCCCGGATCTCCTCGCCGACGCCGAGGACGTCCAGGGCGGCGAGGGCGTTCGGGGCCAGCGAGATGGCCGCGCCGACGGGCTCCAGCGAGCGGGCCCGCTCCAGCACGGTCACCTCCCAGCCGCGCCGGTGCAGGGCCGCGGCGGCGGTCAGGCCGCCGATCCCGCCCCCGATGACCACCGCACACGCCGACCGCTTCGCCATGACCCCTCCACCCAATCACTACAGATGTAGTTAACCGATGCGTCGACCGTACTACAGAAGTAGTGACTCGGATAGGGTCACCCCATGCCCGCAAGCAGCCCGAACGCCTCCCGCGCCGAACTCGTCGCCGACGCCGCCCTCGCCCTGCTCGCCGAACGCGGGATGCGCGGGCTGACCCACCGGGCGGTGGACGAGACGGCCGGGCTGCCGCCGGGCTCGACGTCGAACGTGGCGCGCACCCGGCAGGCCCTGCTGGAACTCGCGGTACGGCGGCACGCCGAGCGGGAGGCGCGGGTACTGGCCCTGGACGAGACCCCGGACCCCGGGGACGGACCCGACGCGCTGGCCGAGGGGCTGGCCCTCGCGCTGCACCGCTCCCTGACCCGCAACCGCGAGCTGCTCATCGCCCGCTACGAACTGGCCCTGGAGGCCACCCGCCGCCCCGAACTCCGCGCCTTCTACGACGCGACCGGCGCCGTCTTCAAGGAGCAACTGGCCGCACTGCTCACCGCCGCCGGCTCCCCCGACCCGGACCGGCATGTGCTGTCGCTGGTCGCCTGGGCGGACGGGCTGATGTTCTCCTGCGCGGCGGGCTCCTTCGGCGCACGGACCCCGGGCCTGGCCGAGATCCGCACCGGCCTGCGCGAGCTGCTCACCGGCATGCTGGGCCGCTGAGCCCCGGAGCCGAAAAACCGATGGTTTCCCCGGTCCGCACCGGGTGAGGATGCCGTCATGACCATGGAACGCCGTGAACCCGCGACCACCGCCGACGAACGCACCATGCTGGAGGGCTGGCTCGAATACCATCGCCAGACCCTGGCCCACAAGTGCGAGGGCCTGACCGACGCCCAGCTCCGGACCGCGTCCGCGGAGCCGTCCATGCTGTCCCTGATGGGGCTGGTGCGGCACATGGCGGAGGTCGAGCGGGCCTGGTTCCGCAGGATCCTGGCGGGCGAGCAGGCCGGGCCGATCTACTTCACCGAAGAGGGCCCCGACGGCGACTTCCGGGTCACCGAGTCGGACACCTGGGCGGAGGCCCACGCCACCTGGCAGGCCGAGATCGAGGCGGCCCGGCGGCACGCGGCCGGCTTCGCTCTGGACGACCTCTCCAAGGGCCGGCACCGGCGCACGAACGAGTCGTTCAACCTGCGCTGGATCTACACGCACATGATCGAGGAGTACGCCCGGCACAACGGCCACGCCGATCTGCTCCGCGAGCGCATCGACGGCGTCACCGGCGACTGAACGTCAGCCCCGAGCATCCGAAACCCCTCGTCCGGGGCACGCAATCACCCGTGCGGGGGTCCGAACCTTCGCTCCCCGGTGCGAAACGACGGGCCGACCCAGCATTCTTGCGCGGTGCATCGAACGACCACCACCGCAGCGCTCCTGGTCACCATGGCCGTATCGGCCCTCACGGGCTGTATGACGGTTCCGCGCCCGGCACCTCCCGGGCCCCCGCCCGCATCGGCGACCGCGCTGCCGCCGGTGCCCCGGCCGGACGGCAGCGGGGAGCCCCGGGTGGTGCAGGCACCGGCCCGTGAGGCGCTGGAGATGGTCGGGCCGTACCCCCCGCATCCGAAGCACTCCGGGCCGGCGACTCCGCACCGGCCCGCCGCCGCACCCCCGGCCGTCCACCACCCGCACATCCCGGCGGCTCCGGCCGCTCCGGCGGCACCGCCGCGCCCGCGCGCTCGGCCGCACCACCCGCATCACCACCACCGGCGCACCCACACCCGCGTTCCGGGCCTGCCCCGGACGATCCCGAAGACCCCGGACGTCTGCGCGCTGGGCAGGCAGTACGGCGGCTGGCGCAAGGACAGCCCGGAGGCGGTGATCTGCGAGGAGACCTACGGCCGCTGACCGGCGCCGCCGATCGGCAGCGCCCCGCCGGCTACCGCTGGCGCGGCGGCCCGCAGCTGCCGTCGCCGTCCTCCCCCAGCCGCACGGCCAGGCGCCTGATCGCCGCCCGCACCCCGGCCCCGTACCCGTCGTCCGTGAGCGTGCCCGCCGCACTGCGGGCCCGGCGGAGGTGGCTGCGGGCGGCCTCGGGGCGGCCCAGCTTGGCGTAGTCCGCGGCCAGGTTGAGATGCAGGGAGGGAAAGAAGCCCCGGACGGTCAGCGGATCGCCGCCGCGCCCGTCGGCCAGCTCCTCCGCCGCGGACAAGGCCCGCAGGTCCCAGGCGAGTTCGTCCGCCGGATCGTCCTGGGTGTCGGCGAGGTAGTGGGCGAGGGTGCAGCGGTGCAGCGGGGCGCCGTGCTCGCCGACCTCCGCCCACAGGTCGAGGAAGCGGCTGCGGGCCTCCTCCCGGTCGCCGCCGTGGTGCAGCATCACGACCTGGCCGATCCGCGTCAGCAGGGCGTCCGGCGCCGCCTGGTCCTGTCGCTCCACCACCGCGTCCTCCGGGCCGTCGTCAGGTGTCTGTCTTCGACGCTAGATGGCGCCGCCGGTTTTGCGGGGCAGGCGGCGCCGTCGTGTCCGGGGCAGTGGTTGACCGCGGCACGGTGGGGGCTGGTCGCGCAGTTCCCCGCGCCCCTTCGGGGCGCTCAGCCCAGGTTCGGGATGGTCCAGTCGATCGGGGTGTGGCCCTGGCGGGCGATCGCCTCGTTGATCTGGGTGAAGGGGCGGGAGCCGAAGAACTTCTTCGCGGAGAGCGGGGAGGGGTGGGCGCCCTTCACCACCGCATGCCGCTCCTGGTCGATCAGCGGGAGCTTCTTCTGGGCGTAGTTGCCCCAGAGCACGAACACCGCCGGGTCGCTGCGGTCGGCCACCGCGCGGATCACCGCGTCGGTGAACTTCTCCCAGCCCTTGCCCTTGTGCGAGTTCGCCTCGCCCTCGCGCACGGTGAGCACCGCGTTGAGCAGGAGCACGCCCTGACGGGCCCACGGCATCAGGTAGCCGTTGTCCGGGACCGGCAGGCCCAGCTCCTCCTGCATCTCCTTGTAGATGTTCCGCAGCGAGGGCGGGGTCTTCACCCCGGGGCGCACCGAGAAGCACAGGCCGTGCCCCTGGCCCGGGCCGTGGTACGGGTCCTGGCCGAGGATCAGCACCTTGACCTGGTCGTACGGCGTGGCGTCCAGCGCGGCGAAGACCTCCTCGCGCGGCGGGTAGACAGGACCCTTCGCCCGCTCCTCCTCGACGAACTCGGTCAGCTCCTTGAAGTAGGGCTGTTGCAGCTCGTCGCTCAGAACCCCGCGCCAGGACTCGGGCAGCATGGCGGTGTCGGTCACGTCAACGTCCTCACGATGTGCGGTCACTTGCTCGCCTCAGAACCTACAGGCGACCACTGACAACCGGCACGACAAGGGTCGGGCACCGGGCTCACCAGCTGGTCTTGCGGTGCAGCATCCACATCATCATGATCGTCGACGGGTCGAGGGCCTGCTCGCCGCCGGAGATGTCGTCGCTCGCGGCCACGTACTGCCGGCCCTGCCACAGCGGGATCAGCCGGGCGTCGTTCACCAGGATCTGCTGGGCCTGTTCCACGTCCTTGACGGTCTGCGCGCGGTCGCTCTGCGCGCGCGAGTGGGGCAGCAGCTTGCCGGTGATCTCCTTGGCCGGGTACGGCGTGCCGAGCGCGTTGTGCTCGCCGACGAAGGGGGCGATGAAGTTGTCCGCGTCGGGGAAGTCCGGGAACCAGCCGCGCCCGAACACCGGGTACTCGCCCTTCTGGTAGCCGACCACGTAGCTCTTCCAGGGGCGGCTCTTGAGGGTGATGGTGAACAGCCCGGAGGCCTCCAGCTGCCGCTTGAGCTCCTGGAACATCTGGCCCGTCTCGGAGCCGTAGCGGTCGGTGGTGTACCAGAGGGTGAGCGGGACCGGCTGGTGGATGCCGGCGGCGGTCAGCAGGGCGCGGGCCTTGTCGGCGCTGGGGTCGCCGTAGTCGTCGAAGAAGCCGGTGGTGTGCCCGGTCAGGCCCTTGGGGATCATGGAGTACAGCGGGTCGACGGTGTCCTTGTAGACCTTGTGGGCGATGGCGCCCCGGTCGATGACCTGGGCGACGGCCCTGCGCACGGCGGGCTGCTTGGCCCAGGGGTCCTTGGGGTTGAAGACCAGGTAGCTGATGTCGGTGCCGGCGCCGTCGACGAGCTGGAGGTCGGTGGTGGCGTGCTGCTGGAGGGCGAGGATGTCGTCGGCGGCGAGACCGCGGTAGGTGACGTCGATCTGCTTCGCCCGCAGGGCCTTGACCATGCTGGACGAGTCCTGGAAGTAGCGGATGGTCACCGCGTCGTTCTGCGGCTGGGCGAAGCCGTGGTAGTTGCCGTTGCCGACGAGGACGGCCTCCTTGTCCTCCTCGTACGACTGGAGCTGGTAGGGCCCGGAGCCGAAGACCTTGCCGTCCGTGCGCAGCGAGCGGGCCGGGTAGTCGTCGGGGTCGACGATCGACATGGCGGGGGTGGCCAGCACGAACGGGAAGGTGGCGTCGGACTGGTTGAGATGGAAGACGATGGTCCGGTCGCCGCTCGTCTCCACCCGGTCCAGGCTGTCGAGCAGGCCCGCGGGGCCGCCGGGGGCGTTGATGGTGCGGATGCGGTTGATGGAGTAGGCGACGGCCCGGGCGGTGAGCGGGTCGCCGTCGGCGAACTTCAGGTTCGCGCGCAGGGTGCAGCGGTAGGTGCGGCTGCCGGAGTCGGTGAAGGAGCAGCTCTCGGCGGCGTCGGGCTGCGGGGTGGTCGCGCCGTTCGGGTAGGCGAGGAGCGTCTGGTAGATGTTGCGGTACAGCTCCCAGGAACCGTCCCAGGCGCCGGCCGGGTCCAGGGTGCTCGGCGCACTGGTGGTGCCGACCACGATGGGCCCCTTGCCGGCCGGGTCTCCGTCGGAGAACAGACCGCATCCGGTCAGCAGGGATATGGACGCGATCGCCGCGACTCGCCGCAGGAATCGGTTCCGGTTGAACACGCGCACGCTCCTCGATCTGCCGTACCAAGGGTCGGCAGACCATACCGCAGCGTCCGGCTAGTCGAACCACCCCTGGAATCCCGGCTCTTGATCGATTGCGCTGTGACGACGTTGTCATCCCACTGGGTGGATCGTGTACGGCGTTCCGGGCGCCGATCCGTCGGAAGTTCGGCGCCCGGAACGGACGATCAGCTGACGCCGGCGTTGAGGAAGATGCCGCCGTCCAGGACGAGCGTCTGACCGGTGATCCAGTCGGACTGACCGGAGGTGAGGAAGGCCGCGGCGCCACCGATGTCGGAGGGCAGGCCGAGCCGGCCGAGCGGGTAGGCGGCGGCCGCCTCGTCCTCGCGGTTCTCCCACAGCGCCTGGGCGAACTTGGTCTTGACCACGGCCGGGGCGATCGCGTTGACCCGGACCTTCGGCGCGAACTCGTGCGCCAACTGCTGGGTCAGGTTGATCATCGCCGCCTTGCTGACGCCGTAGGCGCCGATGAACGGCGAGGGCGCGAGGCCCGCGACCGAGGCGATGTTGACGATCGCGCCGCCGTTCTCCTTCTGCCAGGCGTGCCAGGCCTTCTGGGCGAAGCCGAGCGCGGAGATCACGTTGGTGTCGAAGACCTTGCGCGCGACGTTCAGGTCGAGGTCCGCGAGCGGCCCGAAGACCGGGTTGGTGCCCGCGTTGTTGACCAGGAAGTCCAGGCGGCCGAAGGCCTCCATGGTGCGTTCGACGGCCTCGGTCTGGTGGTCCGGGTCATGGGCCTTGCCCACGACGGCGATGACCCGGTCGGCGCCGAGCCGGTCGACGGCCTCCTTCAGGCTGTCCTCGGTGCGGCCGGTGATGCAGACCCGGTCACCGCGCGCGACCAGGGCCTCGGCGATGCCGTACCCGATGCCGCGGCTGGCGCCCGTGATGAGGGCGACCTTGCCGGAGAGTTCCACGGAAGTCATGGTGCGTGTTCCTTAGTTGAGCGGGCCGCCGGCGACGTACAGCACCTGGCCGGAGACGAAGCCGGCCGCCTCGCCGGTGAAGAAGGCGATGGCGTTGGCGATGTCCTCGGGCTCGCCGACGCGCTGCACCGGGATCTGGGTGGCGGCGGCCTTCTTGAAGTCGTCGAAGCCCATGCCCACCCGGTCGGCGGTGGCCTTGGTCATCTCCGTGGCGATGAAGCCGGGGGCCACGGCGTTGGCGGTGATGCCGAACTTGCCCAGCTCGATGGCGAGGGTCTTGGTGAAGCCCTGGAGACCGGCCTTGGCGGCGGAGTAGTTGGCCTGGCCGCGGTTGCCGAGCGCCGAGGAGGAGGACAGGTTGACGATCCGGCCGAAGCCCGCGTCGACCATGTGCTTCTGCACGGCCTTGGTCATCAGGAAGGAGCCGCGCAGGTGCACGTTCAGGACGGTGTCCCAGTCGGAGACGCTCATCTTGAACAGCAGGTTGTCGCGGAGCACGCCGGCGTTGTTGACCAGGATGGTCGGCGCGCCCAGCTCCGCGGTGATGCGGGCGACGGCCGCCTCGACCTGCGCCTCGTCGGACACGTCGGCGCCGACCGCGATCGCCGTGCCGCCGGCGGCGGTGATCTTCTCGACGGTGTCCTTGCAGGCGGCCTCGTCCAGGTCGATCACGGCGACCGCGCGACCCTCGGCGGCCAGCCGTACGGCGGTGGCGGCCCCGATGCCGCGCGCCGCTCCGGTGACGACCGCGACCCGCTGTTCAGTGGTGGACATTACTGCTTCTCCTCGCCCTTGAGAGAACCTGTCGGGCCCCTCGGCAGGGACCCCTCGTGCGCGGTGAGCGACCGCTTAGTACCTTCAGCACCCGTGACGCTAGAAGGCCTGGCACCCGGTGTCAACGGGGCGCCCGGCCGGTGTGATCCATTACCTCACCAGGAGGTCCAGCAAGCGCTCGGCCTCGGCCGCCGGGTCGGTGGTGAGTCCGGTGTGCACCGGACCCGGCTGGACGACGGTGGAGCGGGGCGCGATCAGCCAGCGGAAGCGCCGGCCGGCGTCGTCCCGGGCCGCCTGCCCGGCCTCCTCGCCGCCCGCGCAGATCCTCTCCACGGCACCGAGGGCGGCCCGGATCCCGTCCGCGTCCGCCGCCGGGTCCAGGGCCCGCAGCCGGGCCTCGTCCAGATGGGTGCGGGCTCCGACGTAGCCCCGCGCCCGGCAGTAGAGGATCACGCCGGCGTTGATGTACTCGCCGCGCTCGATCCGCGGCACGACCCGCAGCAGCGCGTACTCGAACACGTCCCGGTCGCCGCCCTGGCCCGCCCGGGTGATGTGCCGCTCGGTGACATGGCCGGCCACGTGGATGTGCCGCTCGCTCACTTGCCCTCCTCGATACCGGTGATGCGCTCGGCGATGACGGCCGCCCGGGCCAGCAGCGGGCGCGCATAGGCCCGCCGCAGCTCGTCCGGGGTGTCGAAGCCCGGCTCGTCGGCCAGCCAGGCGTCGGGGATCTCGGCGGTGACCTCGGCGAGCAGGTCCTCGGTGACCAGGGGCGCCAGCTCGGCCGCGGCGGCGGTGACGTCCGGGGCGAAGCGGGCGAGGGCGTGGTCCGAGGCGTCGTAGGGGCGGGCGGCGGAGGCCCCGGCGGAGGGCCAGTTGTGGTGCCAGATCATGGTGGCGCCGTGGTCGATGAGCCACAGTTCGCCGCGGTGCACCAGGAGGTTGGGGTTGCGCCAGGAGCGGTCGACGTTGTTGACGAGCGCGTCGAACCAGACGATCCGGCCGGCCTCCTCGGGGCGCACCGGGAAGGCGAGCGGGTCGTAGCCGAGGGCGCCGGAGAGGAAGTCCATGCCGAGGTTGGCGCCACCGCTGCCGCGCAGCAGGTCCTGCACCTGCTGTTCGGGCTCGCCGAGGCCGAGGACCGGGTCCAGGCGCAGGGTGACCAGCCGGGGCATCCGGAACCCGAGCCGCCGGGCCAGCTCGCCGCACACCACCTCGGCCACGAGCGTCTTGCGGCCCTGTCCGGCGCCGGTGAACTTGATGACATAGGTCCCGAAGTCGTCGGCCTCGACGAGTCCCGGCAGCGATCCCCCCTCACGCAGCGGCGTGATGTAGCGGGTCGCGGTGACTTCCTTGAGCATCGCCCCAGGTTACTGGGGCGCGGCCGGGACCGGCCGACAGCTCGCGCACCGCTGCCTGCGCATGCCCGGGCGGCGAGGATCGGGGTTCCCCGTCTGAACAGGTGGCGCCCGGGGGCCGTACCCCTCGGCGGACCACGAACCGCACCGCGGAAGGGAACCCCCACATGACCAGCGCATCGCTCAACTCCCCCGCCGGACCGGCCCGCCGTACCGTCGTGGCGGCGGCCGGAGCGGCGGGGCTCGCCGCCGCGCTGACGGCCTGCGGCTCGGGCGACGACTCCTCGAAGAGCGTGACCACCGGCTCCGGCACCGCACTGGCCAAGACCTCCGACATCCCGGAGGGCGGCGGCAAGGTCTTCAAGGACCAGGGGGTGGTGGTCACGCAGCCGACCGCCGGCCAGTACAAGGCGTTCTCGTCGAAGTGCACCCATCAGGGCTGCGCGGTGAGCAGCGTGGCGAACGGGGTGATCGTGTGCCCGTGCCACAACAGCCACTTCTCCGCCGAGGACGGCAGTGTGAAGCAGGGTCCGGCGACCCGGCCGCTGCCCGCGGCGAAGATCACCGTCTCCGGCGAGGACATCACGCTGGCCTGACCCGTGCCAGATGGCCGAGGACCTCGTCGGTGGTCGTGACCGTGGCGACCAGCGCGAGGGTGTGCCGGACCAGCTGGGGGGTGTAGTCGGCGGGCACCCCGGCGATGGCGTCGGCCGGGACGACGACCGTGTAGCCGAGGTTGACGGCGTCGAACACCGCGTTGGGCACGGCCACGTTCGCCGAGACACCGGTGACGACCAGCGTGCGGCAGCCGAGATTGCGCAGCAGCGGGTCGACGTCGGTGCCGTGCAGCGGGGACAGGCCGTGCAGCCGCCGTACGACGAGATCCTCGTCGCCGACCTCGATCGGGGGCGCCACGCGCACCGCCGTGCTGCCGCTGAGCTGCTGCACCGGGAGGCGTTCGGCGGCCCGGAACAGGCGGGCGTTGCGGCTGGCGCCGCGGCCGTCCGGGCGGCGCTCGGCGATGGCGTGGATCACCTGCACACCGCTCGCGTGGGCGGCGGCGACCAGCCGGGCGACATTGCGCAGGGCGCCGGAGGCGCGGGCCGCTCGGGCGAGTTCGGGCAGTGCGCTGTCCGGTCCGACGACCCCGCGCTGGCACTCCACGGTCAGCAGGACGGTGTGCACGGGATCGAGCAGCTCGGCGAGCCGGTCGTACGACGGCATGAGGGACCCCCCTTGATTTTCTGACGGAATGTCAGAGGATCGCTCTGACACGATAGTTGGCCGGTTACAGGGGACAGAAGAGGGGGCCGCATGAGCGTCAGTCAGCAGCGCAGGGGCCGGAGGATCATGATGACGCCCGGCGAGCTGGACGCGTTCCTCACCACACAGCGCACCTGCCGGGTCGCGACCGTCTCGGCCGACGGCACCCCGCATGTGAGCGCCCTGTGGTTCGCCTGGGACGGCACCTCGCTGTGGCTGTACTCGGTGGTCCGCAGCAGGCGCTGGGCACAGCTGCGGCGCGATCCGCGCGTGGCCGTCGTGATCGACTCCGGCGAGGAGTACGACGAGCTGCGCGGGGCCGAGCTGTCCGGGCGGGTCGAGTTCGTGGGCGAGGTGCCGCGCACGGGTGAGCTGTGCGCCGAACTCGACACCCCGGAGACCCTGTTCGCCCGCAAGAACTTCGGCCTGGAGGAGATGCCGCACGACGGCCGGCACGCCTGGGCCCGGCTGACCCCGGAGAAGATCGTCTCCTGGGACTTCCGCAAGCTGGGGACGCGCTAGGGGGGCTAGGGCCGGCTCACCTGGCGGGCGGCTGACTGGAGGGCGTCCACGGCCGCGCGGATCGAGGGCCGGCGGTCCGCGTCCGCCCGCCAGATCACGTAGACATGGCGGCGCACGCGGGGCCGCACCGGCACCAGGACGACCCCCTCGGGCACCGGGTGGCGGCCCAGCAGCGGTGCGATGCACACGCCCAGCCCGGCGGCCACCAGCCCGAGTTGGGTGTGGGTCTCCCCGGCACGGTGGCCGACGATCGGCTCGACGCCCTTGGAGCGGAGCGTGAACATCAGCCACTCGTGGCAGAACTCGCCCTCGCCCCAGGTGATCCACTCGTCCTCGGCGAAGTCGGTGAGGTCCACCTCGGCCCGGTCCGCGAACCGGTGCCCGGCGGGCATCGCGACATCGGCCGGGTCGTCCAGCAGGGGCGCCTTGACCAGGCCGTCCGGCACCGGCATCGGCTTGTTGTACCAGTCGAGGACCACGGCGAGGTCGAGGTCGCCGCGGACGACCGCCGCGATGCCGCGCTCCGGCTCCAGCTCGCTGGAGCGCACCCGCAGCCCCGGGTGCGCGCTGCGCAGCGCGCCCAGGGCGGCCGGGAAGAGGCCGCGGGCGGCGGTCGGGAACGCGGACAGCCGCAGCTCGCCGACGACCTGGCCGCGGTGCGCCTCGAGGTCGGACTCGGCCAGCTCTACCTGGGAGAGGATGCGTGCCGTGTGCTCCGCCAGCAGCCGGCCGGCGTCGGTGAGCCGTACCCCCCGGCCGTTCTTGGCGAGGAGCTGCTGACCGACCTCCCGCTCCAGCTTGCCCAGCTGCTGGGAGACGGCGGAGGTGGTGACGTGCAGCGCTTCGGCGGCCGCGCTGACCGAGCCGTGCCGGGCGAGGGCGTCCAGGGTGCGCAGGCGCTCCAGATTCAACATGTAAGGGATTCTAAGAGGTACCTGAGGGAAAATCTCGATTGTGCTACGAGATCGCCCAGGGCATCGTGGAGGGCATGAGCACCCCCGCCCCGAGGACGGCCCCCGCGCCGCGACCGCAGTCCCCCAAGCCCCCCACCCGCACCCCCGCCTCCGCCCCGGCCGGCCCGCGCGCCCGCCTGGACTGGCGGCTCCGCTTCGGCGCCCTGTCGCTGATCTGGGGCTTCAGCTTTCTGCTGATCAAGGTGGGCACGGAGGGCTACGCGCCCTTCCAGGTCACCCTGGGGCGGCTCGTGTTCGGTACGGCGGTCCTGGCGGCGACGATGGCCGTCAAGCGGGAGCGGCTGCCGCGCGGAGCGCGCCTGTGGGGCCACATGGCGGTCGCCGCGTTCTTCCTGAACGCCCTGCCGTTCTCGCTCTTCGCCTACGCGGAGCTGACGATCCCGTCCACGCTGGCCGGCATCTGCAACGCGACCTCCCCGCTGTGGGGCATGGCGCTGTCCCTGGTCGCCCTGTCCGAGGACCGGCCCACCCGGGTCCGCGTCGCCGGGCTCGGCCTCGGCTTCCTCGGGGTGCTGACGGTCCTCGGAGCCTGGCAGGGCTTCCACGGGCTGGACGCCACGGGTACGGCGATGGCACTGCTGGCCTCGCTGAGCTACCCCGTCGGCTGGATCTACGTCCGGCGCACCCTCGCCGGCACCGGGAACTCGCATCTGTCCATGACCGGCGGCCAGCTGCTGCTGGCGACGGTCCAGCTGACCCTGGTCACCCCGCTGTTCACCGACCTCCCCGCCCATGTCCGGCTCGTCCCGCTGCTGGCGATCGCCGCGCTGGGGGCGCTGGGCACCGGGCTGGCCGTCCTGATCCAGTACGGCCTGGTCGCGGAGGTCGGGCCGACCACGGCACAGATGGTCACGTACTTCATCCCGGTCATCGCCACCGCCGCGGGCGTAGCGATCCTCGGCGAGTCGCTGCGCTGGACGACCCCGGTCGGCGCCGTGATCGTCCTGGCGGGAGCGGCACTGACCCAGGTGCGCCGCAAGGCCGGCTGAGCCGGCGCCGTCCTCCGGCAGTGCTCCGGTCACCCGTAGACGCGCTCCGGAGACGGCCGTACCGCCGCCGCCACCGCCTCGGCCAGCGGCTCGATGTCCTCGGCGGTCAGGGTCGAGACGGTGATCCGGACGCCCGGGGGGCTGTTCAGCCGGAAGCGGGCGCCCGGTGCGACCGCCCAGCCGGCCTGGAGCAGCCGGGCCACCGCGACCGTCTCGTCGGGGACCGGGACCCAGACGTGCAGACCGCTGCGGCCGTGGGCGGTCAGGCCGTGGCCGGCGAGCGCGTCGATCAGGAGCTGCCTGCGGTTCCGGTACGCCGCCGCCACCGCCGCCCGGTCCACGGCGCCCTCGCTCCACAGCCGCACCACCGCCCGCTGGAGCAGCAGGCTCACCCAGCCAGGCCCGAGGCGCTGGCGGCCGCGCACCCGGTCCAGCGTGACCGGGTCCCCGGCGAGGACGGCGAGGCGCAGATCGGGGCCGTAGGCCTTGGCCACGGAGCGGACGAAGGCCCAGTGCCGGGTGACACCCGCGAGGGGGTGCAGCGGCAGGTCGACGATGCCGTTGCCGTGGTCGTCCTCGATCAGCAGGGTCTGCGGATGCTCCCGCAGCACCGCGCGCAGGGCACGCGCGCGCGTGGCCGACACCGCGGCGCCGGTCGGGTTCTGGGCGCGGTCGGTGACGATCACGGCGCGGGCCCCGGACTCCAGCGCGCGGCGCAGATCCTCGGCGCGCGGTCCGTCGTCGTCCACGCCGACCGGGAGCGCGCGCAGCCCCAGCGCGGGCACCAGGTCGATGACGCTGCCCCAGCCGGGGTCCTCGACGGCGACGGCGTCGCCCGGCCGGAGGTGGGCGACGAGCACCCGCTCGACGGCGTCGAGGGAACCGGAGGCCACCATGACCGGCCCCTCCGGGACGCCGTCCGCGTCGAGTTCGGCGCGGGCGAGGCGGACGAGGTCCGGGTCGACGGGCTCGGCCCCGTAGAGGACCGGATCGCGGTCCGCGGCCTCCGCCGCCGCGGCGAAGGCCGGGCCGAGGCGGGGCATCAGGGCCGGGTCGGGGTTGCCGGCGGCGAGGTCGCGGCCGCCCGGCGGCACCTGGACGCGCAGCTCCCTGCGCCCGGTGGTGGCCGGTTTCGCCCGCACCCGGCTGCCCCGGCGGCCGGCGGTCTCGATCACCCCGCGCTCGCGCAGGGTGCGGTAGGCGGCCGCCACCGTATTGGGATTCACCCCGAGCCGGGCCGCCAACTCCCGCATGGGAGGCAGGGGTTGGCCCGGCTTCAGCTCGCCCGAGCCCACCGCGCGCTCGACGCTCGACGCGATCTCGGCTGCGCCGCGCCCTTCGATCGGATATTCTCCTAGCACAAAGCCAATTATGCACTAGTGCAATAACTTTTTCACGGAGGACCGCCATGCCGGGCACGACCGAGGAACCGCAGTCCGCCTCCTACCCCGCCACCGACCGCACAGTGCCCACGCGCTCGGCGGACCGCGCGTCGTACGACAAGGACGTGGTGCACGCGATACTCGACGAGGGTTACGTCTGCCACCTCGGCTTCGTCCGCGACGGCGCCCCGGTGGTGCTGCCGACCCTGTACGGCCGGGTCGGCGACCGGCTCTATGTGCACGGCTCCACGGGTTCGCGCCCGCTGCGGATGGCCGGCCAGGCCGATCCGGGTCTGCCGGTGTGCCTGACGGTCACCCATGTCGACGGCCTGGTGCTGGCCCGGTCCGCCTTCCACCACTCGATCAACTACCGCTCGGTCGTGGTGCACGGCGTCGCGCACGAGGTCACCGACCCCGAGGAGCGGCGACTGGCGCTGGACGCGCTGGTCGACCATGTCGTCCCGGGCCGGGCCGCCGACTCGCGGCCCGCGAACAAGAAGGAACTGGCCGCCACCGCCGTGATCCGCCTGGACCTGGAGCAGGTCTCGGCGAAGATCCGCACCGGCCCCGCCAACGACGAGCCCGAGGACCTGGACCTCCCGCACTGGTCCGGCGTGGTCCCCCTCCGCAAGGGTTACGACACCCCGATCCCCAACCCCGACCTGGCCCCGGAAGTGCCCCTGCCGGACTACCTCTCCGCGCACTAGCCCGAACGCCCAGCCCGCTCCGTCCAGGGCAGCCCCCTCCGACGCCTCGGCGGCGGAGGGGGGCTGCCCTGGATGCGCCGCCCCCTCCCCCGGCCCCTCAGGCCGCCGTGCCCCGCGCGGACAGCTCCCTTTCCGCGCCGCCCGCCGCCACCGGTTCCGCGGCCCCCTTGGCCGGTGTCGAGGACTGGGCGATGAAGGCGCCGACCAGCACGACCGCGCCACCGGCGACCTGGGGAGCCGACAGGTGTTCGCCGAGCAGTACCCAGGCCAGCACCGTCGCGATCACCGCCTCCAGGCAGGCGACGACCCCGGCGACCTGCGGCGACAGCCGCCGCACGGAGAGCACACCGGTGACGTACGCGACGACGGTGGCGACCAGGACGATCCAGCCCAGCAGGGCGAGAGCCGGTACGGCGGTGCCGTTCAGGTCGGCGGAGCCGGTCAGCACCGACCACGGCATGGTCCAGGGCCGGGCGACGACCGTCAGCACGGCCGCGCCGACCAGCAGGCCGTAGGCGATGACGCCGAGCGGGTCCGGTGCCTCCGCGCCCGCGTCGCTGCCCTGGTCGGCCAGGACGAAGTAGCCGACCTGGCAGCAGGCGGCGCCGAGCGCGAGCAGCAGGCCGAGCGCGTCGAAGCTCAGCCCCGACCACACCTCGACCACACAGGCGAGCCCGCCGGCCGCGAGGACCACACCGAGCGCGGCGGCCCGCGAGACCGGCCGCCGCTGTACGAACCGCACCCAGCCGAGCACCAGCGCGGGAGCCAGGTACTCGATGAGCAGCGCCACCCCGACCGGGATACGGGAGAGTGCGGCGAAGTAGCAGGCCTGGACACCGGCGACGGCCAGCAGCCCGAACCCGGCGAGCAGCGCGGGGCGCCGGCGCAGCAGGGCGCGGTGCCGGACCGCGAGGGGAAGCATCACGAGGGCGGCGCCGGTGACCCGCAGCCACACCACGTGCAGCGGGTCGAGGCCCGCCTCGATCAACGGCTTGGCGGCCACTCCCGACCCGCCGAACGCCACCGCCGAGGCCAGCGCGAGACCGAGTCCCGCCCCCTTGCCCCGGCTGCCCTGACTGCTCTCAGACGTATGCACCGGCACATCATGACAGCGGACGACAGGAGCGTCATCCCCCATGACACCTGTCTCAGGAGATGGACGGACACCGGCCCGGCAGGTGCCCCGTCAGCAGCCGGCGCCCTGGTCGTCCGCGCCCGCCTCCACACCGCGGTCGAGGCGGGTGCGCAGCTCGCGGGCGGGGATACCGGCGCGCTCGAGCACCTGGACGGCGCGGGACTCCGGGTCCGCGATGAGCGCGGCGAGGAGATCGGTGCCGGCGGCGCGGGGCTCACCGCGCCGGTGCGCCCGCGCCCGGGCCTCGGCGAGCGCCGCGGCCGCGACCGGCGACCAGCCGCCGGAGCCATCGGAGCCGGCGGAGCCTTCAGGCCGGGCCACGACGGCTATCGCCCCGGAGTCCTCCACACTCCCCTGCCAGCGCAGCCCGTATCCGATACTGCGCTGCACGAGATAGCCGAACAGCCGGGCAAGTTGCGCCGGTCCGCCGACCGCGGCACGCACCTCGGGGTCGTGCTCCAGCAGGGAGTGGAGCAGATGGGCGGTGTCGATCTGCCGGTCCCCGTCCCGCACGGCCCGGCGGCGGGCAGCGGCGACGATCGCGGCACAGGCCGCGCCGAGCCCTGCGGCGTCGTCCGGGCACGGGCTCGCCTCGTCAGGGGCGGTCGGGCCGACTATACGGGAGTGCACATCGCCTACCCCATCAGTCCCCACGGGCCGGGTCATCCCCGAGCGGAACCATTTTCGCGTCCCACGCAGAGTGGACATCGCCGGTCGGGATCTCCTCCTTGGGGAGGAGATCAGGCCGATCCGGTCCACGGGGGCGCGCGCCGGCCTGGCACGCGCCCTGAAGGCAACCGGCGCACGCCTGGGTACGTCCCACAGGGACATGGAGAGCGTGGGCGGGTGCTGGCTCGTGGCGCTGCCGGCGGTGGACGGCAAGCAGTACGTGTACCGGGTCTACGCACCCGAGGACGCAACGCTCGCCGACCTGTTCTGGGAGGCCTGGCACTGCCACGACGAGAGTGCGCTGCCGCGCGCGTGGGACGCGTTCGACGCGGCGGAGATACGGCGCGTGGGCCGGTCCGCGCCCGACACCGACCATTCCTGACGGTTCATCAGTATTGAATGTTCGCCGCCCTGCGGCTACGTTCCGCGACACCGCAGCCGGATACACCCGACTCGAACCCGATCCGAAGGGGTGGTCGCATGGCCGAAGTCAGCGCGGAGGCACGCATCCAGGCACCGGCCGAGAAGGTGTGGGGCCGGCTCACCGACTGGTCGTCGTACGGGGAGTGGAACACCACCCACACCGGCTTCCCCGACGGCGGACCGACGGACCTCGCCGTCGGCGGCACCTTCCGGGAGAACATGAAGCTGATGGGCTTCCCGGCGGAGGTCGACTGGACCGTCGAGGAGCTGGAACCGGCCCGGGTGCTGGTGATCCACGGCAAGGGTCCGATGGCGGTGGCGCTGACCACCCGCTACACGCTCACCCCCGACGGCGACGCCACGGCCGTCCGGATCGACGGCGAGTTCACGGGGGCCGCGGTGTCCCTGATGGCGGGCAAGCTGAAGGACTCGGCCGGCGCCGCCCTGACCGAGTCGCTGCGCAGGCTGGCCGCGCTGGTCGAGTGAGCGGGGGGCGGGGACATCCGAAGGCGCCCCGCGCGGTGTCCACGCGGGGCGCCTCGGCCGCCGGCCGGGTCTCAGTGCTCGTCGGCGAGGATGAGGTACAGCTTCTTGCGGGCGTCGTTGAGGACGGCCAGCGCCTTCTCGCGCTGCTCCTTGCTGCCGGTCTTGCAGACCTGCCCGAAGGCCTCCATCAGACCGGAGCCGGCCTGGCGGATCTCCCCGAGCGCCTCCCAGTCGACCCCGCGCGAGGCCTCCTCCCACGGCGCCTCGGCCCCCTCCTCGGCGGCAGCGCGGCCGCTCTCGGTGAGGGAGAACAGCTTCTTGCCGCCCTCGCTCTCGCTGGTGATCAGGCCCTCGTCCTCCAGCAGTTGCAGCGTCGGGTAGACCGAGCCGGGGCTGGGCTTCCACGCGCCGCCGCTGCGTTCGGCGATCTCCTGGATCATCTCGTAGCCGTGCATGGACCGCTCCTTGAGCAGGGCCAGGATCGACGCGCGTACGTCGCCGCGCCGCGCCCGCCCCCGCGGGCCGCCCCGCCCTCGCGGCCCCCAGGGTCCCGGCCCGAACCCGGGGCCGAACCCCGGACCACCGGGCCCGAACCCGGGTCCGCCCGGACCCCCCGGCCCGAAGGGCCCGAAGGCGGCCCGCCGGCCCTCGAATCCACCCATACCCCGTCGGCCGAAGCCCTCGTGCCGGTGTCCACGCTCGTATCCATGGGAACGCATCGCGATCACTCCATTTCCATCGCCGATCTTTCACGTCTACATCGCGTATCGTTCGCGATGCTTCGACGATATATCGGAACCGATCGCATAACAAGCCCCTCCTCACGCCAGACCCGGCCCTCAGCGAGTCTCGCCCGGCTCCTTCCTGTCGAAGGCCACGGCGACGGCCAGGCTGTCTTCGTAGACGTGATGCCGGGTGACAAGACCGTCTTCGACGGTGAGGTGCAGGGCGAACCGGGCACGGTAGGCACGCCCGGTGGAGCGGGCGGTCTGCCGGATCTCGCCGAGCACCACCGCGTCGCGGCCGTCGACGAGGATGCGCTCGATCTCGGTCGCCGCCTGCCCGGGCACATGGTGCTCACCGAGCTCCCGGTAGTGGGCGGCGGCATCGGCGCGGGTGGAGCGGTGCCGGATCCATGGAGTGGCGGTCCGACCGTGCTCGGCCTCCGGCCAGTCCAGCTTCCAGTCGCAGGCCACGGCATACAGCTCGGCGATGCTCTCCGGATCGCCCTCGCCGATCCGGCGCAACAGCTCCTCCACGACAGCGCGCGTGGCCGCGGCAGCGGCTACGGACATGACTCATCACCCCGATCCGATCTGCCGCGTCCGCATGACGCGGCAGGCCGGCATTCTCACCGGCGCCGGCAGACCGCTGCCATTACCTCCCGGGTAACGGCGCACGCGGCGAACGTGGCTTCCGCGCCGGAAACGGGCAATCGGAAGGGGTGGGAGAAGACTGCGAAGAGGTGCCCGACGCCGTGCGGCTCGCGGCGCGGCTGCGGAACGTGTTCTGGATCGGCGGCGGGAGTGGCGCGGGCAAGTCGACGATCGCCCGCCGACTCGCCGACCGCCATGGCTGGCGTCTCTACTCGACCGACGACGCGATGCGCGACCACGCGGAGCGGACCACGGCCGAAGACGCCCCGCTTCTGCACGCGTTCATCGCCATGGACATGGACGAGCGCTGGGTGAACCGGACTCCGGACGTCATGCTGGAGACGTTCCACTGGTACCGGGGCGAGGGCTTCGGCCTGATCGTGGAGGACCTCCTCCGCCTGCCGCCGGAACCGTGCGTCGTCGTCGAGGGGTTCCGGCTGCTGCCCCACCTCGTGCAGCCTCTGCTCGCCGCTCCGGAGCGCGCGGTCTGGCTGCTTCCCACACCCGCCTTCCGCCAGGCCGCCTTCCGGAGTCGCTCGGCACCGGGGGAAGGGTTCCTGTCGAAGACCAGCGACCCCGCGAAGGCCGGTCGCAACCTCGCCGAACGCGACCGCATGTTCACCGGACGCCTGGAGGAGGAGATCCGGCGCCTCCGGCTGCGCGCCATCCACGTCGACACCACGATGACGGAAGCGGAACTCACTGATCAGGTGAGCAGGGCGTTCCGGCTCTGACGGGCCGACCGGGATGATGTTGGCTATGGACATGACGACATCGAGCCGGGCTGCGGTCGAAGCGGGCTGGCAGAAGGTCCGCGCCGACGGCCGGGTCCGTCCGGAGCTGCTCGAAGCTGCCTACGCCGAACCCCGCCTACGGCAGCTGTTCCCCTGGACCGGTATGGGAGAACTGCACTTCAGCCGCTGCACGGAGTGGCCGGGGACCTGGGACATCCCCTACATCCAGCCCGCGGCGGACGGCGGCTACGCGGTCTCCGGCCCGTCGCGAAGCCAGCATGTGGGACCGGCCGCGACGGCGCAGGAGGCCATCGCGATGGTGGTCGAACGCCTCCCCGCGAACGCCGGAGCGGCCTTCGTCGGGACCCGGGAGGAACTCGCGGCCCACGAAGCCACGGCCGGGTCCGCGGCCGCCGGCTCGCCGGACCGCAACCGCTGCGCGGACTGACCCAAGGGGCGGCCGCACCCCCGGGGTGCGGCCGCTCAGCCGGCTCGCTCCGCCGCCCGCAGGGGGCACCCCGTGCCGACGCGGGCGGCGAGGTCGGCGCGCAGCGCGGACAGTTGAGCCATACGCTCGTCGATGACCTGGATCTTCTCCGCGAACAGCGCGGACAGGGCGGTCGCGCTGTCCGGGGCGTCCCGCAGCTCCGCGCCGTGCCGGGCGATCTCGGCCAGGGTGAACCCGAGGGCCTGCGCGGTCCGGATGTAGTGCAGCCAGGGCACCGTCTCCGGCGGGAAGTCGCGATAGCCGTTGGGCCGCCGGTCGCCCTCGATCAGACCGATCCTCTCGTAGAAGCGCAGCGTGTCCCTGGACACCCCGGTCCGCGCGGCCAGTTCACCGATACGCATGACTCCCCCGTCAGGTCGCTCGACTTGACCTTGGAGCGTACTCCGCTGTTTAGCGTGGGCGGCGCCCGAGCGACCCCTGCCGAGGAGCCCCCGTGAACCCCGCCGCCCCCGCCTACCTCCGTCTCGTCCGCGCCAGCGGCTGGTACGACCTGATCGTCACCGCGTCCTTCGCGACACCATGGACCTACGCACTGGCCCACCACGCGCTGTCGGCGGCGGGTGCCGCGAGCGGCCTCGGCCCCATGCCCGCGCTCACCCCGATGCAGACCCTGTACGCCAACCTGATGGGGTCGGTCGTGGTGGTGTGGTCGGTCCTGCGCGTCGTACGGCCCCTGCCGCTGCACGGTCTTCTCGACGGCACCGCACGCGCCCTGTTCGCCCTGTGGCAGGCGTACGCGCTGGCGCACGGCGGGCCCGGGGTGCTGTGGCCGTTCCTGGTGCTGGAGGTGTCCTTCGGGGTGGCGCAGCTCCTGCCGTGGCTGCGGCCGGCTGCGGCCACCCTGCGGAATCCAGGCCAGAACCCATGAATTGGCCTTGGGTCGAAACCAACCGAAGCACCTAGCCTCGGCTCATGCGCATTCGAATCGTGGACGCCTTCGCCGACCGCCCCTTCACCGGCAACCCCGCCGGCGTCCTGCTCCTGGACGACGACGCCTTCCCGGCCGACGACTGGCTCCAGAGCGTCGCCATGGAGGTCAACCACGCCGAGACCGCGTTCGCGCACCGGCTGCCCGGGGGCGGCGAGGCGGACTGGGCACTGCGCTGGTTCACGCCCGTCGCCGAGGTCGCGATGTGCGGGCACGCCACGCTCGCCACGGCCCATGTGCTGCACACCGGCGGCGCCCACACCGGCCCGGTGCGGTTCGCCACCCGCAGTGGCGTGCTGATCGCCACGCCCGGCGCGGACGGCTCGATCACCCTGGACTTCCCCACCGCCCCGCTGACCCCGGTGGAGGCCCCGGCCGGGGTCGCCGAGGCGCTGGGCGCGGAACCGGTGGCCACCTTCGACACCGGGCCGAACGTCGGCGACCTGCTGGTGGAACTGGCCGACGAGAAGACGGTGCTGGGGCTCGCCCCGGACCACAAGGCCCTGGCCGCCCACTCCAGCCGCGGGATCATCGCCACCGCCCGCGCCGCGGACCCCGCCGCCGGCCACGACTACGTCTCCCGCTGCTTCTTCCCCCGCGTCGGCATCGACGAGGACCCGGTGACCGGCAGCGCCCACACCGCGCTCGCCCCGCACTGGTCCGCCCGGCTCGGCCGCGACGACCTCACCGGGCTCCAGGCCTCCCGGCGCACCGGTCTGGTCCGCACCGGTCTGCGCGGCGAACGCACCCTGCTCACCGGCCGCGCGGTCACGGTGATCGAGGGCGAACTGCACGCCTGAGGACGGCCGGTCCGCCGCGCTCAGGCCGTCGGCAGCCAGCCCACCTTGCCGGCGAGCAGGGCGTAGCCGACGAACGCGCCGATGTCGAGCAGGGAGTGTGCGACGACCAGCGGGCCGACCCGGCCCCAGCGGCGGTACAGCCAGACGAACACCACGCCCATGACCATGTTGCCGAGGAAGCCGCCGATGCCCTGGTAGAGGTGGTACGAGCCGCGCAGCACCGCGCTCGCCACCAGCGCGGTGGCCGGGGTCCAGCCCAACTGGCCGAGCCGGCGCAGCAGATAGCCGACGACGATGACCTCTTCGAGGATGGCGTTCTGCATCGCGGACAGGATCAGCACCGGGTACTTCCACCACACGCCCGGCAGTGCCTCGGGCACCACGGTCAGGTTGAAGCCGAGGCCGCGGGCGGCCAGGTAGAAGGCGATGCCGGTGCTCCCGATCACCGCGGCGACGCCGGCTCCCCGGGCGAGGTCGGGCCAGGGGCGGGTGCGGTCGAAGCCGAGGGTGCGCAGGCTGCGTCCCTCCCGCATCAGGAGGTGGGCGACCAGGGCGACCGGGACCAGGGCGGTGGCGATGCCGAAGAGCTGCCAGGCGAGGTCCAGCCAGGGGCGGCCGGGCGCGGCGGAGGCGTTGAGGGTGGCCGCCTGGTCCTTCAGCCCGCCGGGCTTGGTGACCGAGCCGATGAAGCTGATCAGCGCCGAGACCCCGCTCGCGCCGAGGGAGAGGGCCAGCACCAGCAGCGTCTCGTCCCGCAGGATCCGCCGCGGGTCGCGCCCCCGCGCCGAGGAATCGGCCACCGCGTCAGCCTCCACCTGCACCCCTGCCTCCCGCCGGCTCACGGGCCCCTGGCCCACCTTGCCCGCAAGGATCGCAGAAGCGGAGGCGAGGACGACGCACCGGGCCGCACCCGGAACACACCCGCGCACCCTGGCGCCACCCGCGCACACCGGCCGCCGGCACCCGGTGCCGGCCGCACCCCAACCCGGAGTACGGCCCGCACCACAGCCCGGACCCGACCCGTCCGCCGCCAGCCCGCACCCCTCGTGCCGGCCCTGTACTCAGCCCAGGGGCACCGGCTCCGGCAGGCCCACCGGCCAGGTGTGCACCGGCTCGCCGCCGTGCATCAGCTCGGCATAGCGCCGGGTGGTCGCGGCCAGGGCGGCCTCGCGGGACAGCCCCTGCTCCAGGAGCCGGTGGAAGGTGGCCGCCTGCCAGGTGGCCCCGTTGACCCGGCGCCGGCAGCGTTCGTCGATGACGCCCAGGTAGAGATCCCGGTCGGCGCTCTCGACACCCCACGCGGCCAGCCCGGCCTCGGCCATCGGCAGCAGCTCGTCGCGGATCAGCGTCACCGCGTCGACCTCGCCCGTCCCGCCGTACCGTCCCCGGCGCGGCCAGACGAAGCGCGCGTCGATGCCGTACCGGCAGGCCGCGTCGAAGTTGGCCTCGGCCACGGAGAAGGGGAGGCGGGTCCAGACCGGCCGGGACTCCTCGGCGAGGGCGCGCACCAGGCCGTAGTAGAACGCCGCGTTGGCGATCACATCGGTGATGGTGGGCCCGGCCGGCAGGACCCGGTTCTCCACCCGCAGGTGCGGGACGCCGTCGGCGATGCCGTACACGGGCCGGTTCCAGCGGTAGATCGTGCCGTTGTGCAGGACGAGTTCGGACAGCCGGGGCACCCCGCCGGCGTCGATGACCGCCGACGGGTCCTCGTCGTCGCACAGCGGCAGCAGGGCCGGGAAGAAGCGCAGGTTCTCCTCGAACAGGTCGTACGCGGAGGTGATCCACCGCTCGCCGAACCAGGTCCGGGGCCGAACCCCCTGCGCCTGGAGTTCCGGCGGGCGGGTGTCGGTGGACTGGAGGAACAGCGGCGGGCGGGACTCGCGCCACAGCTCGTGCCCGAACAGGAACGGGGAGTTCGCGCCGACGGCGATCTGCGCGGCGGAGGCCACCTGGGCCGCGTTCCACACATCGGCGAAGCGGGCCGGGGTGACCTGGAGGTGCAGCTGGACCGAGGTGCAGGCGGCCTCCGGGACGATCGACTTCGAGGTGCACACCAGATGCTCCACACCCTCGATGTCCAGCCGGAAGTCCTCCCCGCGCGCGGCCACGATCTGGTCGTTGAGCAGGGTGTAGCGGTCGACCTCGGACAGGTTGGAGGAGACCAGGTCGTCCCGGTCAAGGGTGGGCAGGATGCCGATCATGACGATGCCGGCGTCGACCTCACCGGCCTTGCGGTCGGCGTACGCGAGCGAGGTGCGCAGTTCCTCGGCGAGCCGGTCGAATACCCGGCCGCCCAATCGGTGTGGGGCTATGTTGACTTCCAGGTTGAACATGGCGAGTTCTGTCTGGAAATCCCGGCTCGCGATGCGTTCCAGTACTTGCCCGTTCAGCATTTTCGGCATGCCGTCCGGTCCCGCGAGATTCAATTCGATCTCCACGCCCATAAGGTTCTTGGGGCGGTCGAACCGCTTCTCCCGCAGCAGTCGCTCCAGTCCCGCGAGGCACTTCTGGAGCTTTTCGCGGTAGCGCTGGCGATCGGACAGGTCGAACTGCCCCGCCACGACCTTCTCCCCCATCGAAGCGTCCCTCCTCAGATGGGCGGCCCGGGGTTCCGGCCGCCGGGCTCCCGGGTGCAGGGGGGATGATGCCCAGTGGAAGCGATAGATAACGCCCCGCGGGAACCCGGCACCCGCTACTCTGTCGGAATGTTCCCCGCGGCACATTCACGGGGCATGCGTCAGCCTGCATCCCCGTGTTCCCCTAACGCCTCGTGAGAAACACCGACGGCATTCGGCCGAACGTTACCGGTGCGTATGCCGAGGTCAGCGAAGGGGACCGGCCGGGAAATCGGGATGATTCCCGCAAATCAACGCCTGATTAAGACCTTGCCAGGCCCGCCGGAATCATATAGACGAAACAACAGCCGAACACGCGTCGTATAAACTTCGTCCACAAGGCTGAAGGTAGGCGCCCTCGGTCCCTGGTTCCTGCCGTGCTCCCGCCGTCACCACGACGCGCGGCGGACCGAGCCACACCTCGTCCACCGATCCGGGCCCCCATCCCTTCGGCCTTCCGTGAGCAGACAGCGCCGTCCGCCCCACCCTCCTCGCGCCGCCGCGCCTGTCGAATGAGAGGCGACCCACATGCCGCTGCACGTTCCCCCTGCCCCCGCGCCTGCCCTGCGCTCCGTCCTCGCCGCTCTCGGATCTCCCACCGCGGTCCAGGAGGCCCGCACCCCGTCCCTGCGCGCCGCACAGGGACCCACGACGCCCGAACTCCCGCTGCCCGTCCATGTGCTGGACCGGATCACCGTGCAGGGCCTGTCGGCGACCCGACTGGCCGGCTGGCGCTTCCTGATCCGCTGCGGCGACCGGGCGGTGGCAGCGGCCGACACCATGCTGACCCCGGACGGCTGGGCCTTCTCGCACTTCTTCGAGGGCCCGTACGTCGCCTCCACCGAGCGCGCGCTGCACCAGGCCGAGGCGCTCCAACAGCCGTATCAGGCACGCCTGTTGTCGGTACCGGGCCTGTACATGCTCACCCTGTGGCTGCACGGTGACCCCGCCGCCGACGGCGCCGACGGGCACCCGGCCGCCACCGATCTGCTCGTCCCGCTCGCACCCGCACCGCCCGGCATCCCGGCGCACCGCCCCTTCCGGGTCGCCGAGCTGCTTCCGGTGCTGACCCGTCGCATGACCCGGCTGCCGCTGCTCGACTCCCCGGCGCTCGACTCCCCGGCGGCCTGACCCCGCTCGCACCGCATCCGTACCCCGCCGTCCGCACGGCCGGCGGGGTACGGCCGTCTTCACCGGCGGCGCCCGCAGCTCCCGTCGGCACCCGCGGGGAGGGCTCCGCTCCCGTCCGGACTAGCCCTTTGTGACCACTGCAAACCATCCGAAGTGGCGGTGCAGTTGGACTGAACCGTCCGCGCGGGTGACGCGTCCTGAACCTGTGAGAAGCGGTGCTGCCAAATGCCTGCGGATCGACGCCCGGAGGGCAACACTGGGTTCCGACCGACTCATCATGACGGGGGACGGACATGACCAAGACAGAGCGAAAGATCCCGCCCATGTGCCAGCACCAGCCACCGTGCCCGCCAGCAGAATCCGCCGACCGGGAGTCCGCCCGTCTTGTGGCGCACCACCCGGAGCAGGGGTGGAGTCTGCTGTGCAACGGTGTCCTGCTCTTCGAGGACACCGGTGAGCTGCTGCCCGACGGCCGGGTCATCGCCCCGCACCGTCCGCTCGGTGCGGACCAGGTGATGACCGCGGCCTGAGCACGACCCGGGCGGTACCGCCGTACCGCCCGGCGCCCTGGGCCGCCTCTGGGCCGGCTAGCGCAGCGCCTCCCGCAGGGCCTGGTAGGCGGGCTTGGGGTTCAGCTGCTCGTCCCAGGGCAGCGCCGCACCCTCGCCCGGGAACACGGCGGGGATCCAGGAGTACTTGTCGGTGTAGTCCCAGATGGTCACGCCCACACAGCGGTGTACGGCCAGGCACGCCTTGGTCAGGTTCCGGTACCAGTCCGCCTGCTCGGCCAGCTTCTCCTGGGTCGCGGGCAGTTGCATCCGCACGTCGACCTCGGTGAGCGCGGTGTCGAGGCCCAGACGGGAGAAGCGGCGGAGGTTGTCCTCCACGGTGGTGGGATAGGCGTACTGGAGAGCCAGATGGCTCTGGAAGCCGATCCCGTCGAGCGGGACGCGCTGCGCCCTGAGGTCCTTGACGAGCCGGTAGTAGGCGTCGCTCTTCGGGCCGATCGCCTCGATGTTGTAGTCGTTCAGGTAGAGCTTGGCGTGCGGGTCCGCCTGGTGGGCCCAGCGCAGTGCGTCGGCGATATAGCCGGGGCCGAGGGTCTTGTACCAGATGGTCTCGCGATAGGTGCCGTCCTCGTTGAACGCCTCGTTGACGACGTCCCAGGAGTACACCTTGCCCCGGTAGTGCCGTACCTCGGTGGTGATGTGCTTCTTCAGCACGGCCCGCAGTTCGGTGGCCGTCCACTGCTTCGAGGTCAGCCAGTCGGGCAGCTGACTGTGCCAGACCAGCGTGTGGGCGCGGACCCGCTGGTGGTGGTGGCGGGCGAGGCGGACGATCTGGTCGCCGGCACTCCAGTCGAAGACACCCTGCTGGGGCTCGGTGGCGTACCACTTCATGCCGTTGCCGGGTGTGATCATGTCGAACTCGCTGCCGAGGATCTTCGTGTAGGCGGAGTCGGTGAGTTCGGGGTTGTCGGTGGCGCTGCCGAAGTAGCGGCCGTGGCGCTCGGCGAGGTCGGCGAGGGTGGGCTGCCGGGTGGGCTGCCGTTCATGGGCCTGGGCGGCGGGGGCGGCGAACCCGGCGGTCATGAGGGCGGCCGCGAGGACGCCCGCCAGTCTGAGACGCGTGCTCTTGCTGGGCATGGTGCGGTTCCTGTCTGTCGAAGGGGGGTTCAGCCCTTGGTGGCGCCGGCGGTCAGGCCGCCGACGAGCTGGCGCTCGGCGACCGAGTAGAAGGCGAGGGCCGGGACCATGGCGAGCACGAGGTAGGCGAAGACCCGTGCGGTGTCGGAGGAGTACTGGCCCTGGAACTGCTGGACGCCGATCGGCACGGTCCACCAGGTGCTGTCGGTGAACACCAGCAGCGGCAGGAAGAAGTTGTTCCAGCTGGCGACGACGGCCAGCACCGACACCGTGCCGAGCGCGGGCCGGGCCATCGGCAGCAGCACCCGCCAGAAGAAGCCGAGCGGCCCGCAGCCGTCGAGGGTGGCCGCCTCCTCCAGCTCGCCCGGGATCTGCCGGAAGAAGCCGCGCAGGATGATGATCGTCATCGGCAGCCCGAAGGCGGCCTGCGGCAGGATCACCCCCAGCGGGTTGTCCAGCAGGTGCATCGAGCGCAGCAGCAGGAACAACGGCAGCGCCGCGACCGCGAAGGGGAACATCAGCCCCATCGTGAACAGCGTGAACAGCAGCTCCCGGCCGCGGAAGGCGAACCGCGCGAAGGAGAACGCGGCGAGCGCGGAGACCGCGACGACGATGACCGTCGTACCGACCGCGATCAGTGTGCTGTTGCCGACCAGCCGCCAGAAGGACCCCGACTTCAGGATGCCGTCGTAGTTGGCGAAGACCCAGGGGTGCGGCAGCCCGACCGGGTTGCGGGAGAGCTGGTCGGTGGACTTGAAGCCGGACAGCAGCGCGTACAGCAGCGGTACGGCCATGACGGCGCCGACCGCGACGAGCACCACGTGCAGCGGCAGCGTACGACCCCGGCGGCGGACACTCATCCTTGCGCTCCCCTCATGTTCGTGGTGGCCCCCTCCAGATCGCGGCGCAGGACGAACCGCTGGTAGGCAAGGGCGAAGACCAGGCTGATCACGAACATGACGACGCTGATCGCACTGGCGTAGCCGACCTGGTAGCGCTTGAAGCCGTACTGGAACATGGTCACGGCCAGGGTCTCGGAGTGGTGGTCGGGGCCGCCCGCGGTGACCACCCACACCAGGTCGAAGAGCTGGATCGATCCGATCACGGCCAGGAAGACGCTGATCCGCAGGGTGGGCGCGAGCAGCGGCAGGGTGACGTGCCAAAAGCGCTGCCAGGGATTCGCGCCGTCGACGGTCGCCGCCTCGGTCAACTCGGCCGGGATCGCCTGGAGTCCGGCCAGGTAGAGCATCATGTGGAAGCCGAAGTACTTCCACATCATGACCAGGAAGAGGGTCGCCAGCACGGTGGAGGTGCCGGAGAACCACTCGCCGCCGAGGCCCTCGAGGCCGATGCTCTTCAGCACATGGTCGGCAAAGCCCTCGTCCGGCGCGAAGATCATGCTGAACAGCACGCCGGTGATCGCCTCGGACAGCACGTACGGCGCGAAGAACAGCATCCGGTAGACCGCACGGCCGCGCACCTTCTGGTTGAGCAGCACGGCCATGGCGAGCGCGAACGGCAGTTGCAGCACCAGCGACAGGCCGACCAGCAGCAGCATGCGCCACAGGTCGCCGATGAACACCGGGTCCTGGAAAAGGCGGCTGAAGTTCTCGGTGCCGGCGTAGTCGGACGGCATCCCGAAGCCGCCCCAGCGGAAGAAGGAGGCGTACAGCGCGAACAGGATCGGCAGCAGGACCAGCACGCCGAACAGGACGAGGGCGGGCAGTTGCAGGCCCACGGCGGTGAGCCAGTGCAGGGCCCGTCGCCGGGACCGGCCGCGCGCCGCGCGCGCGGCCGGGGGCAGCCGGTCGGCGGCGGGACCGCTCCGCTTGTCCGGGAGGTAGGTGGAGGTCATGGCCCGTCCGGGAGGTAGGTGGAGGTCATCGCCGGCCCTCACGCTTCCTTCGCGGCCTGCGTGATGGACTGCGTGACCTGCTCGGGCGACTTCGAGCCGGCGATCAGCGCGGCCACACTGTCGTTGACCTCCTGGCCGACGGCGGGCACATAGGCCTGGTCCAGGTAGAGCTGGAAGCCGGTGGCGGCCTTCAACTGGGCCTGTACGGCCTTGAGGTTGCGGTCGGTGAGCACGCTCTCGGCGGCCGGGACGACCGGCAGCGTGCCCGTCTTCTTGACCAGTTCCCGGTCGGTGGTCTCGGAGGCGAAGAACTTCAGGAAGTCGTAGGCGGCCTGCGGGGCACCCTTGCGCAGCGCGTGGCCGCCGCCTCCGCCGAACACCTCGGTGATCTTCCCCTGGCCGCCCTCGACCTCGGGGAAGGGGAAGAAGCCGAGATCGGCGCCGAGTCCCTTGCCCGAGTCGGCCTCCACGATCGGCGCCCACTGGCCCATCAGCTCCATCGCGGCCTTGCCGTTGCCGACCGCGGCGGCCTGGCCGGTGGGCGTGGAGTAGGCGGCGCCGAGGTAGCCCTTCTGGAAGGGCTGGAGGTCGACCAGCTCCTTCAGGTGCCGGCCCGCCTCGACGAAGCCGGCGCCGGTGAAGTCCTTGGCGTCGGCGGCCTTCTGGAGGGCGTCGGCCCCGGCGGCGCGCATCGAGAGGTAGGCCCAGTAGTACATGCCGGGCCACTTCTCCTTGCCCGCGAGGGCGATCGGGGTGATGCCGGCCGACTTCAGCTTCCGTACGGCGTCGAGGAAGCCGCTCCAGGTGGTCGGGGGCGCGGTGATGCCGGCCTTCTTGAAGAGCGACTTGTTGTACCAGAAGCCGACCATGCCGATGTCGAACGGGATGCCGTAGAGCTTGTCCTCGACGAGGTACGGCTGCTTGGCCACCGGCAGCAGGCCGGCGGAGAAGTCCTTCGTCCGGTCCGTGAGGTCCTCGACCAGGCCCGCCTCGACCTGCTGCTTCAGCACGCCGCCGCCCCAGGTGTGGAAGATGTCCGGCAGCTTCCCGGAGGCGATGAGCGCGGTCATCTTCGACTTGTAGGCGTCGTTCTCCAGCTGGACGATCTTCACCTTGATCTTGGGGTTCTGTGCCTCGAACTTCTTGGCGAGATTGGCCCAGACGGTCTTGGTCGGCTGCGTGGTCGAGATGTTCCACCACTCGATCGTGGTCGTCCCCGAGGACGACCCCCCGTCCGAGCCGCCGCCACAGCCGCTGAGTGCGGTCATCCCGACACCGGCGGCGACGGAGGCCGCCAGAAAGCCGCGGCGGGACAGTGCAGGGTCGCCCATCTTGCGCTCCTTCGGAAACTTTCGGAGTTGCTTCAGGAAGTGCTGTCCGAAACATTCGAAGAAAATCCCGAACGTTCCGAACCCGGACTCTAGGAAGGCAGGTGATAAGCGTCAAGGTGTTACGCAGGAGCAGGCAGCACTCGGTTTGCCTCAGGGGTGTCACCGGTCGTGCGCCGAGGGCGGCTCCGGGCCCGCCGGACCGGGACGGAAGCCCGGGATGACAAGGCCGCCGCCGGTCCCTGCACCCCAGCCGGAGCTGCACCCGTCGCACCGGACCGAAAGTTTCGACTACGACGCCGCCGCCGGGCGCGGAGCGGGCCTCGCCCGGCTGGTCGATTTCCCGCCGAGGGGGTGGGATGGAAGGAAGGGAACAAGGGCCTCGCAGGCGGGCATGCCCACGAGCGTCGACCGCGGGCGCCCGCGAGGACGGTGGATCATGTCCGGTTACGACGCCTCCGCGACCCCGCGAGTGGTGGTCGGCGTGAGCGGCTCCCTCGGCAGCGTCACGGCCCTGCGCCGGGCCACCGCACTCGCCCGCCGGCTGGGGGCCGAACTCTGGCCGGTGCTGGCCTGGGAGCCACCCGGCGGAGATCCCGCCACCCGCCGCTGCCCGGGCGCGGACCTGCCGGTCGAGGAGTGGCAGCGGCTGGCCCGCCGGCGACTGGCCTCGGTGCTCGAGGAGATCTTCGGCGCGACGGGTCCCGGGGTGCCGATGTGCGCCGTCATCGTCCGGGGAGCGCCGGGCCCGGCGCTGGTGGCGACCGCCGACCGCGAGGACGACGTCCTGGTCGTGGGCGCGGGGCGGCGCGGCCTGCGCCGCGCCTTCTCGGGCCGGGTCCCCCGCCACTGCCTGTCCCACGCGAACTGCCCGGTGCTGGCGGTACCGCCCTCCCCCCTCCAGTCCGACCTCCTCGCGGTCCACCGCAGAAACACATGGCACCTGCGGATGGACACCCGGGGACTGTGAAACAGGGGGCTGGTCGCCAGGACCACCAGGACCTGGCTGAGCGCCGGACACCGCTATCGCATCTGTCGCGGCTATCGGACCTATCGCGCCAGGAGGAGACGGATGGAGACACCGGACAGGCCACACCGGACCCCCGGATGTGACCCAGAACATAACGCAGGGTGGTCGCCCCCGGCGCCTGTCCCACCGGGCCCCACCCCGCTCCCTCTCCGGCCTCGCCTCCGCGCCGTGACCTCACCCTTTCGACGCGAGCCCCGCACCCTCTTCGCCGCGTCACGTGCACCCCGGGGCCATTCTTAACGCAAGATTGACGCCTCCCGGGCCGGGATTCAGGGGCCTGAGCATCACTCTCCGCTTACGCTGATCCGGCCGACCGCAGGACGGCCGGAAACAGCTGAGCTGCACTTCAGGAGCACGCCGATGGCGACCACCGAACACCCTCCCAGTACCAGCCGGTTGCGCACCTGGATGCTGGAGGGCCTGTCCGACATGGGCAAGCACGGCGCGCACACCGGTCCACACGCCGAGCCGACGCCCCCGCACCAGGGCCAGCGCTGGTACCGGGTGATGTGCCTGACCGGCGTGGACTACTTCTCCACCCTCGGCTACCAGCCCGGCATCGCCGCCCTGGCGGCCGGGCTGCTGTCGCCGGTGGCGACCGTGGTGCTGGTGATCGTCACCCTGGCGGGCGCGCTGCCGGTCTACCGCCGGGTCGCGGAGGAGAGCCCGCACGGCGAGGGTTCCATCGCCATGCTGGAGCGGCTGCTCTCCTTCTGGCAGGGCAAGCTGTTCGTCCTGACGCTGCTGGGGTTCGCGGCCACCGACTTCCTGATCACCATCACCCTCTCCGCCGCCGACGCCTCCACCCACCTGGTGGAGAACCCCCATCTGACCAGCGCGCTGCACAGCCACAAGATGCTGATCACCCTGCTGCTGGTGGCGCTGCTCGGCGCGGTCTTCCTCAAGGGCTTCCTGGAGGCGATCGGGGTCGCGGTCGCCCTCGTGGTCACCTACCTCGCGCTCAACGCCGTGGTCGTGGCCGTCGGCTTCTGGCATGTGCTGACCGCCCAGCACGTGGTCACCGACTGGACCAACGCGCTCACCGCCCAGCACGGCAGCATCTTCGCGATGATCGGCGTCTCCCTGCTGGTCTTCCCCAAACTCGCCCTCGGTCTGTCCGGCTTCGAGACCGGCGTCGCCGTCATGCCCCATGTCCAGGGCGACCCGGACGACACCGAGGAAAAGCCCACGGGCCGCATCCGCGACACCAAGAAGCTGCTCACGGCCGCCGCGCTCATCATGAGCGTCTTCCTGATCACCACCAGCTTCATCACCACCGTCCTCATCCCCGCCGACGACTTCAAGGCCGGCGGCCCGGCCAACGGCCGCGCCCTCGCCTACCTCGCGCACGAATACCTCGGCGGCGCGTTCGGCACGGTCTACGACCTCTCCACGATCGCCATCCTGTGGTTCGCGGGTGCCTCGGCGATGGCCGGCCTGCTCAACCTCATGCCGCGCTACCTCCCCCGCTACGGCATGGCCCCGCACTGGGCCCGCGCGGTACGCCCGATGGTCCTCGTCTTCACCCTGGTCGCCTTCCTCGTCACCTGGGCCTTCGACGCCAATGTCGACAAACAGGGCGGCGCCTACGCCACCGGCGTGCTGGTCCTGATGTCCTCCGCAGCCATCGCCGTGACCATCGCCGCCCGAAAGGCGGGGCAGCGCCACTCGTTCATCGCCTTCTCGGTCGTGGCCGCCGTCATGCTCTACGTGACGGTCGTCAACGTCATCGAACGCCCGGACGGCGTGAAGATCGGTGCCTGCTTCATCGTCGGCATCATGCTGGTCTCGTTCGTGTCCCGGCTCGCCCGCGCCTTCGAGCTGCGCGTGACCAGCGTGACGCTCGACCCGATGGCGGAACGATTCATCCGGGACATGGCCAGCCGGAAGATACGGCTCATCGCCAACCAGCCCGGCCACCGCGACAAGGCCGAGTACCGCGACAAGGTCGAGCAGATCCGCGCCGACAACGACATGCCCGAGCAGGAGGACTTCGTCTTCGTCGAGGTCACGGTCACCGACCCGTCCGAGTTCGAGGCCGGCCTGACCGTACGGGGCGAGGTCCTGCACGGCCGCTACCGCGTGCTGACCCTGGAGTCCGCCTCCATCCCCAACGCCCTGGCCGCCCTCCTGCTGCACGCCCGGGACATGACCGGCTGCACCCCGCACATCTACTTCGAGTGGACCGAGGGCAACCCCTTCGCCAACTTCCTGCGCTTCTTCCTCTTCGGCCAGGGCGAGGTCGCCCCCGTCACCCGAGAGGTGCTGCGCGAGGCGGAACCGGACCGGGTACGCCGCCCCCGCGTCCACACCGGCTGAGCCGGACCCGATCCGAGCCGGCGCCAAGGGGCCGGGGCAGCAGGCCCCCGGCCCCTTTCGGCATTCCGCGGTTCGCCGCCTCGGGCCCTATCGTGACCGGCATGCAGTCGTACACGATCGGCCAGGCCGCGCGGCTCCTCGGCGTGAGCCCGGACACCGCCCGCCGCTGGGCCGACGCGGGCCGGATGACCACCCATCGCGACGAGGCCGGGCGGCGCCTCATCGACGGCAGGGACCTCGCCGCGTTCTCCGTCGAGCTGGCCAGGACGGGCGGCGGCGAGGAGGACGTCTCCCGCACCTCCGTGCGCAACGCCTTCCCTGGCATCGTCACCGCGATCAAGCTGGGCGACGTCGCCGCCCAGGTGGAGATCCAGGCGGGCCCGCACCGGCTGGTCTCCCTGCTCACCCGGGAGGCCGTGGAGGAACTCGGCCTGGAGGTCGGCATGGAGGCCACGGCACGCGTGAAGTCCACGAACGTGCACATCGACCGCACCTGACGCCTTCTTCCTCCTCCCCCCTCCCCTACGCGCACGTGGCGCCCCGCTCGGCACCTCCACCTCTCGTGACGACCACTCCGTACAACCGCATATGCAAGCTACAAGCCGGGACCGCTCAGCTCATGCGATGCGACAGAAGACTTAACCCTGGCAGATGCGGAAGTATGATCCGGACATGGCCGGGGCTCGGCCGTGGCAGGGCGCGACGTGTGTACCGAGATCCGAGGAGTAGATCGTGATGACCCGTTCCGTGCGCCGGACCAGGCGAATGCTGAAGGTGGCCGGCGCTGGAGCCGCCGCCCTGACAGCCCTCAGCGCCTGCTCCTCCTCGTCCAAGTCCACCACCGGCACCTCGGACGAGCCCTCCTCCGGAAAGCTGTCCGGCACCGTCACCGTGTTCGCGGCCGCCTCCCTGAAGGAGAGCTTCACGACCCTGGGCAAGGAGTTCGAACAGCAGCACCCGGGCACCAAGGTCAGCTTCAACTTCGGCGGCAGCGACACCCTCGCCGCCAGCATCACCGGTGGCGCCCCGGCGGACGTCTTCGCCGCCGCCAGCCCCAAGACCATGGCGATCGTGACGGCCAAGAAGGACGCGGCCGGCACCCCGGCCACCTTCGTGCGCAACAAGCTGGAGATCGCCACCCTGCCGGGCAACCCGCAGAAGGTGTCCTCCCTGAAGGACCTCACCACGTCGGGCCTGAAGGTCGTCCTGTGCGACAAGACCGTGCCGTGCGGCGCGGCCGCCCAGAAGGCCCTGGACGCCGCCAAGCTCAAGCTCACCCCGGTCTCCTACGAGCAGGACGTCAAGGCCGCCCTGACCAAGGTGGAGCTGAAGGAGGCCGACGCCGCGGTGGTGTACCAGACCGATGTGAAGGCCGCGGGTGACAAGGTGGAGGGCGTGGAGTTCCCCGAGTCCGCCCAGGCCGTCAACGAATACCCGATCGCACCGCTGAAGAACGGACAGAACGCCCAGGCCGCCAAGGCGTTCATCGCCCTCGTGCGGTCCGCCGAGGGCCAGAAGGTGCTGAGCCAGGCCGGGTTCCTCAAGCCATGACCTCGCTCGACCAGCCCGGTGCCCCGGCCGGCCCCCGCACGGGCCGGCCGTGGCGCCGCCGCGTCGGCACGGGGGGCCGACGCGGACGGCTCGCGGTGCCGCTGCCCCTGCTGCTGCCGGGTGTGCTGGCCCTGGCGTTTCTGCTGCTGCCGCTGCTCGCGCTGCTCGTGCGCGCGCCCTGGCGCAGTCTGCCGGACCAGCTGACCAGCCCCGAGGTGTGGCAGGCGCTCCAGCTGTCGCTGGTCACGGCCACCGCGGCGACCGCCGTGAGCCTGGTCCTCGGGGTGCCGCTGGCCTGGCTGCTGGCCCGTACGGAGTTCCCCGGCCGGGGTCTCGTCCGGGCCCTGGTGACGCTGCCGCTGGTGCTGCCGCCGGTGGTCGGCGGTGTCGCTCTCCTCCTCGCGCTGGGCCGCAACGGCGTCGTCGGCCAGTGGCTCGACGCCTGGTTCGGGATCACGCTGCCGTTCACCACCGCCGGCGTGGTGATCGCCGAGGCGTTCGTCGCGATGCCGTTCCTGGTCATCAGCGTCGAGGGCACCCTGCGCGCCGCCGACCCGCGCTACGAGGAGGCGGCGACCACGCTCGGGGCGTCCCGCTTCACCGCGTTCCGCCGGGTCACCCTGCCGCTGATCGCCCCCGGCATCGCCGCCGGCGCGGTGCTCGCCTGGGCGCGGGCGCTGGGCGAGTTCGGCGCGACGATCACGTTCGCGGGCAACTTCCCCGGCCGTACCCAGACCATGCCCCTGGCGGTCTACCTCGCCCTTCAGAACGACCCCGAGGCCGCCATCTCGCTCAGCCTGGTCCTGCTGGCGGTGTCGATCGCCGTCCTGGCCGGCCTCCGGGACCGCTGGATGACAACACCATGACCAACCCGCACACCCCCGGCCTCCCCACGGACGGCGCCGCACCCCACCGACCCGCACCGGCACCCGCCGACGGCGCCGCACCCGGCGACGGCGCTGCACGCCACCACATCCCACCCGCACCCGCCGACGGCGCCGCACCCCCACAAGGGCCACCCGCACCCGCCGACGAACGCCGCACGCGTGGTGCGGGTGGGAACCTCAACCCGGCCGAAGGCCGGGCCACCCCCACGCCGCAGCCGCCGCACGCGCACCCCCACCCGCACGCGACCCCCACCACCCCACCCGCCCTCGACGCCCACCTCCTCGTCGACCGCACGACCTTCCGCCTGGACATCCCCCTCACCGCCGCCCCCGGCGAAGTCCTCGCCCTCCTCGGCCCCAACGGCGCCGGCAAGACCACCGCCCTGCGCGCCCTGGCCGGCCTCATCCCCCTCACCGGCGGCCATCTGCACCTCGACGGCACCCCCCTGCACCACACTCCCCCGGAGTCCCGCCCGGTCGGCGTGGTCTTCCAGGACTACCTCCTCTTCCCCCACCTCTCCGCGCTCGACAACGTCGCCTTCGGCCCCCGCTGCCAGGGCGCGTCCAAGGCGGAGGCCCGCGCCCTGGCCGCCACCTGGCTGGACCGCATGGGCCTGGCGGCCCACGCCCACGCCAAGCCCCGCCGCCTCTCCGGCGGCCAGGCCCAGCGCGTGGCCCTCGCCCGCGCCCTGGCCACCCGGCCCCGGCTGCTGCTCCTGGACGAGCCGCTGGCCGCCCTGGACGCCCGCACCCGGCTGGAGGTCCGCGCCCAGCTGCGCCGCCACCTCGCCGAGTTCGAGGCCGTCGCCGTACTGGTCACCCACGACCCGCTGGACGCCATGGTGCTCGCCGACCGGCTGGTGGTCGTGGAGCACGGCCGCGTCGTACAGGAGGGCGGCCCCACCGACATCGCCCGCCACCCGCGCACGGACTACATCGCCCAGCTGGTCGGCCTCAACCTCTACCGCGGCCGGGCGGACGGGCACACGGTACGACTGGACGCCGGGCCCTCCATCACCACCACCGAGACACTGTCCGGACCGGCCTTCGTCGCCTTCCCGCCGTCCGCCGTGACCCTCTTCCGGGACCGGCCCACGGCCTCCAGCGCCCGCAACCTGTGGCGCTGCGAGGTGGCCGGCCTGGAGACCCACGGCGACCAGATCCGCGCCGATCTGACCGGGGAACTCCCGCTCGCCGCCGACCTGACCACGGTCGCCGCCGCGGAGCTGGACCTGCACCCGGGTGCACCGGTCTGGGCGACAGTCAAAGCGACGCAGACCCACGCGTACCCGGCCTGAACCCCCACCCGCACTACCGTCGGGCCATGACTCTGAGCATCCGCAACCAGCTCCCCGGCACCATCACCGCCGTACACCCCGGCGAGGCCATGGCCACCGTGAAGCTCCGCCTGGACGGCGGCCAGGACCTCACCGCGGCGATCACCCTGGAGGCCGCCCGGGACCTCGGCCTCGCCGAGGGCACCGCGGTACGGGCGCTGGTGAAGGCCACCGAGGTGGCTCTCGCCACCGACCCGGTGGGCCGCGTGTCCATCCGCAACCAGCTGCCGGGCACCGTCACGGACCTGGCCGCCGGCGCCGCGATGGCCACCGTCAAGATCGCCATCGAGGGCGGCGAGCTGACCTCGGCCGTCACCCGCGAGTCCGTCACCGCCCTGGGCCTCGCCACCGGCTCCTCCGTCGTCGCCCTGATCAAGTCGACCGAGGTGTCCCTGGCGACGGCCTGACCCGCCCCCGGACACGGCGAGGGCCCCGCCCGGCACCAGCCGGACGGGGCCCTCGGCCTCGGCTCGCTCAGTCCTCGTACGCGTCCAGCGGCGGGCAGGAGCACACCAGGTTGCGGTCGCCGAAGGCCTGGTCGATACGGCGCACCGGCGGCCAGTACTTGTCGGCGGCCGAGACACCGGCCGGGAAGACGGCCTCCTCGCGGCTGTAGGCGTGCGCCCACTCACCGCCGAGCGCGGCGGCGGTGTGCGGGGCGCCCCGGAGCGGGTTGTCCTCCGCGGGCCACTCGCCGGAGCCCACCTTCTCGATCTCCGCGCGGATGGCGATCATCGCGTCGCAGAAACGGTCCAGCTCGGTGAGGTCCTCGGACTCGGTCGGCTCGATCATCAGGGTGCCGGCGACCGGGAACGACATGGTCGGCGCGTGGAAGCCGTAGTCGATGAGGCGCTTGGCGACATCGTCGACGCTCACACCGGTCGCCTTGGTCAGCGGCCGCAGGTCGATGATGCACTCGTGCGCGACCAGACCGCCGGGGCCGGTGTACAGCACCGGGTAGTGCGGCTCCAGGCGCTTGGCGACGTAGTTCGCCGACAGCACGGCCACCTGGGTGGCCCGCTTCAGCCCCTCGCCGCCCATCAGGCGGACGTACGCCCAGGAGATCGGCAGGATGCCCGCCGAGCCCCACGGAGCGGCCGAGATCGGACCGACCCCGGTCTCCGGGCCGGCGGCCGGCTGGAGCGGGTGGTTCGGCAGGTACGGCGCCAGGTGCGACCGTACGGCCACCGGGCCGACGCCCGGACCGCCGCCGCCGTGCGGGATGCAGAAGGTCTTGTGCAGGTTCAGGTGGGAGACGTCACCGCCGAAGTGGCCCGGCTTGGCGAGGCCGACCAGCGCGTTGAGGTTGGCGCCGTCGACGTACACCTGGCCGCCCGCCTCATGGACCTGGGCGCAGATGTCGGCGACGTGCTCCTCGAACACACCGTGCGTGGACGGGTAGGTGATCATCAGCACGGCCAGCTCGTCGCGGTGCTGCTCGATCTTGGCGCGCAGATCGTCGACGTCGATCTCGCCGTCCTCGGCGGTCTTCACGACGACGACCTTCATGCCGGCCATCACGGCGCTGGCGGCGTTCGTGCCGTGCGCCGAGGACGGGATCAGGCAGACGGTCCGCTGCTCGTCACCGTTGGCCCGGTGGTAGCCGCGCACGGCGAGCAGGCCGGCCAGCTCGCCCTGCGAACCGGCGTTCGGCTGGAGCGAGACCTTGTCGTACCCCGTCACCTCGGCGAGACGGTCCTCCAGCTCACGGATGAGCGTGAGGTAGCCCTCCGCCTGCTCGGCCGGGGCGAAGGGGTGCAGCTGGCCGAACTCGGGCCAGGTGACCGGCTCCATCTCGGTGGTCGCGTTGAGCTTCATGGTGCAGGAGCCCAGCGGGATCATGCCACGGTCGAGCGCGTAGTCGCGGTCGGCCAGCTTGCGCAGGTAGCGCAGCATCGCAGTCTCGGAGCGGTGCTGGTGGAAGACCGGGTGGGCCAGGTAGTCGTCGGTGCGCAGCAGCGCCTCGGGCAGGGCCTCGCCGGCGGCCGCGTCCAGCGCCTCGATGTCGCCCTCGACGCCGAAGGCGGAGAAGACGGCGGCGAGCTGGGCTCGGTTGGTGGTCTCGTCGCAAGCCAGGGAGACATGGTCGGCATCGACCAGACGCAGGTTGACGCCGCCCGCGCGGGCGGCGGCGACGATCTCGGCGGCCTTGCCGGGCACGCGCGCGGTGAGGGTGTCGAAGAAGGCGCCCTGGACCAGCTCGACCCCGCCGGCCGTCAGCCCGGCGGCGAGGACGGAGGCGTAGCGGTGCGTGCGCCGTGCGATGGTCCGCAGCCCCTCCGGCCCGTGGTACACGGCGTACATGCCCGCCATGACCGCGAGCAGCACCTGCGCGGTGCAGATGTTGCTGGTGGCCTTCTCCCGGCGGATGTGCTGCTCACGGGTCTGCAACGCGAGCCGGTAGGCCTTGTTCCCGTCGGCGTCGACGGACACGCCCACCAGCCGGCCCGGCAGGCTGCGGGCGAACTTCTCGCGCACGGCCATGTAGCCGGCGTGCGGGCCGCCGAAGCCCATCGGCACACCGAAGCGCTGGGTGGTGCCGACGGCGATGTCCGCGCCCAGCTCACCCGGCGAGGTCAGCAGGGTCAGGGCGAGCAGGTCGGCGGCGACGGTGACCAGCGCGCCCAGCTCGTGCGCCTGGTCGATGACCGGCTTGATGTCCCGTACGGCACCGGAGGCGCCCGGGTACTGGACCAGCACGCCGTTGATCTCGCGGGCGGCGAGGTCGGCCGGGATGCCCTCGCTGAGGTCGGCGACGACGACCTCGACGCCGGTCGGCTCGGCACGGGTCTCGATGACGGCGATCGTCTGCGGCAGCGCGTCCGCGTCGACGAGGAAGAGACCCTTCTTGTTCTTGCCCATCCGCAGCGACAGCGCCATGGCCTCGGCGGCGGCCGTGCCCTCGTCGAGGAGCGAGGCGCCGGAGGTCGGCAGGCCGGTCAGCTCCGCGACCATGGTCTGGAAGTTCAGCAGGGCCTCGAGGCGCCCCTGGGAGATCTCCGGCTGGTACGGCGTGTAGGCCGTGTACCAGGCCGGGTTCTCCATGACGTTGCGGAGGATGACGGGCGGCGTGAAGGTGCCGTAGTACCCCAGGCCGATCATCGATCCGAGCACCTGGTTGCGGTCCGCCAGGGAGCGCAGCTCGGCGAGCACCTCCGCCTCGGTGCGGGCACCCGGCAGATCGAGCGCGTCGGCGTTCTTGATCACATCCGGGACCGCGGCGGCGGTCAGCTCGTCCAGCGAGCCGTAGCCCACCTGCGCGAGCATCTTGGCCCGCGCCTCCTGGTCGGGCCCGATGTGGCGCTGCTCGAAGGGGATGCCCGCTTCGAGTGCGGAGAGCGGAATGCGATGGGCGGTCATGGCGGAGGCCTCCTGGTCTGACGCGACCTTCGAGGGCACCACGGCGCGGGTGCCCGGACGGCCTCCCCCTCTGTCATCTCAACCTGAGAGTTTCACCGGGCACGCCCGGTTTTCACCGTCGGTGAGAGCGGAAGCCGTCGACACCCGCCCTGCTTTCCAGAGTGACCTCGTCCGTGCGGTACGTGAGCCTGAGAGATTCCGGGGAGGATTTGCTCCTTCGGCGCCTCCGACGTGGTCGGAGGACTCTCCCGCACGGGGTCAGCAGCCGCTGTCAGCCTACCAGCGAGGTCAACGCCTGGGCCCTCGAGTGGCCGCCTCGTTGAATGTGCTCTTTTGTAGTGCTTACGGATGAGTTGCGACCAAGTGGAGGGAGAGGGACCGTGCAGACCGACATCGATCCGCGCAACCTGATCGGCCGCAAGGCGTTCGACCGCGATGGCACCAAGATCGGCACCATTGACGAGGTCTACCTCGACGATGCGACGGGCGTGCCCGAGTGGGCGGCCATACGCACCGGCCTGTTCTCCCGGGACGCCTTCGTCCCTCTGGAACCGAGCGAACTGGTCGACGGCTCCCTCCGGGTCCCCTTCGAGCGCGCCCTGATCAGGGACGCCCCCGACTTCGGGGTGGGCCGCCATCTCTCCCCCGAGCAGGAACTCCAGCTCTACCACCACTACGGCCTCGACACATCGCCGCACCCCCCACTTCCGGACCACGACTTCGGCAAGCTGGCGGGCACGGAGGAAACCTGACCCGCCCCACGAAGCCTTGATCCCACCCCGTCCTCGAACTCACCCGGAACCGGGCTGGACCCCGGCCGGACCTACGGGCTGCCGGGTTCCGGGGTCCGGCGCGGAGCCGGCCCGATGGCCACCGTCCGCCGCCGGGACCCCGGCGGGCGGGTCGGCGACGCCCAGCACCAGCGGCAACGGCTCCACCGCCTCCAGTGCGGCGTCCCCGACGAGGAAGGTCCGCACCCGCCCCGGCTCGGACTGCGGCGTCTCGAACCGCACGGTGACCCGCCCCACCCCGCTGCCCTGCACCCAGCCGTACCCGTACTCCGCGTGCCGCACGTCCTGCCCCGGCCGCCACAGCCGCTCCGCGGGCTCCGCGCCCCGCTCCGCCCCCTCGGTCTCCGCCTCGGCCTCGGCACCGTCCGCCTCCCCCTCTTCCTGCCGCTCGCCCTCCTCCGCGGCCCACGCCGCCTGCGCGAACAGATCCTCCTGCGTGTAGTCGGCCAGCCCCGACACGCCCACCCCGAGCAGCCGCACCCCGCCCGTGGTGTCCACCGAGTCCAGCAACCGCGCGGCCGCCTCCCGCACCACCGCCGGATCGTCCGTGGGCCCGCGCAGCGTCTCCGAGCGGGTCAGCGTCGAGAAGTCGTACCGCCGCACCTTCAGCACGATGGTCCGCCCGGACAGCCCGGCCCCGCGCAGCCGCCCCACGCACCGGTCGGCGAGCCGCCGTACCTCCAGACCGATCCGCAGGCGGTCGTGGATGTCGACGTCGTAGGTGTCCTCGACCGACACCGACTTGGCCTCGCGCTCGGCCACCACGGGCCGCTCGTCATGGGCCAGCGCCATCGCGTACAACGCCTGCCCGTGCGCCTTGCCGAGCAGCCGGACGAGTTCGTCCTCGCCCGCCTCCGCCAGCTCCTCGACGGTGGTGATCCCGGCCCGCCGCAGATGGTCTCCGGTGGCCGGCCCCACCCCCGGCAGGGTGCGCACCGGCATGGGCCCCAGCAGTTCCCGCTCGGTGCCCGGCTCGATCACCACCAGTCCGTCCGGCTTGGCCTGCTCGGAGGCGATCTTCGCGAGCATCTTGGACGCGGCGAGCCCGACCGACCCCGTGAGCCCGGTGACCGCCTTGATGTCGCTGCGCAGTCTGATCCCGGTCAGCCGCGCCGACTCCTCGTCCCAGGCCGCTCCCCCGGCCTCCAGGTCCACGAACGCCTCGTCCAGGCTCAGCGGCTCCACCAGCGGGGACAGCTCCCGCAGCAGCGCCATCACCTGCTCGCTGACCGACCGGTACAGGGAGAAGCGCGGCACCAGATACGCCGCGTTGGGCGCCAGCCGGCGCGCCTGGGCCATGGGCATCGCCGAGTGCACCCCGAGGACCCGCGCCTCGTACGACGCCGTGGCCACCACACCGCGCGGGCCGAGCCCGCCCACGACGACCGCCTTCCCGCGCAGGCTCGGCTTGGATGCCTGTTCCACGGAGGCGTAGAAGGCATCCATGTCGAGATGCAGGATGGTGGGCGCGTTTCTCACATCTCCGATGCTGCACCACGCCACTGACAATGCCCGCGGACCGGGACCGGAGCCCCGGCCGACCGGGCCGTCAGACCGCCCGGTTGCGCCGCCGTGCCAGCTCGTCCGCGGGGTTGTGCCCGACGAGGGTCTCACCGGTGTCGATGCGCTCTCCGTGCAGCTGGGAGAGCGCGCTTTCCACGTCCCGCCACACCACTCCGACGGCGATGCCGAAGATGCCCTGACCGCCCTGGAGCAGGGCGTGGACCTCGTCCGGCGAGGTGCACTCGTACACCGTGGCGCCGTCGCTCATCAGGGTCATCCGCTCCAGATCACGGAAACCGCGTTCTCTGAGGTGCTGGACGGCCGAGCGGATGTTCTGGAGCGACACACCGGTGTCCAGAAAGCGCTTGACGATCTTCAGCACGACGACGTCACGGAAGCTGTACAGCCGCTGCGTGCCGGACCCGTACGCGGGCCGCACACTGGGCTCGACCAGGCCGGTGCGGGCCCAGTAGTCGAGCTGCCGGTAGGTGATGCCGGCGGCCGCGCAGGCGGTGGGCCCGCGGTAACCGATCTGCTCGGACGTCATGGCCGCCACCCCTTTGCCGTCCGGCACCACCGTCGGCCGCTGCGGGGCGTGCTCGACCGCGCTGCCGGCATGGGGGTACCCCCTGTCCGAACACAGCTGAGAACCGGGGGGAGGGTACGGACCGCTCTCCCCGAAACCGCGTCCGGGGGCACCCCCAGCCGTACCGTCGCCGCTCGTTCTCACGCCGACCTCCGTCCTTGACCTGCCTTCTCGACGGTAGGCAGTCACCAGGGGTGCGTCAACGATCGCCACACTCGGCACGCCGAGTGATAATCACCCTAGGAGTGGTTTCCCGTGTCCCACCGCGGGGAAAGGCTAGCCGAATGCGCTCACGGGAAGCCGTAGGACGCTCTCAAGGGCCGGTGGCAATTGCCCACCGGCCTGGCCGTACGAAGCCACCGCCGGCCGGCACGCGCCGCCAGCGGTCACCGCTTCCGGCGCCTCACTGGCTGCTGGTACCGAAGTCCTCGGGCGAGATCTGGTCGAGGAACTCGCGGAACTTCTCCACCTCGTCCTCCTGCTCGTCCGGGATGGCGATACCCGCGTCGTCCAGCACCGTGTCACTTCCGTAGATCGGCGTTCCGGTGCGCAGGGCCAGCGCTATGGCATCGGAGGGACGGGCGCTGACCTCGACCCCGCTGGCAAAGACCAGCTCCGCGTAGAAGACGCCTTCCCGCAGGTCGGTGATGCGTACTTCGGTCAGCTCCTGGCCGACGGCCTCCAGCACGTCCTTGAAAAGGTCGTGGGTCAGCGGTCGGGCGGGGGCCATGCCCTGCTGGGCGAAGGCGATCGCCGTCGCCTCCCCCGGTCCGATCCAGATGGGGAGGTAGCGGTCGCCCCCCACTTCGCGCAGGAGCACGATCGGCTGGTTGGAGGGCATTTCGACCCGGACACCTACGACATCGAGCTCGTTCACACAGCAACCCTAGGCCGTGCTCGGGACGTTTGGGTAGTCGGGCCGGGAACAGGTGCCCGATCCGGTCGCCCCGGACCCCGCCCGGTCAGGGCAGCCGGATCCCGAGCGCGGTCTTCACCAGAGCCGCGTGCAGCTTCACCGTGAGCGCCGCCAGCTCCTTGGTACGGGCCTCGGCGAGCGCCCTGGTCTGCGGGTTGCGGTGGCGCTTGAGCGGGGCCACCACCTGGTCCACCAGGCCGGCCTCGCGATCGGCCGCCGCCTTCATCACCCTAAGGTGGCGCGGCTCGATCCCGAATCCGCCCAGCTCGGCGATGAGGGACGCCACGGTGACCGCCTCCGCGTCGTAGACGCCCTCCTCCAGCGGAGCGATGAGCCCGTAGGACTCCCACTCCTTCAGCGCGCCCTCGTCGATGTCGGCGGCCGCCAGCAGCTCCGCCCGGCCGACCCGGGCCACCGTGGGGCCCTCCGGCCGCTCCGCTTCATGCTCCGCGGTGCGCTGGCGCCCCACCAGCGGCAGCTGTACGGCCTCCCCGCGCTCCATGGCGTCCAGCTGCTCACGGATCACCTTGAGCGGCAGATAGTGGTCCCGCTGCATCCTGAGGACATGGCCGAGACGGGTGACGTCCTCGGCGCTGAACTTGCGGTACCCCGAGGGGGTCCGCTGCGGCTCGATGAGCCCCTCCGACTCCAGGAAGCGGATCTTGGAGATGGTGACTTCGGGGAACTCGTCGCGCAGCACGTTCAGCACCGTGCCGATGCTCATCAGCCCACTGTCCCTGGCGGCGGTACCGCTTCCGGCACCGCCACTCGGTGTTTGCAGCATGGACCTTCCCTGGGGGATCCCCGGACCGAGTCCGGGGGCGGGTCAGATGCCCTGCCGGCTCGCGTAGAACACCAGCCGGTACTTGCCGATCTGCACCTCGTCGCCGTTCTGCAAGGCGACCTGGTCGATCCGCTCACGGTTGACGTAGGTGCCGTTCAGGCTGCCCACGTCGGCCACGGTGAACGAACCGTCCGGGGAGCGCCGGAACTCCACATGGCGACGCGAGACCGTCACGTCGTCCAGGAAGATGTCGCTCTGCGGGTGACGTCCGGCCGTGGTCAGATCGCTGTCCAGCAGGAAGCGGCTGCCCGAGTTCGGACCCCGGCGCACCACCAGGAGCGCCGAGCCGAGCGGCAGGGCGTCCACCGCGGCCTGCGCCTCAGGCGAGAGCATCGGCAGCGGCGTCTGGCCGGTCGCCTCCGCCTCGTAGGCCTCGAGACCGGAGATGGAGATCGTGGACGTGGTCTCGGAGGCACGCTCCGGCACCACACCGGGGCGCAGCGGCGCACCACAGTTGGAGCAGAAGCGGGCGTTCTCCGCATTGCGGTTACCGCACCTCGTACACACCAGGACCGACATCGACGGATCCTCCTGCTGCGGCTGCCCCGCCGGGGCGTTGGACGCGTACGGGCCGGGAGTGAACCCTCCACCCGTACCTGAGGTTGACGGTTGCCCGAAACCTATGCCGCCGGACTGGGCAGGGTCAACAGACGCCGCGCCCTGACCTCCCGAAATGTCACCACCCGGACCAGCGACCTGGTCCCGGAACAGCGGGCGCTGGCCCTCCGCATCAGGCTGTGCGCGATGACGGGCGGTCGCGTTGGCGTTGCCCTCTCGCGCGCTCTTGCCGAACAACTTCGCAAACAACTTCACGGGCGATTCCCCTTGACCGAAACAGACCCGCCCGTGGGGCAGGACGAACCCTGATTGCCTACACCGGCCGACCCGGACATCCTCACAACGTCCGTGCCCACCAGACAGTTTCCACCACGCACCACCTCTTCGGTGCGCCGACCCCCCGCAACCTCATGCCCCTGCCGGATGTCCCCCATGCACCACCGGTTCACTGGGAGGACGACCGAGCGTAGTCAGGCCGCTTCGCCTGTCGCAAGGCGTCCACGACGATCTTGCCCGACCGTGCGACGGTGACCGTGGCCTGCTCCTTCTCCAGAGTCTGCACCACACCTCCCGGGATGTTCAGCGCCGGCTCCAGGTCCTGCGGCTTGCCGATGACCTTGAAACGATAGGGGGCGTTGATCTTGTTCCCGTCCACGTCCACGCTCTTGCCCGCATCCGCGAAATAAGTGCCGGCCACCACACGCACTCCGTTGACCTCGATCGCCTCCGCACCGGCCGCGCGCAGCTCCTGGATGGTGTCGAGCAGCATGTCCGCCTGGACCGTCCCCTTCGTGTCCTCGATCGTCAAGGTGATGCCGGGACCCTGAGCGCCCACCGTGCCCGCCAGGATGCCGAGTTGCTTCTCCTTCTCGGCGGTCTGCTTGCGCGCCTCGGCGGCCTGGTCGGAACTGCTCTGGAGTTCCTGACGCTGCTTGTCGAGTCCCTGCTTCTCGTCCTGAAGACGCTGTGTGCGCGAATCCAGTTCATCGAGGATGCGTACAAGATCTTCCTGGCGTGCGCCGCGCAGCGCGCTGTCGGTGTCGCTGTTGGAGGCGACCTGCACGGCCAGACCGAAACCGAGGCCGAACAGGAGGACCGCGACGATGAGTTGGGCCCGGGTGAAGCGCGGCGGCCACAGTCCCTTGACCAGCCGCTGCCGGCCGGTCAGCGGTTCCGGAGCGGGGTCCGCGGACGTCGGCTCGGTCCCTGGTGCCTGGGCGGGCACCTCGGCCGGCAGCTCCTTGCGCAGCCTGTTCTCCGCCTTCTGCGGCTGTTCTTCCTGATCGCTCATGGATGTCACGCCCGGAACACGTGCCGTCGGATCGCCGCGGCGTTGGAGAAGATCCGGATGCCCAGGACCACCACGACACCCGTGGACAGCTGCGCGCCCACGCCCAACTTGTCGCCGAGGAAGACGATGAGCGCGGCGACGACCACGTTCGACAGGAACGACACCACGAAGACCTTGTCGTCGAAGATCCCGTCGAGCATGGCCCGCAGACCGCCGAAGACGGCGTCCAGCGCCGCCACGACGGCGATCGGCAGATAAGGCTCGACCACCGCCGGAACCTCGGGCCGGACCAACAGGCCGGCCACGACTCCCACGACGAGGCCCAGTACGGCGATCACGATGTGCCCTTCCCAGTCTTCTCGGCATTCGGCTGTGCTGTGCGTACGATCACGCTGGGAGCGGCGGGCAGCCGCACGTCACCCTCGGTGGAGATGGTGGCGCGGATGCCGTAGTTCTGCTCCAGGGCATGCAGATACAGGCCGTCGGCGCTGTTCTGGAACCCGGTGCTCAACCTTTCCCCGTCCCCCACCGCCAGCACCGTGTACGGCGGCACCAGCGGCCTGTTGTCGACCAGTATCGCGTCACCCGCGGCCCTGATCGCGGACAGGGCGGTCAGCCGCTGCCCGTTGATCGAGACGGCCTCGGCTCCGGAGGCCCACAGACCGTTGACCACACGCTGCATGTCACGGTCGCGCACCCGGCCGGTGTCGGAGAAGCCCGCGGTCTCCCGCGGATTGGTCCCGTCACCGCCCGTGGTGGCCTCCTTGGCGTCGTTCACGACGAGCTTGACGCCGGGGCCGTGCACCGCGGTGGCGCCCGACAGCAGGCTCACCAGGTCCGCCTCGGCGCTGCCGCCGCTCGACCGCAGCGCGGCCCGCTGCCGGGCCGTGACGTCGTCGCGCAGCTTGTCGACCGTGCTCTCCAGCTTGTCCGCGTCGGCGGTCTCCTTGTCGACGCGGTCGATCAGCTCCTGGCGCTCCTTGGCCACCACGGGCGCCGCGATCCGCGCCTGTGCCGCCCCCACCGTCACGACCAGCGCCGCGAGGACGAGACCGGCCGCGAGGCCCAGCTTCGCCCGCAGGGTCTTCGGCAGGCCGCCCTCGCCCTGGGACTTCTTCCGGGCGGCGGCCTCGGCGTACCCGTCGTCGAGGCTGTGGTCCATGACGTTGTTGATCAACGACATGGAGGCGTCCGGGCGCTGCGGCCGCGCGGGGCTGCTCCGAACGGGGGGTTGCTGCGGCATGCCGCACATCGTCGCATGTCGCGAGGGATACCTCCGAATGGCCCCACCGGCGTGCCGGACAGGCCCCCCAGGGACACGTGTCCGGCACGCACGCGTGCAGCGCATTTCCCCACATCAGGCCGCCGTACGGCAGCGCCCCGGGCGGTGCCGCCCGGGGCGCTCCGCGTCACCGTCCGGCGCTGTCCACGACCCCCGACCACTCGTCCAGCAGGGCCTGTGCGGAGGCGTCGTCGGGCCCCTCGGCCCACAGATGGGTGACCGCCTCGGCCGGGTCCGGCAGCACCATGACCCAGCGTCCGTCGGTCTCCACGACCCGGACACCGTCCGTCGTGTCGACAAAGCGATCTCCGGCGGCCTCGACCACCCGCCGCATCACCAGGCCCTTGACGGCCCACGGCGTCGCGAGGTCCCGCTTGAGGACGTGCGCCCGCGGGATCCGTGCGTCGATCTGGCTGAGGGTGAGCTGGGTCCGCGCCACCAGACCGATCAGCCGTACGAAGGCCGCCGTACCGTCGTAGACACTGCTGAACTCGGGGACGATGAACCCGCCCTTGCCGTCACCGCCGAAGATGGTCCCTTCCTCGCCGCCCACGCGCGTGAGGTCGTCGGGCGAGGTGGTGGTCCACTCGACCTGGGTGCCGTGGTAGGCGGCGACCTGCTCGGCGATCCGCGTCGTGGTCACCGGCAGCGCCACCCGGCCGCTGCGCCGCTCCGCGGCGACCAGGTCCAGCATCACCAGCAGCGCCCGGTCGTCCTCGATAATCCTGCCCTTCTCGTCCACCAGCGACAGCCGCTCGCCGACGGGATCGAACCGCACACCGAACGCGGCACCGGAGGACGCCACAATCTCGCCCAGCCGCACCAGACCCTTCCGGCGCATCTCGCCCGTCTCCGTGGGCCGGGACTCGTCCAGACCGGGGTTGATGGTCAGCGAGTCCACGCCGAGCTTGCCGAGCAGGCTCGGCAGCACCAGACCGGCACTGCCGTTGGAGGCGTCGACGACGACCTTCAGCCCGGCCTCGGCGATCCCGGTGGTGTCCACGTTCCGCAGCAGCGAGCCGGTGTACGAGTCGAAGACACTCGCCGGGAAGTACAGGTCGCCGATCTCACCGGGGAACGCCCGCCGGTACTCCTGCCGGGCGAACACCCGGTCCAGCTTCCGCTGGCTGCCCTGCGACAGGTCGGCGCCGTTGCCGTCGAAGAACATGATGTCGACCGAGTCGGGCACGCCCGGCGAGGTCCGGATCATGATGCCGCCGGCGCTGCCCCGCGCGGTCTGCTGCCGCGCCACGGGCAGCGGTACGTTCTCCAGGTCGCGTACGTCGATGGCGCTGGCCTGAAGCGCGGAGATGACCGCCCGCTTGAGCGCCCGGGCGCCCCGGGAGTGGTCGCGGGCCGTGGTGACGGTGGAACCCTTCTTGAGGGTCGTCGCGTAGGCGCCGGCGAGCCGCACGGCCAGCTCGGGTGTGATCTCGACGTTCAGGATGCCGGACACCCCGCGGGCGCCGAACAGGTTCGCCTGCCCTCTGGACTCCCAGATGACCGACGTGTTGACGAAGGCACCGGCCTCGATCGTCTTGAACGGGTAGACACGGACGTTGCCCTGGACGATCGATTCCTCACCGATCAGGCACTCGTCACCGATGACCGCGCCGTCCTCGATCCGGGCGGCCCGCATGATGTCGGTGTTCTTGCCGACGACACAGCCCCGCAGATTGCTGTGCTGCCCGACATAGACGTTGTCGTGCACGACGGCCTTGTGCAGGAACGCGCCGCTCTTGACGACGACGTTCGAGCCCACGACGGTGTGCTCCCGGATCTCCGCGCCGGCCTCGACCTTGGCGTAGTCACCGATGTACAGCGGTCCGCGGAGCACGGCGTCGGGATGCACGTCGGCGCCTTCGGCCACCCACACGCCCGGCGAGATCTCGAAGCCGTCGATGTCGACGTTGACCTTGCCCTCGAGGACGTCCGCCTGGGCCTTGACGTAGCTCTCGTGCGTGCCGACGTCCTCCCAGTAGCCCTCGGCGACAAAGCCGTAGATCGGCTTGCCTTCCTTCATCAGCTGCGGGAACACATCGCCGGACCAGTCGACCGGAACATCCGGTTCGACGTAGTCGAAGACCTCGGGCTCCATGACATAGATGCCCGTGTTGACGGTGTCGGAGAAGACCTGCCCCCAGGTCGGCTTCTCCAGGAACCGCTCGACCTTGCCTTCCTCGTCGACGATCGTGATACCGAACTCCAGCGGATTGGGCACCCTGGTCAGACAGACCGTGACCAGCGCGCCCTTCTCCTTGTGGAAGTTGATCAGCTCAGTGAGGTCGAAGTCGGTCAGGGCATCACCGGAGATGACGAGGAAGGCATCGTCCTTCAATGCCTCTTCCGCGTTCTTGACGCTTCCGGCGGTACCGAGTGGCTTCTCCTCATTGGCATAAGTGAGCTCCATCCCGAGCTCTTCGCCGTCACCGAAGTAGTTCTTGACGAGCGAGGCCAGGAACTGCACGGTGACCACGGTCTCGGTGAGCCCGTGCCTTTTGAGCAGCCGTAGCACGTGCTCCATGATCGGGCGATTCGCCACGGGCAGGAGCGGCTTGGGCATGCTCGAGGTCATGGGGCGCAGGCGAGTGCCTTCGCCCCCGGCCATCACGACGGCCTTCATGTCGGAAGCGTCCTCCTCCAAGAGACGACGGTCTAGCCGACTTCACCCGTCCAGATTGTCCCGCACTTTTCCACAGTGGGCCATCGAGGCGCTACGTCCGGACAATCGCCGAGCTCAATCGGCTATGGCATCCGCACGAACCAATCGGCGGACTTGTACTACGTAGAGCACTCCTGCCCACCAGTAGAGGGTTGTACCCCATCCGGCGAACGCCCATCCGAAAATAGCAGCGAGTGACCCGATCCAACCACTCCAGTCACTGAGGAGCAGCAGCGGGAACGCGTACATCAGGTTGAAGGTGGCCGCCTTGCCGAGGAAGTTCACCTGCGGCGGCGGATACCCGTGCCGGCGGAGGATACCCACCATCACCAGCAGAACCAGTTCTCTCGCCAGCAACACGGCGGTCAGCCAGAGCGGCAGGATCTCGCGCCAGGTCAGGCCCAGGAGAGTGGAAAGGACATAGAGCCGGTCTGCGGCGGGATCGAGGAGCCGGCCGAGGCTGCTGATCTGATTCCAGCGGCGGGCGAGCTTGCCGTCGAGGTAGTCACTGATCCCGCTGAAAGCCAGGATGAGGAGGGCCCAGCCATCGCTGTTGGGCCCACCGAACTCGGGCCGGAGAATCAGCCACAGGAAGACGGGTACGCCGACGAGCCGCGCCATGCTGAGGATGTTGGGGATGGTGAGGACCCGGTCTGTCTGGACACGGGTCTCCTGGACCTCCACCCGGGGGCCTCCTGTGCGAAACGAGCCAACGATGCCCCCTGACCTTACCTCAACGCAAAAAAGCTCCGGCCCCTGGGCAGTGCCCAAGAGCCGGAGCTGTAAAAGGAGTTCGGCGGTGTCCTACTCTCCCACAGGGTCCCCCCTGCAGTACCATCGGCGCTGTGAGGCTTAGCTTCCGGGTTCGGAATGTAACCGGGCGTTT